>DATKUC010000041.1:0-37181 GCA_035530835.1 Spirochaetia bacterium
TACCAGATGTCCTGGAACTCGTGCGGCCGCTCACAGTAGCGGCACACGAAGGTCGAATCCTCGGAACGATAAAACTCGGCAGATATCGGCTCGTGGTGATTCGGATGCGAAATGCAATCTTCGTTCTTGCATGAAATTCCCGGCAGGTTGTACACCCGGGGTGGCATCGACAACCGGTACTTCCGGGTAACGTGGCTGTCCTTGACGATGTTCAATGTGCAGTCAGGAGCGATAGCGGCGAGCATCTTGATCTGCCGCTCATCGAATGAACGGATTTCCGGCAACGATATAAGTCCCTTGTACCGGTGGGGATCACGTTGCGAATTAAATACGCCTTGCGAGCTGACGACGTTCAGGTCGAGAATGTTGCGAATCTTGCTGATGTGATCCCAGATCTCAGCAGTCGACCTGCCTTTGCCAATATGATCGATTACAATGCCGTCTTCCACCGGCTTGATGCCGATCTTGTACTCCTGCTTGCTTCCGGTTCCAACGGGAGCTTCCTGAATGAAGTCGTCGCTGAACTCCTTTTCAACTCTCGCCTGCCCGGCAAAGTCCGATCCGAGTCTGCCGCCTACCATCGCCAGCTCTATGATGCGGGTGAAGTAGCCATTCATGGACTGCGCATCCCATCCGTTCAGCGAAGTATGATCAAGAAAGGAGGGAATAGTTGGCGTCACTGAATGCCGCGGAAGCGGATGAAAGAACTTCGTGTTCTCAGGAACCAGGGATATGAACTCCTTTCGGAACGTCACAGCACTCCGAAGTTGATCCTCTTTTTCAAGGAGTTGGTCTCCCATTCGCTCGAGCTGCAATCGCGTGAAGTACCACAGCTTTGCCACTTTCGCCTGCTGAAGGTAGGCTTCGATCGTGGGGAACAGGCGGACCTCAAAGCCATTCCGACGCATCTGGTCAATATAGTGGCCAGGCATGCTGAGTTCGTCCGGCGCAACAAGATCAACTTGAACGTTTCGGAACACCCGAAGCCCGTCGACCTTGGAGTGCACGGTACGGCCGTGAAACAGATCGCCCACCAGTGCAACATGGATGGAGTCCCTGTTCCACCCTTTTTGCTCAAGGAAGCTGAACTCGTCGAGGAACTCCTGAGTCGGGTGTTCGTGTCTCCCATCGCCTGCGTTGATGAAGGCAGCCGGCGCGAGTTTTGCCGTATCCACGTACTCGGAGATCGCCGATTCGAGCCAGCGGCACACGCCCTCGAGCTTGCTGCGAATGATGAAGATCGACTGGTTCGAGTAACCGACTAACATCTTGATGGTGTCGGTGATGCTCTCCTTTTTGTTAAATGAGGAGTGCTCGGCAACAAAGTCGTTCACCTTCACACCGTGGAATTTGGCAGCGTTTCGAAATGATTCTTTCGTGCGGGTTGAATCTTCCATGAAGAACAGATATACGCCAAGATCGGGTCGATCGATCCTGAACTCACTCGTGTCGGTTCCGTCGCGAAGTGCCTTCTTGAGTCTGCGCGTCGCTTCGTACAGATATATCTGCTCATCGACACTGAGATCCCGTACTACCGATATCGTTCGCCCGGCGAAATCTGCCTGAACTTTCTCCATTTCCACTCCCCTCTCGCTAATGCGCTACCCGAAGATCCTGAATCAGAAGAGGAACAACCCGATTATCGGAAGTTTGTATCCACACTCTGTCACCACGAAATGCCAGTGTCGTAAACGGATTCACGTCAACAGCCGACCGTTCAATAAGCGTAAGGTCGGGATTGAAACGACCAAGATGCCACGCTCCCGAATCGCGGACGACAGCGTAAAGCTCTCCGCCATGTTCTTCAAGAACGCTTCCCGGAAAGATAACATCCGTACCGATGGTCGCCGGATCGAGCGTCTTCGGATCAAGTTGTACCAGTCTTCCGCTCTGCGCGGAAGTCAGCACAGGATCGGATGAGGCCGGGGTTTGAACAGACGTACTGCTCGCAGCGGATGCGGGGAGGCTGCTCTTCAGCGCAATAATCACCGGCAGCTCGTCCTTTCCGATCAGAAGCAGGTATCGACCTACAACTGCCTTGATCGGTGATGTCTGCACAGGTTCAAACGTGAGCGGGTTGATCTTTACAACCTGAGCAAATGGCAGCATCACACCCTGCTGGGTTCCGGTTGAATCTATCGTGATTGAAACGCTGTTTACCATGAGGAATGTGACGGGAAGAAGATTCTGTGCCGAAGCGGCAGTCTTCGGCTGTTCGGGAGCCTTGTTGAGGAGCTGCTGCTGGTCACGCGCAATCTGTTCCCGCTGTTGCCGCGCGGTGTCCTGAAGCTGCTGGATCTGCTTCTGCGTTTGTGCAATAGCTGCCTGGTTCTCGGCCGCGGTCTGGGCCGGCTGGGTTCCTGCCGCGGGCTGCCGGGCGGGCGCCGACTGCGTCGATGCGGCCGGCGGGGGCTGGGTGCCGCCTGGCGAAGGTTGCGCGGCCGGCTGCGTCGACTGAGGCGCAGATGCGACAGCAGCTGATGCTGCCGCAGGCGCTGTTCCGGGCGTCGTGGTTGTCGATGTCTGCGCCGCGGGCGCCGTCGTGGATTGAGCTGTTCCCGGTCCCGTTCCAGGCGCGGCTGCGGTTTGAGGCGCACTCTGCAGCTGACTCAATTGCTGCTCTTTCTGCTGGATGATCCGTTCGATGAGGCCGACCATCTCCTTTCGCTGCGCAATTCCCATATCCTGCCGGGTACGCAACTCGTCGATGACCTGCGGTCCGACGAGCTCGGTCGGGCTCAAGGATCCGAGTGAACCGAGCGCTGCCGCGCCGAGAGGTATGATCATCCGGGTCTTCCCCGGCCATTCATTGTACCGGACGGAAAGGCCTACGTTGTCCGCCGAGACATTCTTCGTGACAATCGGTTTGTATTTTTCTGCCACAAAAATCATGTTTCCGCGATGAACTGCGTTATAGATCGTCACGAAATAGGCAAGGAGCTTGCTGTCGGCGTCGTTATATCCATAGGCGGCCTGGAGAAAGCCCTGGATGATAATTCGGAGATTGTCGATGTGATCAACTTCGGCTCCCTGTTCCAGGACGAGTATATCGGCGTCGAGTTTCTGTGAGGTTGACGGATCCACGGCGTGAATAATGCGGTACTTTCCGAAGTAGTCGCGCATCGGGTGGGCGAGATCAAGGCCCTGTCCGAGGTAGGTTCCTATGCTGCGAATCTCCTGAATTGTCTCGATCTTTGTCGGTGGCCCTTCGTAATTCAGGAACTGTATACGCTGATTCGCAACGCTTTCGAGCTCTGCCTTGTTTACGTCCTGCGCAAAGGCTGCGGTGCAGATCATCATCAGGAACAACGATAGGATTGTCCTTCTCATGCCACGCTCCTTTCACGAGCATACTATAGCCGGTATCCTCTCCATTTGCACTATCTTTTCCGCCTCAATGAAGCAGTTTGACCATTTCAGCCTTGAGCGCGCCCGGATAGCTTTTTGACAGGAGTCCATCGACTATCCGGAGGTCCGTACCGTCGAGCGTTCCTTCCACGCGGAGGATCGACCGGAGACAGTAAACGATCGCTCGTCCAACCGACGCATCCGGCCTATCGGGATCCTGAGACGCGACAATCGACATGAGTGCGTCTCTCACTGAACCATCCGCATCGCCACCGAACCTGCCGAGTGACATGATCTCCGATGCGAGCACTGTCGAGTCAGTCTCACGTGCAACAAGCATGAGCAGAAAACTGCGCGCGGCAGTTGTGCCGATTGTGCCCAGGAGTGTCACCGCGCGCGCACGAAGAAGCGGACTCTCTGCGCGACGGCCTTCAATGAAGGGCGCGGCGACAACCCGAGCGAGAAGTTCGGACAGGTAAGGTACGGAGGTACGCAATCGATGATCCTGAACCCGTCGAGCTATCTCGTCGATCACATCCTGCCGATCCTGACTCGACTGGCTATCGATTCTTGCCCTGAGAGTCGCATAATCCGCGTTACCGTTCCACGCTCCGCGGGGGAAGGAGCCGAGCAGGTACGGCTCTGCTGCGGAACTCGCATTTGCCGCAGACGCGGCCGAATCCCTCGAGCTGAGAATGGGCGAGTCCGCAGTTCCGGCGGCCGGCGAATCCAGGTGTCCGACTACGTCGAATGCATAAACCACCCATGTATCCGCTCCGGTGACGATCTGCCTGTCGCCTGCAATCCACGGAACCCCGAGCTTTGCCGGCTCAGGTGTCCGGATACTGAACGCCGCGGTTCCATCGGAGTGAAGCGCCACGATCAGTCCCGTATCGGTGGTGACGTAGAGCAGACCACCGGGGCCGCGGGCACATCCCGCGAACCTGGTAGCTGGCAGAAATGCGTGATACCGAAGAGTCCCGTCCGGCCGGTAGGAGTTCAGGCTTCCATCCTCACCGGTAGCAACAACATCGCCGTCGGTATCGATGGTGATCGTCGGCACAAAAGTGGATTGCGCGGTTCCGCCTTGCCCGATCGATCTCGCCCACAACAATCCTCCGCTTGAATTGACGGCTTCAATCGTGCCGTCCTGAGTTATCGCGTAAGTCACGCCGCGGTCACTGTCCGCAGCTACGACAGGCGCCGACAGTCTGATCGTCCATAAGACGGTTCCGGAGTCGTCGAAGCTGTAGAGCCGCCCTGTCGTGTCCGAAACAAGCAGTCCCCCGGCAACTGCGCGCAGCATCGCAAGATGCGATTCGAATGAAACCGTCCACAGAAGATTGCCTGCCGCGTTGATGCAGACAAGGTCTCCTTGCCGGAATGCAACATAGATCAGGCGATTGGACTTCGCAACTGCACCGAGCGGCGCAAGGCTCCCGGATCCGCCGGCCGCTGAATTGATTGCCGAGCCACCGATGCGCCACAATCTCTTCCCGGCCGATGACACAGCGGTAATATCTCCGTTTGCTGTCGTGGTGACTACTGAACCGTCTGATCCTGCGACAAGCGCGTCACCGGGCGCGGCTCCGAGATCGAACCGGTTGATCACGGCACCACCACCCGAGATGTGATACAGATACCAATCGTCGGCCTGAAAATAGACGCTCCCGTCACTGCCGGCGACCACCGGTCCACGCAGAACGCCGCCGGGGATGAATCGCCACGCAATGCCAAACGCCCTGTTCGGCAGCGGAGGGCCAGACTGTGCATCAACCCGCACGACTCCGAGTGCTCCGGCGACTGCCATTACGGCAATAAGGTGCCGAATGAACCGCCGGGCCTTCATCTCCCCGGGCCTTCCCAGGTGAAAGAGAGGAACGCCTCGATGTGCGCGGTATTCGGATAGAAGTCAAACAGCGTGCATGACCCGAGGCGGTAGCCTGCCGACTTGAAGGCTGACGCATCTCGAGCGAGGGTAACCGGATTGCAGGATACGTACCGGATTTCAGGGACACGGCGACTGATGAGCTCTGTGCGTACCACCTTTGAGAGGCCGGCTCTCGGCGGATCGACTATCACTGCATCGAGCCTTCGTCCCCGGTAATCGCGCGAAAGCCACTGTTCTACCCGCCGCGGGTGGACAACGAAGTTGCCCGTTGCCTTTGCCGCGGTTGCCGACAAGTTGTCCTTCGCGCATTTGCACGCCGCAGCATTCTCCTCGACTACGTGAACTGTGCCGTACCGTTCGGTCAGAAACATCGAAAACACGCCGACTCCGGCGTACAGATCCGCCGCGGTGTCGCCTTCCAATCCATCGACGACCCACGGTATCAGCTCGTCGACCATTGCCAGATTGCTCTGAAAGAACGCCTCCGGCATGAATGATACGTTCCTTCCCAGGATCGTAAGTGTTTGCTGTTGGTGTTGTCCGGCTACTTCGGTGCCGGCATCGGTTCCGATTACGGTGAAACGTTCGGCCGGAGGAGTCGTCTGAATACCGGTACGAACGTTGTCGAGAAACTGGTTTATCGACGGATGCGCGATCGGACACGATTCGACCGGAACAGTCTCGGCGCCATTTCGGGACCGGAATCCGAGCGCCCCGTTTGAATCCCTGTGCAGCTGTACCCTGTTTCGATAATGAAGCGGCTTTCCCGGCACCATCGACAGCGTTTCAAGCTTGATGCTTGCTATCCGACGAAATGCATCCGAAACGATGAGGAGCTTCTGTCGCAACTGCTCATCGTAACTCATGTGCTGAAAGTTGCAGCCTCCGCATGCACCGTAGAGCCGGCAGGGTGCCTCTACTCGCGCGGGGGAAGCTTCAAGCACTTCGACAAGTTCGGCACGATCGAAGTCGGCTCTCTGCTCGGTGACTCGGACGCGGACGCGTTCCCCGGGAAGAACGAACGGGATAAATATCGCTTTCGCCCGTTCATCAATTGGTATTCGTTCGTCGCGTCCGAGTCCGTCGCCCCCTGCGACGATTTTGTCGATGCGAACAGTGAGGAGTTCGTCAGATTCAGTCATCCGCATATCGTACAGCGATTTTTCCGACTCTACCAGCCGCAGACCCAACTACACAGAACGCCGATCATTCGATATAATGCGAACGTTATGTTTTCGTCCAAGGAGCACCGAATGAGATCGAGTAAACTGGCAAGCATGCCGACGATCAAACGACTTCCGGGCTATCTTCACATTATCGAGGCCGCGCGTCGCGAAGGCAAGGAGTTCATCTCCGGAACGGTCATCGCCGACGAGCTGGAGCTTGAACCGATCCAGGTGCGAAAGGATCTGGCAGTCACCGGCATAGTCGGAAAGCCGCGCATCGGTTTCCCGGTTGAGAAGCTTATTGAAGCAATCAACGGCTTTCTCCAGTGGAACCAGGTGCACAATGCGGTCGTCGTTGGAGCGGGAAACCTCGGAACGGCGCTCAGTGGCTATCCTGAGTTTCGTCGCCATGGACTGAACATAGTTGCAGCTCTCGACACCGATTCGTCAAAGATCGATCGGCAGATCAACAAGGTCCCCGTCTACGCGATGGACGACATGAAGCGGTGCATAGACGAACACCACGCCGATCTTGCCATTCTCACCGTGCCCTCCCCTGCGGCTCAGGAGACGGCGGAGCTGTTGATCGAAGCGGGAATCCGTGCAATCTGGAATTTTACCAATGTGAAACTGAAGGTTCCTTCCGGGGTAATGGTTCAGAAGGAAGATCTCTCGTCCGGATACGCGGTACTTTCGGTCAAGATGGGACGGAGAAATCATCACTAGGATCGTGCAGCAACGGCAAGCGATGTAAACCAGGAGAACTCCCTGCAGACAAACCTCGAATATCAGGCGGAGATGTTCTCGAATCGCCTCAAGAAGAGAAAGAAACATCTGTGGAAGTGGGCCCGCAGGAACGATATAAGCTGTTTCCGCGTCTATTCGCGCGACATCCCCGAAGTGCCATGGGTGGTCGATATGTACGACAACAACGTTCATATAGCCGAATACGAACGACCAACGCCTCATTCGGAGGAGGAACACAGCGAGTGGCAGAAGGTGATGCTTGACGCAGCCGCAAATGCACTCACCGTTCCGCGCGACCGGCTGTTTTTCAAATATCGGGAGAAACCGGACTCAGGCTCCCAGTACGAAAAGATCGACACTCGAACGCACATGATCACCGTTCGGGAGGGCGACCTCTCCTTTCTCGTGAACCTGTCCGACTATATCGACACCGGACTGTTCCTCGATCATCGCATGACTCGTTCATTCATCCGTGATATTTCCCAGGGAAGAAATATCCTCAACCTCTACTCCTACACAGCGTCGTTCAGCGTCTATGCAGCTTCCGGTGGTGCGCTGTCGACAGTCTCCGTTGATCTTTCCAACACCTATTCTACGTGGGCGAGGCAGAACCTCAGACTGAATGGCTTTCTCGAACCGGCGCACACGACAGTAATCGACGATGTCGGCCGATTTCTCGAGCAGGCGGCAAAGCACGGCAGGAGGTTCGACATCATCGTCCTCGATCCACCCACCTTCTCGAACAGCAAAAAGACTGAAGGTGTTCTTGACATTCAGAAGGACCATGCGGCGCTGATCAACTCCTGTCTCGACCTTCTGACCGCGGACGGAATCGTCATGTTTTCAACCAACTTCAAGAAGATCAAGTTCGAATCGGAACGCGTCCACGCGCGTACGATTGAGGAGATAACCGAGCGCACGATTCCCGAAGATTTTCTCGGTCGGAAACCCCATCGCGCCTGGATCATCCAGGGTTCATCGAAACGGAGTCACCATGGAAAACGATAAGGACACGGCGTCGGATCCGCACCTGTCACGCACTTCGGGCATAAGCACTGTCATCGTGATATTCACCATGGCCGTCGCCCTACTTGCCGGTTGCAGTACGCTCACCGCGCCACCACCGAAGGTTGCATCCGCGACAGAACCGGGACCGCGGAAGGCAGCAGCCGCGGAGAGTGCTACAACGCCTTCAGTAAGCTACCCGAACACGGCTCCGGCGTTCTATGCCGAACTCACTCCCCGCCTGGCCGCGTTTCTGCGGGAAATGTCAATGCAGCTTGTTGAGGGTAACTGGAAATGGATCCAGGAGCATTCAGAGAAAGCGTACTACCGCACACTTGTCTCGGCCGACAGGTACGACCATCCTGGATACTTGCGCTATCTGTTCCGCATCGGAATGGACTACAAAGGCAAATTCCCGAACGTCGCAATCCCTGCAGATTACTTCCCGGCGACACAGATCCACCATGTACAGTATATTCAGGCTGTTTCTGACAATTTCATGACGACAGTCTACGGATACGTCTTCGACAGCAGGGGGCACCGCCTGGATTTTGCTGTGGATGCGCTTGACAGGATCGAGCCGATACTGCTCAGCGGAGCGTATCCGTAGACGAAAGCAGCAGGTCGTACAGCTTTCCCTGAAGTGTCAGAGTTTCCGGATGACTCAATGATCGTTCCGACTGGTTCACCGGATTCAGGAGTTCAGCACGAACGCGTGCGGGACGCTGCGTGAGAACGATTATCTGATCACCAAGCAGAACCGCCTCAAGCACATCGTGAGTGACCAGCAGCACAGTCCGCGCATCCTGCTTCCAGAGCGAAAAAAACGTCTCGATAAGTCCCAGCTTTAGTTCGAGATCCAGCCCCTGAAACGGTTCATCCATGTAGAGCATCTCGCTCTCATAGGCGAATGAACGTGCGATGGAGACTCGCTGTCGCATTCCGCCGCTCAGTTCGGCGGGCCGGAACTCAGAATAGTCGCGCAAACCGACCAGCTCAAGAAAATGCAGCGCATGGGCCCGCCGCTCGGCAGGCGATATCGACTGAAGAACAAGCTCCACGTTCTGGAGTGAGGTTTCCCAGGGTAACAGCCGCGGCTCCTGAAAGAGGAAACTCGCCCGCAACTTCCGCAGTTCCCCGAGGCTCGCCTCGTCCGATGAATCCGGTTCGATCAGCCCGGCACAGATGCGAAGGAGTGTTGTCTTTCCACAGCCGGACGGTCCCAGAATCGCGGTAATACCGCCCCGCGGAATCTCCATTGACAGATCCTCAAGAACGACCGCGGGACCGAACGATTTTTGAATTCCGCTGAGTTTCATGCGCCGACCGATCCCTTGGGCAATGACTTCGATGCAGTGGCCGCCGACGAATCTCTCCTTCTCTTGATCAGCCGGGAAAACAGATAAAAGAGCAGATCGGAGCCACCGGTAAGAATGACCGCAACCGCGGTCCACGCGAATACACGGGCGGTTTCAAGCTCAACCCGCGCCTGTTGTAGCTGCGTACCAATACCGAATACCGGCTGGCTCAGGACTTCGGCGGCAATCACCACTCGCCAGGTAAGACCGACAGAGATACTCGCGGCCGCGACAAGGTAGGGGCTGAGAGACGGTATGTAGAGGCGGCCGAGAACTCGGGCGCCCTTGAGCTTGAACGCCTTCGCCATCTCCACCAGCTGGGGGTCAACCTCACGGACACCACGGCCCACATTCAGCGCGATTACCGGGAAGCTCATAAGAAATGCGACAAAGACCGGAACACCGCCCGTCTGGAACCAGATCAACGCCAGAAGGATGACCGACATCACCGGAGTCGATTGAATAAGGGTAAGCACAGGTCTAAACGCACTTTCTGCATTTCGTGAAAGTCCGGTCAGGAGGCCTACCGCAAAACCTACTGCGGCGGAAAGCAGAAACCCGGAGATGCCCCGCGCAATTGTGGCCTCGAGCGACTGCAGAAAACCGGGCTGTGAGGGCACAAGAACAAGTTCTTTCAGCACGGAAGCCGGTCGCGGAAGAATTATATCAAGACCTACAATCGAAGCCGCTATCTGCCACACCGCCACAAGGACAAGCACCGAACCGGCAAAGATGAGATACCCGCGCAGTCTGCCGCTGAAGTGATTGAGCACATTGTCTGTTCGATTACGACGCACCACGAACGACCTCCGGCTCCGGGTCCGACCGACCGTCACCCACCGCTACGAACGGACTGTCATCCGAAAGTAACGTTTCTTTCCGGCTCGCAGCAGCAGCTCTCCACCTTCGAGCCAGGATGCGTCGATAATGTCGTCCACGGTCTCCACCTTGCGTCCGTTTACCGTTGCGCCACCCTGTGCAATGAGCCGCCGGGCGTCCGACTTGGAGGCACATAGACCGGTGCGGCTGAAAAGATCCGATGCATTGAGCCCGGCCGAGAGCTCACCTTCGGCGAGATCTGCCGAGGGTATCGCCGAACGGTCGCCCGAACCGTCGCCGCCGGCAAAAGCCGCCCGGGCCGCCTCGAGCGCCTTATCGGCCTCCGCGGTTCCGTGGATGATCGACGTGAGTTCGTGAGCAAGAATTTCCTTCGCGCGATTGATCTCCTGATCTTTCAGCCTGCCCAGTTCCCTGACTTCCTCGACGGGAAGGAAGGTATAGAGAAGCAGAAACTTCTCGACATCTTCGTCCGGTACGTTGCGCCAGTACTGGAAGAAGTCATAGGGCGATACCATCGACGGATCAAGGAAAAGCGCGCCCTTCTCGGTCTTTCCCATCTTCTTGCCGTCTGCCCGCGTGACGAGCGGGAAAGTGAGCCCGTACGCTTCCCCACCCTCAACCCGGCGGATGAGATCTGCGCCCGCAACGATGTTTCCCCATTGGTCGTCACCACCGATCTGCAGTTTCACTCCGTTGTTCCGGTAGAGATTCAGGAAGTCGAATGCCTGAAGCAATTGATAGTTGAACTCGATGAACGAGAGTCCGGTTTCCATCCGCATGCGGTAGGTTTCGAACGTCAGCATCCGATTTACCGAAAAGTGCTTTCCGATATCCCGAAGAAACTCGATGTAGTTCAGGCCGGCAAGCCAGTCGGCATTGTCCACAACACCTGCTGTGACATTCCGTCCGGACAGAAAGTGCTGTACCTGCACGGTGATTGAAAGCGCATTCGCCTTGATCTGTTCGATAGTCAGCATCTTGCGCATCTCGGTCTTTCCTGACGGATCGCCGATCCGCGCGGTTCCTCCGCCGATGAGTGCGATCGGGTGGTGTCCGCCACGGGCAATATGAGCCATGGCAAAAAGTGGTATGAGATGTCCGGCGTGCAGGCTCGGCCCGGTGGGATCGAAGCCGCAGTACAGGCTCACAACTTCAGTTTCGAGCAGCCGGGAGAGCGCTTCCCGATCTGTGCACTGCTTCAGGAAACCGCGAGACTCGAGAACCGATAGTACATCATTCATCTGCAGTGTCACTCCCATCACGACCGTTTGTAGTTGCGAGTTTCGTCCTTGATGCGTGATACGAGCTCGTTCACGGAGATGCGAACCTGCTCCATCGAGTCCCGGAACCTCAGCGTCACCGTATTATCCTCTTTCGTCTGATAGTCGATGGTGATGCAGTACGGGGTCCCTATCTCATCCTGCCGTCGATATCTGCGACCGATCGCGCCGCCCTGGTCGTAGAACGTCGTAAACTCTTCACGCAGCTCCTTCTCGATACTCTGCGCGAGCTCCGCGAGTCCGTCCTTCTTCACGAGCGGGAATACTCCGACGGTGATCGGTGCGATTGCCGGATGAAAATGGAGAACTGTCCGCACATCGCCCTCTGACTCGACCACCTGCTCCTCGTAGGCATCCGAGAGTGCCATGAGCACGCTGCGTGTCAGACCTGCCGAGGTCTCGATGATGAACGGAAGATACCGCTCGTGGCTTGTCTCATCCAGATAGGTCAGGTCCTTCCCGCTGAACTCGGAATGACGGGTCAGGTCGAAGTTCGTACGGTTGTGAACTCCTTCGAGCTCTCGCCAGCCGAACGGGAACTCAAACTCGATATCAAACGCATTCTTTGCGTAATGGGCAAGTTCGTCCGGCCCATGCTGTTTGAACCGGAGCTTCTCCGGACGAATGCCGAGCTTTGCGTAGTATGCCATGCGCTGCGATTTCCAGTACTCGAACCACTTCTCATCTTCGCTCGGGTGAACGAAGAACTGCATCTCCATCTGTTCGAACTCGCAGGTGCGAAAGATGTAGTTCTTGGTAACGATCTCGTTGCGGAACGCTTTGCCAATCTGCGCTATGCCGAATGGTATCTTGACCCGCGAGGTCTGAACGACGTTCTTGAAGTTCACGTAGATTCCCTGAGCAGTCTCGGGTCGCAGATATACCTGCGACGCATCATCTTCGACTGGACCAAGATGCGTCTTGAACATCAGGTTGAACTGGCGGGGGGCTGTGAGCTCACCGCCGCAGTTCGGACAGCGTCGGCTCCTCTGATTTTCCTCCGGCATCTGGTCTTCGCGGAACCTCTGCTTGCACTCTTTGCAGTCAACCAGCGGATCGGTGAAATTTTCCACGTGACCGGACGCCTCCCATACGCGAGGGTGCATCATGATTGCCGCGTCAATGCCGACAATGTCGTCGCGCAGCCGGGTCATCTCTTTCCACCAGAACGCCGCAATACGGTTCTTGAGCTCCACGCCGAGCGGACCGTAGTCCCACGCGGATGAGAGGCCTCCGTATATTTCGGACGAGGGGAAGATGAACCCCCGGCGCTTGCACAACGAAACGATACTCTCCATCACCTTCTGATCCGAAACCGGTGCGTTGCTCTCTTCGGTCGACTTATTTGCCATATTCCCTACCTATCAAAGTTTCTGTAAGAACTCTTTCAGACGTTGTATTCGCTGCAGTGACACTTCTTTGCCCAGAACACGAATTGAGGCGAACAATGGCGGCGAGACCCGCGAACCGGTAACAGCCACGCGTACTGGCATAAGCAGATTACCGAGCTTCGTATCCATTGATTCGGCAAGCCGCCTGAACTCCTCTTCGAGCTGCTCGTCGCTCTTTTCGTCGAGTCCCGCGATCAGCGGCATCGATTCATCGAGAACCTTCACGGTTGCCGCAGCGTCCATCTTCTTTGGAATCGCATCGACCTCACTGTAGGTTTCGATTTCCTGAAACAGAAAGCCGAGCACTGTCGGTGCATCGGTGAGAAAGTGCAGCCGCTCACGCGCAAGCGGTAGAGCCGCTTCCAGCGTCACCAGCTGCCCTTCGGTCGGCGGATCGGCAACCAGTGATGCTTGCTGCATGAACGGGATGATGTCCTTGATCAGCTTCTCCGCGGATCGCTCACGGATGTACATCCCGTTAAACCATTCGAGCTTCTTGTAGTCGAAGACAGCCGGGCTTTTGTTCAGCTTTTCAAGCGAAAACAGGGTCTCCAGGTCGTGCACTGAGAAGAACTCCCGCGAATCGTCGAAAGACCAGCCGAGAAGGCTGATGTAGTTGATGAGCGCATCAGCGAGATAGCCGCCATTACGGAACTCGATAATACTGGTAGCACCGTGCCGCTTCGAGAGCTTCCGGCCGTCGGTACCGGTCACGAAGGGCAGATGGCAGTAGACAGGCGGTTCCCATCCGAACGCCTTATAGAGCAGGATGTGCAGCGGTCCGGAGGGAACCCACTCCTGCGCGCGCATGATATGGGTAATGCGCATCTCATGATCGTCGATCACGTTTGCCAGATGGTACGTCGGGTAACCATCGGACTTAAGCAGAACCGGATCGTGTGCGATGTCCTCGTTCTTGTGCTCAATAAATCCGAGGATCATGTCTTCGAGAACCGTCGAACCCTCAAGAGGTACTTTCAACCGGATCACCGAAGGGGCTCCCTGCGCGACAAACTCGTCCTTCTCCGCCTGACCGAGATTTCTGCACTTGCGATCATATCCGGGAGCGAGCTTGTTCTCCTCCTGGTGGTGACGCAACTCCTCAAGCCGCTGCGGAGTACAGTAGCAGCGATACGCCTTGTCCCGGTCGACAAGATCGATTGCGAGCTTCCGATACAACTCTGATCGCTCCGACTGTACGTACGGGCCGTACTCGCCGCCGACATCGGGCCCCTCATCCCAGTGAATACCGAGCCATGAGAAAGTGTCGTAGAGATCCTTCAGCGCATCCGGATGAAGACGCTCGCGATCCGTATCCTCGATCCGCAGAATGAAACGGCCGCCCTGGGAGCGGGCGAAAAAATAGTTGAATAGCGCCGTTCTCACGCTACCGATATGCTGCAGTCCGGTTGGCGACGGCGCGTACCGTACGCGTACGTTCATGTCATGTCCTTTTGGCAGAGTAGTATAGCTTCACCGTACCGACCGGTCAACGGGCAGCGTGTGCCGGATATTCGATGGTTTGCTGCCGAACCGGAATTACTGGTGATACCAGGTAAGGAAGTCCGATAGCCGACCGATTGCATCGTTCAGGGCGTCAACGTCCGGAAGGAACACTACACGAAAATGATCGGGATCCTTCCAGTTGAATCCGGTCCCCTGAACCAGAAGCAACTTCTTTTCGAGCAGAAGATCGTGGACAAACCGCTCGTCGTCAACTATCGAGAAACGTTTGGCATCGATCTTCGGAAACATATAGAGCGCGCCCTTCGGCTTTACGCACGAGATTCCCGGAATATCATTCAGCAGCTTGTGGGCCACATCCCTCTGCATTCCGAGTCGTCCGGTCGGCAGAACCAGATCACCTATGCTCTGATACCCGCCAAGTGCGGCCTGCACAGCAAACTGGGCAGGCACGTTGCTGCATAGTCTCATGTTTGCAAGGATATCTATCCCTTCGCGGTAATCGGTTGCGAGCGACTTCCGGCCGCTCAGGATCATCCAGCCGCACCGGAATCCGGCAGCACGATATGCCTTTGACAAACCGTTGAACGTGACACAGAAAATGTCGTCCGAAAGTGTCGCCATCGGGGTGTGGACGGCCCCGTCATACAGAATCCGGTCATAGATTTCGTCTGAGAAGATAATCAGGTCATGCTCTGCTGCAAGGTCGTGAATCTTCTGCAGTACTGCCTTCGGGTACACCGCACCCGTCGGATTGTTCGGATTGATGATGACGATTCCCTTGGTCCGATCAGAAATCTTCGACTCGATATCCTTGATATCCGGAATCCAGTCCGACTGCTCATCACAGAGGTAGTGCACCGCGGTTCCCCCCGCAAGGTTCGTCGCGGCAGTCCACAGCGGGTAGTCGGGTGCAGGAACGAGCATTTCATCGCCATTGTTCAGAAGCCCCTGCATTGCCATGACAATGAGCTCGCTGACACCATTTCCCATGTAGATATCTTCAATGCTGACGTCCGGGAACTGCTTCTGCTGACAGCTCTGCATGACCGCCTTCCGCGCGGAGAACAGACCCTTGCTGTCGCAGTACCCCTGAGCGGCACGCAAATTCAGTATCACATCGTGAATCAGCTCATCCGGCGCATCGAATCCAAATGGCGCCGGATTGCCAATATTCAATTTAAGGATCTTGAATCCCTCTTCCTCCAGCCGCTTCGCCTCCGCGAGCACCGGGCCGCGGATATCGTAGCAAACGTTGGCGAGTTTTGCCGACTTCAGGAAAATTGATTGGGTTGCCGCGCCATCGGCTATAATTTCCGGGATTGGGAATTTCACTGCTTCACTCATGGTATACCTCGTTACGATCGTACAACTGCGGAGTTCCTGCTGTCTGGAAAGAGCCAGGTCGTGGCATCATCAATCAGGCGCGCAAGAACCAGGACCTGAAGGTTGCCCTTGCTCTTTTCAATTTCCGAACGCCACCGTGTGTAGCTGAAGCGTTTTCGCACGACTCCCTTCCCGGATTCGATTGCGCGCGTTACATCCTGATCCGATGCGGCATACGCGTCAAGCAGGTAGAGTGTCAGCACGTTGAGGACAGCGCTTCGTGGTGCTGCCGCTATCTTCAGCAACTCCCGTTTTGCGTCCTCGGTCTTCTGCTGAAGCATGAGCGAGAACGCGAAGTTCCAGGTAATCCACTCGCGGTCGCTGCACCGCCGGTTCTTCATCATTTCACCGTAGTATATCTCCATGTCGATGGGATCATTCTTCAGCAGATGCGGGATCCCGAATTGCAGCGCAAAAGACGGAACCACGCTCGGCCTTCGCCGCCTCAGGTCAGTTTCCAGCTGCAGAATAGCATCGGTGTTCGATTTCACTACATAGGTATTGATGAGGATCCTGATCTCGTGCCGGCTGACCTTGCTCAGTTTGAAGATCCTGTTTTCAAGGTGCGCGATGAGTGCATCCCAGTCTTCCCGTTCGAGAAATCCGAACACTTTCCAGTTTGCCGCAAAATAGAGATTCAGGGCAATCATTATGACGACGAAGATCGCTCCAAGAAACCAGTTATGAGACCAGAACAGTTGCGTGTAATTCCATCCGAGAATAAAAAAGGGCATGAGAAAGATGAAAAGAAAGGAGAACACAATGATCGCGTTAAACATCGCGAAAATGATCTTAAATTTCATCAATTTTTCCCCTATAATAGAACAACGGAAAGTGTAGTTGATAAGCAAAACGGGGTCAACGGTAGGCCAAGATGAATGAACTGAATGTCCGCACAATTCTCCCGGGAGCATATTTCAACCAGCCGGTTTTTCTGGATGAGCGGTACGTACTACTCTCTCCGGAGACTCCTGTATCGCAGGGCCTTGTTGATCGGCTCGTCCAATGGGAGTTCAATTCAGTTCTGACGAATGGTGTCTCGGTTGACTCACCGATATCGGATGACTTTTCGTCCGCAGATGAACCGGTCGTTGTGACTCTGGATCAGAGCATCAAAGAGCAGACAATCGCAAAAGAGACCGAGAATGTCTTCAGCGATATCCTCGATTTCACGGAAAAGGTCTTCACCAATTTCGTAACCAGAAATGAGCTTTCGCACGCAACAGTAACTGACAAGGTGAAAGATCTTATCGAGTCGGTCAAACTGAGGCGAAAGTACTTTCTCAGACTCTCGGACATAAGGACCGGGGACAAGAACTACATTGTCATTCACTCGGTAAAGACGACGGTGCTGGGGATCGCACTCGGTCTGACACTGAAACTCCCTCCGCATCGACTCATCGACCTCGGCACAGCGCTGCTGCTACACGAAATTGGCATGATTCGACTTCCGCCGCAGTACTATATGTCCGAACGCAAACTCTCTCCACACGAAAAGAAGGCAATTACCGCACATCCGATTCTGGGATTCAAGATCCTGAAGTCCTTCTCCTTTCCAATGAGCGTCTGCATGGCAGTGCTCGAAAGTCATGAAAGCATCGACGGGAAAGGATATCCGCGCGGTCTGACAGGAGAACGGATATCACTGTACGCAAAGATCATGCTGGTATGCGGTTCATACGCCGCACTCACCAGCAAGCGACCCTATCGGGAAGCTCAGGATGCGCACCTGAGCCTGCTCGATCTCCTGAAACTCCGTGGCACTCAATACGATGAGCTCGTGCTTCGGGCGCTTGTCATCAATCTGTCGATCTATCCAATCGGATCGTTTGTTCAACTTGCAAACGGCACTCGTGGCATGGTCGTCGATACAATGGATAATGACCCACGATCGCCGTTCGTAAAGGTCATGATGAGTGCGACCGGAGAGCGGTATGTTGAGTTCCCGATTGTCCAGACAAATGATCACGAGCATCAGATATCCCGACCTTTGAATGAGAACGAGATTCGCCTCATGCGAACACTGTTCGATAATGTTCGTCCGGAGCAGAGGTAATTTGGGCGATGGAAACAGTACTCGTTACGATTCCAGGTGGCAAAAGGGTCGAGGTGCCTATCCGAACCAGAACAGGCGAAGTTATCATCAGGGAGAACCTGAAGCATGACCCCTATCCGATCATAGCCACACTCATAAATAACGAATTGACGAGCCTCTCATATCGGCTGGAAGTGAACGCAACGCTCGTTCCGGTCACCCTGGACACCCCGATCGGAGTAACGGTCTATCGACGAACGCTCTGTTTTCTCCTGTCAATCGCAGCCCGCAACTGTTTTCCGGGAAGGAGACTCGTTGTCGGACATTCCCTTGGCGATGGTTACTTCTACCACTTTGCCGAGGAATCCGAGGTAACCGACGCTGATCAATTGATGCTGCTTGCAGAAATGCGCCGCCTTGTGAAAAAGGATCTTCCTATCCAGCGGAAAGTCATTTCCTATCAGGAAGCGCTCTCCTATTTTCAGTCGAACCACATGGACGACACCGCGCTTCTCCTCCAATCGCACAACGAAAGCAAGGTTCCGGTATACGTGTGCGACAACTTCCTCGACCTTTCCCACGGACCGCTCATGCCACGGACTTCGCATGCCGCCACCTTCGATCTGATTGTTCACCACCCCGGACTCATACTCAGGTATCCGGCAAGCTCAAACCCCTTCGAGCTTCGACCCTACAAAGACAGCCCGATTCTGTTCAGGATCTACCAGGAATACAAGAACTGGGGAAAGCTCGTGAACATCACCTCGGTCGGAAGTCTCAACCGGCTGAGCAGAACAAAGCAGATCCGCGACTTCATCTGGGTTTCCGAGGCGTTGCACAACAAGAAGATCTCGGAGATTGCCGATGGAATAAGCGCCAGGCGGGACGAGGTGAAAATAATACTCATCGCCGGCCCGTCGAGTTCGGGGAAAACAACCTTCGCAAAGAAGCTCGCAATCCAGCTGACGGTTCTCGGATTCCACCCTGTCGCGATTTCACTCGATAACTACTTCCTTCCGCGAGAACTCACGCCACGGGGCGAAGACGGGGAATATGACTTCGAAAGCATTGGCGCAATCGACGTCGCCCTGCTGAATGAAAATCTCATCAGGCTCTTCAGGGGAGAGCCGGTGCAGCTGCCTGAGTTTGATTTCAGGAACGGTCAACGTGTCCTGTCAAAGGATGATGTGCGGCTGCCTGAGCGCGGGCTGGTGATCATGGAGGGAATCCATGGTTTGAATGATGCACTCACGCCGCGGATACCGCGTGAACAGAAATACCGCATCTACGTTTCTGCGCTCACCCAGTTGAACCTGGACGACCACAACCGCATTCCGACAACCGACAATCGTCTCGTTCGGCGGCTTGTCCGCGACTACCAGTTCCGCGGACACGGCGCGCTCGGCACTCTTTCGATGTGGGCTTCGGTACGCCGCGGCGAGGATCGCAACATCTTCCCGTACCAGGACTCTGCGGACAGCGCGTTCAATTCGGCTCTCGACTACGAACTCGGCGTCCTGAAGAGCTCAGCGGAACCGCTGCTTCAGGATGTCAAGCCGCACGACAGCTTCTATCACGAGGCGCTGAGACTACAGTCATTTCTCGGAAATTTCCTGCCCATCCCGGCGCAATATGTACCGGATCAGTCGATTCTGCGTGAGTTCATCGGCGGCAGCGCCTTCAAGTACTGATCCCAGTCGCCCGCGATAGCAGGCCCCGACAGAGCCGTTCTCAGCACCTCGAAGAACTTGCTGCGCGGAATCTCCTCGGCTCCGAGACTCTCCAGATGACGCGTATATACCTGGGAGTCGATCAGGCTGAGGCCTTGAGGCAGGAGTGCGCGTACCAGAGTAATGAGTCCGACCTTGGAAGCATTATTGACGTGAGAGAACATGGATTCCCCGAAAAAGCAGCTACCCAACGACACACCGTAGAGTCCACCGACGAGCTTACCGTCTTCCAGAACCTCTACCGAGTGGGCGTAGCCAAGTCGGTGGAGCTCTACGTACGCTTCGAGCATCTCCCCGGTTATCCAGGTACCATTTTGTCCCGGGCGATACCGACTCTGGCAGGAGCCGATCACCTCCCTGAACTGGCTGTCAGCGCTGACGGTGAACCGGGAACTGTTGAACACCTTATGCATCGAATGAGCCACGTGCAGCCGCTCCGGAAGGAGTACGAACCGCGGCTCGGGACTCCACCACGTAATCGGCTCTCCCGGTGAGTACCACGGGAATATTCCCTGCGAGTAGGCCGAAAGCAGCATTCCCGGCGAAAGGTTTCCGCCGATGCCGACTACCCCCTCAGGCGTCCACTCGCTCTCCGGGGGAAACCGAAACCGCTCACCTTCGCCGAGATAGGGAAACTTGCGCGCCATGTAAGGTCGGCCCTGTACGCTTGTATCGCAACTCAGTCCGCGTTTGACGGCGGATCAAGCGTCTCGACTACGGGCTCCTTCTTTGCACTGATTACCACGTCGTCGTTCTGGATATCAGCGACTGCTGTTCCACCCTGCTGCAGATCACCGAACAGCACCGCGTCGACAAAGTAGCTCTTGATCTTCTCTTCGATCAGTCGTGCGATATTTCGCGCGCCGAACTCGGGTGAATATCCGTGTTCCGCAAGCCATGTCACGCAGGACGGGGTAAGTTCCAGGCGCACTCCTTTCTCTTCGAGCGAAACGGTAAACTCCGCAATCTCTTTGCCGACTATCTCCTCGATGATCTTGTTGTCGAGGCTGTGGAACACGACAACCTTATCGAGCCGGTTTCTGAACTCGGGCGCGAAGGTCCTGTCGACAGCCTCTTTCACCGCGGTATTGGTGATCTGCCGGTCTCCGAATCCAATGAGAGGACGGCCGATATCCCGTGCACCTGCGTTCGAAGTCATGATGATGATGACGTTCCTGAAGTCCGCCTTCTTTCCGGTATTGTCGGTCAGCGTCGCATAGTCCATCACCTGCAGCAGCACGTTGAAAATGTCCGGATGTGCCTTCTCGATTTCATCGAGCAGCAGCACCGCGTGAGGGGTCTTGCGAATCGCATCCGTCAGCTGCGCGCCCTCGTCGTACCCGACGTAGCCGGGAGGTGAGCCGAGCAGACGGGAAACTGTGTGTTTCTCCTGGTATTCGCTCATGTCGAAGCGGAGCATCGAAATACCGAGGGTCGCGGCAAGCTGACGTGCGAGTTCGGTTTTTCCGACTCCGGTCGGTCCGACAAAGAGAAAGCTTGCGACCGGCTTGTTGGGATTGCGGAAGCCTGCCCGTGAACGTTTCACCGCCTGCACGACTGCATCGACCGCTTCGTCCTGACCGTAGATCACCCGCTTGAGGTCTGCTTCGAGGTTCTTCAGCCGGTCCTTCTCGGATACCGAAACGCTCCGTTCGGGGATCTTTGCGATCTTCGATACGACTTTCTCGATATCACTCTCGGTAATCGTCACCGGCTCTGTCTGCTTCTGCTCTCCGTTCTCATCAAGTGCAAAAGTTGTCATGCGGGTGTATGCACCACACTCATCGATAACATCGATCGCCTTGTCCGGCAATCGGCGGTCGTTGATAAAAGTCGCCGAGAGGTGCACTGCGGCCTGAAGCGCCTCGTCAGTGTAGCGGACATTGTGATAGGTCTCGTACTTTTCCCGTAAGCCGTGGAGAATCTTGACGGCTTCCTCCTCCGTAGGCTCGTTCACTTCGATCTTCTGGAAACGGCGCGAGAGAGCTCGATCCTTCTCGAAGTACTTGCGGTACTCCTCGTAGGTGGTGGAACCGATGACCCGAAGCTCCCCCGAGGCGAGCGCAGGTTTCAGCAGGTTCGATGCATCCATAGAGCCGCCGGCAACCGCGCCTGCGCCGACAATCGTATGAATCTCGTCGATGAACAGAATGACATTCTCCCGCTTTCGCAGCGCGGTGATCACCAGCTTCATCCGCTCTTCGAAGTCTCCGCGGTACCGGGTGCCCGCGAGCATTGATCCCATATCGAGGCTGTAGACCCGGTATCCCTTCAGCAGCGCGGGTGCTTTTCCCTGCGCAATTCTCTGAGCAAGTCCTTCAGTGATTGCTGTCTTTCCGACACCCGGATCACCGAGGTGCACAGGATTGTTCTTCATGCGCCTGCAGAGCACCTGCATGGTCCGCTCGAGGATGTCTTCGCGTCCAATAAGCGGTTCGAGCTTTCCCTTTTCCGCAAGCTCGGTGAGATCGGTAGTAAACTGCGATAGTGGATCGTTCTTCTTGCGCGGTCCGCCCTCTTCATCATCCGTCGCTTCCGGTTCATCCGATGGGGTGTGAAATCCGTCGGGTCGGTTACTGACCTTGGAGAGACCATGAGAGATCACCTGAAGCAGATCAAGACGGGTTATACCTGCCTTTCGCATGAAGTAAGAACCGAACGACTGCTCCTCGTCGAAGATCGAGACGATGATATCGCCCAGATCCACCTCTTCCTTCTGAGCCGACTGGGTATGAACAACTGCGCGTTGAATGACGTTCTGGAAACCCACGGACTGTACCGGCTCACCCTTCTTTACGGTCGGCACCTTTTCCCGCAGGTGCTTGTCGATCAGCGACCTGATTTCGTCCGGTTCAGCTCCGCATTCAGATATCACATCACGCGGATACTGAAAATGAAGCGCTGCATACAGCACATGTTCGGGTGTGAGGTATTCATGATTTCGCTGCTTTGCTTCCTGAAGCGCAGCATTCAGTACGTCCTGAACTTCCTGGTTAACTTTCATTCGTCTCCTCGAATGGCACGGAGTGTGTCGTTTGTATCACGGCACCCCTGACTTCACGCCTTTTCCATTGTACATCGAAGCGGGAACTCTCTTTCACGTGCAAGGGCGTGCACCTGGCTCACTTTGGTCGCTGCGACATCGTAGGTATAGACACCCACCTGTCCGGTTCCCTTTCGGTGCACGTCAAGCATGATCCGGGTGGACTCCACCAGGTTCTTCCGGAAAACAGTCATGAGCACTTCGACGACAAACTCCATGGTGGTATAGTCATCATTGTGGAGAACGACCCGGAACATATCCGGTTCCTTCACATCCTCCCGTGGCTTTTCCTGTATGTCTCCCTCAAATCGTTGATCCGGTCTCTCCTCAGCCACGACTCAATTCTCCCGTCCCTCCTGATCTATTACAATATAACGAAAAAAACCAGTAAGAGTATCAACAAATGAACAGTGGGATTCCTCGAGCGGACACGATAGAGCTATTCCGGCTGGAAAACAGAATCGACGGGGTCAGTTGAGGTTAGAATTGTTGCGGTCCGTAGTATCCCGCTTCAGCGCGCCCGGTTCTCCGCATCACGTAGAGGCTCACTTCGAGAGGAATGTAGTCCCGGCCGAAATTGGACTGGCTGTTGGACTGAAACTGCAGAATGTACGTACCGTCTTTCCGCGCGCGAATGTCGGATACGACCTTAGCGACGCCCGGTGGGCTGTAGAGGTAGTAGATCTTCCCTCCGGTGCTTCTGGCAAGATACTCGAGTTCGGCGCTCGGTTTGTCCTGGTCAACAAGAACCACTGAGAAGCTCACTTCGTTGTTCTTCAGGTATTGCGCGAGTTCCTCGATGCCGTAGTTCTTGAATGCGTCCTGGCCGAGCTTGCCCTGCGTAACAAAGACCATGGCACGCTTTCCCCTCAGCTTCATCAACTCCGACCCGGCAAGCCGAACGCCAAGGTCAAACTGCCACGCCGGACCGTATGTACCATTCCCCGCCGCGGCCTGAACGACAGCCTGCCGGGATGCGCCGGAAGACGTCTCGACGACCGGCGACTTCCCGGAGGTGATGACCTGCAAACCGCTTCCGCCCAGAGCGTCGTAGAGCCCACCTGCTGCGTCCCGCATCTGCGACAGATAGTTCTGCATTGCACCCGAACGGTCTGCCAGAAGCATCACGTTCGGACGGGTCTGCCGGAATCCTGCAAATACGAGCTTCGGATCACTCGCGACAGGCAGTCCGCCCTCGGTCACACGGAAATTGGACGCGTCCAGACCGACAATCGGCACGCCATCCCTGTTCTGGACTGTCACTTCGGCAGTCACAGTCGGAAACTCGGATGCATCCACACGTTCGATCTGTACAAATAGGGCTGTGTACAGGTCGGTAATGTTCGAGAGAATGTAAAGGGTGCTCGAGTTGAAGTCGCATGCAATTACTGAGCCGTTTGCGCCGACGGCCGCCGACGTAATCTTGGTGCCCCGGCCTTCGAGGTCCGAGAGAGTTGCCACTGTGTCCTGATCGGCGTTCACCAGAAGGATCTGCGTTGTATCGGCGACGAGCAGTACGCCCGGCGAATAGACAGAAATATCCTCAGGGGGAGATTTCAGCGCTGTCGCGATCGTATCGATGTAGTTTCCACTCTCATCAAAGACGTCGATTTCATTCGTGCCCGCGTCGGCGACATAGACGCGTCCCTGCATGATCGCAACGCCGGTCGGTTCTTTCAGCCCTGCATAACCTGATTGTGGTTGACCGAATGAGAGGATGAAGTTGCCCGTACTATCGAACTTGGACACTGTCCCGCTGCCCCAGCTGGAGACGTAAAGAAACCCCTTGTCGTCCATAGCCATATACTCCGGACCGAGCAGTGATCCGGCCGCCGCGGAAGGGCCTCCGAATGTCTTGATCTTGTTCCCTCTCGGGTCACACAGCGCGATCCGATCACCGTAGAACTCGCTCACGAAGATATTCCCGTCAGGTGCCTGGACAACATCGTAAGGCCCGTCGAACCCTTCCAGCCCTCCCCGCAGCACCTCGGTCCGCGCGCCGTTCACGTTGAACACGTCAACTGTCTGTGTTGCGAACGAGGTGACGAAGTAGCCTCCGTCAGCACGGGGAACAACGGACGCAGGTCGCGAGAAGAGCGTCGTATTATCGATCTTGTTCTGAACCTGACCGCTTATCACATACCGGGTCCCGCTCGATGTCTCTGCACCGAGTCCCCGTCGCCAGGTTATGGTGTTTATCAGATTGTCCAGGTAGGGCGAGCCTGCCCCATGGGAGGCGAGGAACTTCCATTCCCCGAGCGCCGCATCGTCGAATCCGGCGTAGTAATACGCCCTCCCCAGCCAGAAATGGGCGCGCGAATTGTCGGCTTTGTACTGGATTGCTTTCTGGAATGCAAGTATTGACTCATTAAAATACCCGCTGTAAAACGCCGCCACTCCACGCCGAAGTTCATCGTTCGAGCGAACCTGCGACATGTCGATCTGCTGCGCGGCAAGATCCACGCCTCCGACCCAAATGCCTGCCAGTACGAATACAACGATCGCTGCGATTCCGGCCCGCCGCTCGCACCGCATGTTCACCCCTCCGTCACAATACGCAGATGCTCCCTGATTGCGGGAACGTCCGGGCCGAGCGCCAGGGCACGTTTCAGGATCTCCTTCGCATCGTTTCGTCGTCCTCCGCGAAAATAGCACCAGGCAAGGGAATCAAGATATGCAGGATTCCGCGGGTTCTTGGCAACCGCACGTTTGCAGTAGTTGAGCGCTCGACCAAGATGGATTCCCTGATCGGCGAGGACGAACCCGAGGGAGTTTAGTGCGTTTGAGTTTTCCGGGTCGAGCGATAAGGCGTGCTCCAGATGGGCAACTGCCTCCGAAGTGTTCTTCTGCGAGTATGCTACATAGGCAAGAGCGGCAAAGACCTTGGCAGATTCGTACCCCTCTTCGAGCAGTTGATTGAACTCGAACTCGGCGAGACGATGGCGGTTGGTAACCGCGTAGATGTACCCGAGGACCATGCGTGCCTGATATACCTGCGCAAAGCCGATTTCAGATGTGACAACCTGCTCAAGATAGAGCACAGCTTCATCGTAGCGTTCAAGCTGAGTGTAGCAGAGGCCAAGATAGTAGGAGAGCTCCGGATATTCCGCGGTTTCCACATGTGCGTTCAGAAACGCGGCCAGCGCCTGTTCGTACTTGCGTTCCCGGTAGAGCCGGATCGCATCCTTCATACCCTATGGCGTTCCTTCGCCTCTCCGCGAGCAGACCACAGGAGCGCAGCATCCTGGTATCGGTCGTCTTCAAAATGATTGAGCGGGTGAAGGTAGATCGGACTCACCGAGATCGACCCTCTGTGAACTGCGTCCCAATCCGTGCCGTTCTCCGGTTCAACATTCGGTGGAGTTCCGTCGAGGAAGTAGTAGGTGTCACCCTTTGGTGATTCAGCGCTCACCAGCGTGTCGTGATAGATCCGTCGAGACGGTTTGGTGATCTCCACAGCAGGCCGCCGTTCCGGACGATTCGGAGCGTTGATATTGATAAAATGGTGCCTTTCCCACAAATCACTCAGCATGTCGATATTCGATGCCACAAACTCGGTAAGCGGTTCGAAATGCAGCGGTGCAACAAACCCGTCAAGTGACAGCGCAATTGCGGGAATCCCCATCAGCGAAGCCTGTCTCGCCGCGGCGGCAGTTCCCGAATAGACCAGATCTGTTCCGAGATTGGGACCGATATTGATCCCGGACAGCACGATATCCGGCCGCGCCGGCATAATTCCGACCAGGGCGAGAATCACGCAGTCAGCGGGAGTTCCGGAGGTCGCGAACGATCTGTCGTCAATTTTACGCGATCTGACCGGCTCCTTGAGCGTAAGGCTGTGAGACATACCACTTCGTTCACCGTCGGGCGCGACTATCCACACCTCGTGTTCGCTCGACAGATAATCTCTCAGTATGGTCAGTCCGGCACTCTGAATGCCGTCATCATTTGTCAGCAATATTCGCATTGTTCCCCACCCATGGTTTTCCTAAAGTAATCTTACCCCATCCGACGGCTCGCACACAAAGGCTTCAGCCTTGAAACCGAAAATCCGCTCGTACTCGTCGAGCCGCTTCCGATACTTCTCTACCGCATCGGCACGGAGCAGCGTAACAGTACACCCTCCGAATCCGATCCCGGTCAGCCGTGAACCGTATACGCCGTCAGTCTCCCATGACCGTTTTACCAGCCAGTCGAGTTCGGGGCATGACACTTCGAACAGATCGCGAAGGCTCTCGTGCGATCTGTTCATTAACTTCCCGACTGCCGCGTAGTTTCTCTGTCGCAGAGCAAGCTCGGCTTCATGCACTCTCTGGTTCTCTTCGACAACGTGGAGACATCTCCGGCGAATACCCTCCGGTATGGCGCCCATGCTGTCCCGAAGGTCGGTCGGCGAGTAGTCACGCAGAGTAAGTCCCGGTTTGCGAGCTGAAAGGATCGAAACGCACTCATCGCAGTCTGAGGTCCTCTGCAGCAATTCGGCCTCTGACACATTCTGCGGCACCTTTGAGTCAGTTATGAGCAGACACACATCGCCCATATTCAAAGGAATCGGTCTGAACTCGAGGACACGGGTGTCGAGAAAGAGCGCATAGCCCTTGCGGGCATTGAACGCAACAAAAGGGTGCACTATGCCGGTCGTAATTCCCATGAACTCCGCTTCAGCGTTTCTTGCGCACTCAATGAGCTGCATATCAGAACATTCGAACTCGAAGAGTTCTTTCACCGCGAATGCCGCAGCCACGGTAATAGCCGCCGATGAGGCAAGGCCGATCCCCGGCGGTACATCGCCGGCCACAGTCATGTTCAGCCCCTTCACCGGGCAGCCGATGCTGATCAGGCCGTGCAGCACACCCTTCAGATAGTTCGCCCAGCGATCTTCTCTTTTGTATTTCAGGTTCGAAAGGCTTGTCCGTTTGCGTTCATTCAGATTGGCTGCGTAGAATCTCAGGGAGTTGTCTTTCCGTCGGGACACGGCCACTGTCATGGTTCTGTTTATGCCGACCGGCAGTACGAACCCTTCACTCTGCTCGGTGTATTCCCCCATGAGTGTGACCACGCCAGGGGCCGACGCGACCATATCCGGCTCTGCGCTGTACTCCGCTCGGTGGAGAGATATGACATCGTTCATGTACCGGCACCCTTCAACAGACCTACTTTATCGAGATCATACTATAGGATTATACAAAACTGTTCAACAAAAACCCGAAAAGTGGCTACATGGCACGGTGGAGGAGGTCTTTGCGTGAATTGACTATTGTATTACAGTTGGCCAATGAAATTGCGCCTCCTCGCATTGACTCTGCTGTCGGCTGTGCTCTTTTCAATCGCGCTCCCGAGTGAACTATTCCTGTACGGGAATCCGATTCTCGGGCTCTTCGCCCTTTCATTCTACTACGTCGCGTTGACCCTATCGACTTCACGGCGAGAATCAACCATGCTGGGAGTGCTCTTCGGTGCAGTCTCGACGGTTATTGCCAACTACTGGCTCATGTACTTCGGGCAGTTTTCTGTCTGGACCCTCGGCGGTGTTACCTTCGGCTACATCGGATACAATGCGCTGCTCGCACCCTTCCTCTGGCGCTTTCTCCATCATCGACAGGCGTACCGTCCATTCATCTTTGCAATCGCGTGGACCGGTTACGAATACCTGAAGTCTGTCGGATACCTCGGATATCCGTGGGGACTTTCTGCATACCCGTTCGGGTCCATTCTTCCGCTGGTCCAGCAAGTGGATATCGCGGGAATCTGGTCTCTCTGCTTTCTTGCCGTTTCGGCCAACTCGGTAATCGGCGAGGCGATCCTGCTCCTCTTTCCGGGCGATCACAGAGGTCATTCGCGGGAGACCGTACTTCGCCAGGCGCTGTTTGTCACGTCGGTCGTCGCGCTTTCGCTTGGCTACGGCTACTGGCGTATGGATACGCCGATCCCGATCGTAAAGCATTTCAGCGCCGTGCTCGTCCAGCAGAACAGCGATTCCTGGGTATCGAACAATGACATGCATACGATCGTCACAGCGGAAAATCTCAGCAGAAAAGGAATAGCGCAGCTCGGAGCGACACCTGATCTGGTAGTGTGGAGTGAAACAAGCCTTCAGTATCCTTTTGCCCAGGGCAGACGCATTTACGAGTCCGCCCCCGCCTCAGATCCGTTTATACCCTTTCTGAAAAGCACCGGTACCTATCTGCTGACCGGCAGCCCGTACATCGTGGACAAGAACTGGGACGCGATGAACTCGACGATTCTGTTGAGCGCAGACGCGACGATGCTCGACTACTACGGCAAGCAGCACCTTGTGCCCTTTGCCGAGAGTTTTCCCTTCTGGGACCTGTCATTCGTCCGAAAGTTTGTGAGAAAGTACATTGGACTCGATGCAGTCTGGATCATGGGCAACCGCTATACAATCTTTCACCTGCCGCTGCGCAGCGGAGGAACGCTGTCATTTGGTACACCCATCTGTTTCGAGGACGCGTTCGGCAATCTGGTCAGGCACTTCGTGCTCGATGGAGCTGATGTTCTCATAAACCTGACGAACAACTCATGGTCGGAGACAAAATCCGCCCAGACCCAGCACTTCGTTGCCGCCCGTTTTCGCGCCATAGAAAATCGCCGGACTCTCGTCCGCTCGACCAATTCGGGCCTCAGCTCGGTTATTGATGCATACGGTCGGGTGATTGCCCGGATGCCGATGTTTACCGAAGATGAGCTTCCGGTGAACGTGCCGGTTTACAGGCAGGCGCAGTTCACCCCTTACACGCTCTTTGGTGACTATCTTCCGATTCTGATGCTACTGTTTCTGTTTACGATTTTGGTAGTCGAACTCCCGTGGAACTGCCGATCAGTACCGCGGGAGTAATTGAGGCGTTTCAGCTCTTGATATTGTACTTTTTCTTGAACCGCTCTACGCGACCCGCGGTGTCAACAAGCTGCTGCTTTCCTGTGTAGAATGGATGAGACGCGCTGGAAATTTCCACCTGGAAGACCGGATAGTCGTTTCCATCTTCGTACTTGATCGTCTCTTTGGTATCCACGGTCGAACGGCTGAGAAACAACGTGCCGGACGCGGCGTCTTTGAAGATTACTGTACGATAGTTCGGATGAATGTCTTTCTTCATAATTCTTTCCCCTCAAAATGTACCGGACTGAACCCGCTCAGATGCCTAAAGATCCGCTGAGACACTCGATGTGTTCATCGACCGGAGGAAGGCCTCATTATTCTTGCTTTTCCGCATCCTGTCAATGAGCAGCTCTATAATCTCAACATCATCCATCGGGTTGATTACCTTGCGGAGCACCCACATCTTGTTCAGCTCTTCCTCGGTAAGCAGCAGATCTTCACGTCGGGTACCTGACTTTTTGATGTTGATTGCAGGGAACAGGCGTCGATCCGACAGTCTCCGGTCAAGGTTGATTTCCATGTTACCGGTGCCTTTGAACTCTTCGAAAATGACTTCATCCATTCGGCTGCCCGTCTCGATCAAAGCGGTTGCGACTATGGTAAGACTGCCACCGTCTTCGATGTTCCGCGCCGCACCAAAGAAGCGCTTGGGCTTGTGAAGTGCATTCGAATCGACACCACCGGACAGGATCTTGCCCGAGGTGGGTACTGTCTGGTTGTATGCGCGTGCAAGTCGCGTTATCGAATCAAGAAGGATAACTACGTCCTTTTTGTGTTCGACAAGTCGTCGCGCTTTCTCGAGCACCATTTCGGCTACCTGCACATGTCGGGTTGCCTGCTCGTCGAATGTGGAGGAGACAACCTCTGCCTGCACATTGCGCTGCATGTCGGTGACCTCTTCCGGACGCTCGTCGATGAGGAGCACGATCATATAGACTTCCGGGTGATTCACCGTAATGGCATTCGCGATCTTCTGCAGGAGGATGGTCTTACCGGTTCGTGGCGGTGACACGATCAGACCGCGCTGCCCTTTTCCGATCGGACAGAACAGATTGATCATTCGCGTCGAATAGTCTCCGTCCGGTGTCTCCAGGTTGAGCCGTTCATCCGGATAGAGTGGAGTCAGGTTGTCAAACGGAATTCTTGTTTGAGCGACTGATGGAGGATCGAAGTTCACGCTCTCCACGCGAAGCATGGCAAAGAATCGCTCGCCCTCCTTCGGAGGACGGATCTGTCCGTATACGGTGTCGCCGGTCTTCAGGTTGAACAGCCGAATCTGACTCGGCGATATGTAGATGTCATCGGGGCCGGGCAGGTAGGAGTTTTGCGGTGATCGAAGGAAACCGTAGCCATCCGGCAGAATCTCGAGCGAGCCGTATGCGTAGATGATTCCGTTTCGCTCTGTGTGCGCTTTCAGAATCGCAAATACGATTTCCTGCTTCTTCAGCGACATCAGGCTGTCCTGGCTGATGCCCATGCGGGCGCCCAGAGAGCGCAAGTCCTTCATGTTCATCGTGATCAGCTCGTTGATGCTGATGCTTCTGTCCTCGGAAGTCTCTCCCCGATTGAATCGCTTTCCGGCATAGCGATGATCACCATGCTTCGGTCGACGATTCTGCGAGTCCTCGAAGATCCGTTCGCGTATCGCCGCTCGCTCTTCCTCTGCGCTGTTCGTCTGTGCGCCATCAGAACCATCTGACTCGCGGACCGGCTGCTCCTCGTCATCCATGGGTCCACGGGCTTCCACTGTGGATTCCGTCTCGTCCGCCCCTTCCCCGTTATCCTGGGCCTGATCCTTTATCAGTTCAACTCGTATTTTTCGCTTCCTCGTTTTCCGGCGGTTTCCAGATGCACCGTTTGCACCATTCGAACTGCCGGACTCATCATCCCGGCCGTTCCCGGCGTCCTGACCATTCCTGTCATTCCGCCATGAATCACCAGCGTTTTCCGAATCGGAAATGTTCGGTGAACTCCCGGCGCCGGAAGAGCCGGACGGTTCATTGTTCGAGTCTCCCAAATTGACTGTCGAAGCACCTGCGAGATCAAATTCTTTCTGTGTATCCGAGGACATCAATGTTCCTCCATTTTCCTGTGTGAGGTCCTTCTTCCTGCGAATTATCGCCATGAACAACTCCAATAGTAACGTTCGTGAATGTGCTTGAATATATATGAGCTAAATCTGTCATCTGTTTGCTGATTTAAATGTACTTTGCGGACCGGCATTTCGGAGGCCGATCGGGTATCCTGACTGTCGTCGTTTTTTTGCAGTCTCGTCGGCTGAACGGTCGCGTGACCTGTTCCTGCTCGACTGCGACGCGCCGTTTGACCGGTCTGAACCGGCAGCTCTGGGAAGAAACAAACATACTGCCGACGGCGTAGTCTGTTGGTACGTGTACGGGAAGCACGAGCCGAACAACTCTGTGGCTTTTCATTAATATAGTGCCAACCACAGCCGCTGTCAAGCCGGACCATTCTTCTCCTTCACCCCGTCAGTACGGCCAATCAATTGCTCGACCAGAAGCAGCGCTGCAACAGCCGAGGATCTGCGGACACGTGACCGGTCACCGCGAAACGAGTATAGCTCTTCAATGGCCCGACCATCACGTGCGGCAACTCCGATCCAGACAGTCCCCACCGGCTTCTCGGCCGTTCCGCCATCCGGGCCCGCTATCCCGGATACCGCCACCGCATAGTCTGAACCGGAGAGCGAACACGCCGATGAGGCCATTTCCCGCACCGTCTCACGAGACACGGCGCCGTGGTCCTCCAGGGTCCTGGCGTTCACCCCTAACTGCCTGACCTTCGCATCGTTCGAGTACACCACCCAGCCGCCCCAGAGCACACTGGAACTTCCGGCGATATCGGTTATCAGTTTTGCAACGAGGCCGCCGGTGCAGGACTCAGCGGTCGACAGAGTCGTCCCGCGAATCCGCAACTCCTCGAAAACCACCTGGGCGGGGTCGACTTCCCCCTCGCGGATCTTTTGCCAACCCGCTTCATTCGCAATTGCAGCAAATGTTGCCCGCCGGTCCGAATCAGTTCCGCCACGGAGAAAGAAGGCAATGCGGAACTCATCGAAACGCGTCCCCCAGGTCACATCTCCGTGTCGATGCCGCTGGAGCAACTCCTCGAGCGCGGACTCCGGCAACATAAATGCCGACGCGGCTAACTCTTCGGCTGCGGGAGCTGAAAACCAGGTCCGCAGGTGGGGAACAATTGCGCGCTCAAACATCGGCCTCAGTTCACGCGGCGGCCCGGGCAGGCAAACAACCTGGCAGGCGCCGATTGCGCCCATAAAACCGGGGGCGCTTCCGTTGTCGTTCGGCACGAGGTCAAAGCCGTGCGGTATGTACGCCTGTTTCCGGTTCGTTTCCGAGAGGCCTGTCCCGAGCCGTCTCTCTATGGACTCCCACGCGGCAGGCAGAAACTCCAGTTCCATCCCGGCAACCGCAGCGATTACCTCTCGGGTCAGGTCGTCAGAGGTTGGTCCGAGTCCACCGGTTACAATGAGCAGAGAGCTTTCCTTCGTGGCCATGCGGACTTCAGCCATGAACTGCAGCCTGTCGTCCGGGATTGATACTATTCTTCGAACTTGAATTGACAGCGCGCGAAGCGCTGCGGAAAGATACCTGCCGTGAGTGTCCCCGATTTTGCCGTCAGTCAACTCGGTGCCTACCGACAATATCGACGCGGATGCGGGGGACGCAGGATCTTTCGTATCAGACACTCTGTATTGTCTTCTTCAATTGCGAGGCCGTGGTCGAGAATATATCAACTCGATCACTGTTTCGGATCATTTCACATTTGCCTTCAAACACGACACCGTCGGCTATACGCAGTTTTGCGGTACGAACGTTTCCGTAGATCTTGCCGGTCGGAAGCATCTCAAGTCGCTCGGTTGCCTCTACATTACCATGGATTACACCGCCGATAATGATGGCGCCCGCTTTTATGTCGGCCCGCACATCAGCTCCGCTGTCGATGTACAGAAAACCGGAAGCCTCTATCTGTCCCTCGAACCGGCCGCTTATGGTAACCGACTCCCGGAATCGCATCTTGCCTTTGAGGACTGTCTCTTTTCCGAGCCGGGTTACCGTTGAGGGAACCGTCTTCAGCTCCTGAACTCGTGTTGCCATATGTATGTATCCGTTATTTCGTTTTCATCACGAATACTCCGTCCCAATCTTCAGGAGGAGGATTTTCCATGTAGTGTTTGCAGCGCGCGGCATATACCTTGGACGGACCGTCCGCAGAGTCTATCTGAAGCGCCTGCTCGAAACAGCTATATGCATCTTCGAACTGCATTAACTTGTATAGTTTTCGCCCGTTGGCAAATAGTTCTATGACCTGTCTCTTTTCCGCGGTGATCACCATCACCTCCGATCTATTGCTTGGGTACTCGTTCGCGGTATGTGTCGAAATGTTTCTGGTACTTTTCCTCGAGATCGTCGAGGGTAATCTCTTCGGCCTTAATCCGATCACCCTTTCCCTCGAGCTCCCGGATTTCATCCTCAAGCGCATCGAGAGCTGCGACAGTTGCCTTGTTTTCCCGCGCAACCTGCGCTATGAACTCCTTCACGCGATTTGCATCGGAGGTGTCCAATTCAGTCGACGCATCCAGCAGATCCCGTATCGGTTTCTTCAACTGGGAGGCGAAGTGAACGAGTGATCTGTTCAGCGATTCCACGACTTCGATCCGTCGTTCACGCTGGAGAATCTGTTGCGAAAGATCACGGCTTCTCAGTACGGCTTTAATTCGCGCCAGCACTTCAGAAAAGTTGAACGGTTTCGTGATGTAGTCTTCAATTCCAAGTTCAAAGCCTTCAATCTTGTCTTTGACATCATCCATAGCGGAAAACATGATGATGGGAACATGCCGATGTTGCTCGTATTCCGGTTCATTCTTGATGATCTTGGTTACTTCCCAACCGGTGAGCCGTGGCATGATATTGTCGAGAATGATGAGATCAGGCGATGTTTCCTTGACCTTTTCAAGCGCCTCCTCACCGTCTTCAGCAGTCTCTACCGCAAATCCGAGTTTGCTCAGCATAACGTCGAAGAAGTCGAGGTTTATCTGCTCATCGTCTACAATCAGTATCTTGTCTTTCTTTGCCATGAGCGCTTTTCCTCTGGAGTCAAATTATTGTGCAACACTTGACTGCTTCTGTCAATCGCGGGCCCGAACATGAGTTCGCGAACTGTCAGCTGCGTAAGTTCCGGCCTTTCATGCGAATGGCCGCAAATATCCCGCCTGCAACAAGTGTTCCCAGCCCAAGCCAGAGACAGAGCTCGGCAAACCAGTCACCCCAGTCTGTATAGAGGGTTTCCCTTCCGGTGTACACAGGAACGTTGCCGATCATGTATCCCTCTACAAACGCAGGATAGAGTTCGAGCAGTTTTCCATTTGGATCTATTATGGTGGTCATTCCGCCGTTGGTACTGCGCACCACCGAGCGGGCGTTTTCGGTAGCCCTGAACACTGCCATCTGCATATGTTGCATCGACGCCGGAACCGAGTAGGACCACGAATCATTGGTCAGGTTCACGATAACCTGCGCGCCGTGGCGAATGAACTGCCGTGAGAGGTAGCCGAATGTATCTTCAAAACAGATTGGTGTCGAGAACTTCACCCCATCGGCATTGAACACGGTGTACTCGTGCCCTTCCTTCCAGAAGTGCGTATCGGCTTTTACCAGTGCGTTGTAGATCCACGGCAGTTGCTTCCGGTACGGAAAGTTTTCAGTGAATGGCACAAGACGTATCTTGCGATAGGTTTGAGCGATGGTCCTTCCTTTGAACATCAGTACTGCGTTGTAGTCAACGCGCCGAAGTTGTCCACTTGCGCTACTCTGCAGCTCGCCGTCGTCGTTACCGATAACGTAGGGCACCGGCTGCTTTGCCATGAACGAAAGAAGATCCTGCACGACAGTATCGCTTTCCGGATCATCCCGATATCGCATATGGTAGTCGATTGCCGGGACGAACGAGGTCTCCGACCAGATGACAATCTCCGGGTGCTCTTTGAGTGCACGCTCACTCTGCCGGATCGAGCGGACAAGTGACTCGCGGTAGGTCGGCAGACCTCCACGCCACGGATCAACATCCTGCTGAACGAGCGCGACCCGCCATTCACGGCTCTTTGAGTAATCAACCTTGGAAGCAAGGCCATATACCACCGCACCCGCAAAGATCGCGACAAAGATAACCACATCAATCCGATGTTTTCGGAGAAACTCCGGCGCACCGTGGAAACCGTTGCGCAATGCATTCCCGAGGAACGTTGAGGGGAACACAACCAGCATCGAGACGCCCCACACGCCGGTCAAAGCGGAGAGGCGGACGAGCGGCAGGAACAGATATTGAGAGTACCCCATTATTCCGTACGAATAGCCGAGAAATCCAAGAGTTCTCAGATACTCGAATCCCATCCAGAGCAATAGCTGCACGAGATATCCATAGCGAGGGAACCAGCTGTCCGCAAGTTTCATTACGGGAAGCAGGATCAAAAAATAGATCGCATAGATACCCGGAACAATGAATATGGTGAGAGGATGAAACGCGACAAGCCAGTAGTTTAAAAATACGTAGGAGACAAAACCGGCAAAGAAGCCATACAGAAAGATTCCGATCCACCCGGCGCGATGCACGACCACAAAAAGTGGCACGAGCGCGATGTACGCGAGCGGATAAAACCCCCACATTGTCAGTAGATTGGGAAAAGACAGGGCGAACAACAACGCGGACAACGCTACAAGTCCAAGATTAACAAAAACGACGTTCAGCCGTTCATAGACCTTTGCCCGCTCGCCGGATGCCGAAGCAACAGTTTGAAGCGTCTTCAACAGTACTCTCTCAATATTACTCTCGCAGATCCCAGGATGCTTTCTTCAGTTCTTTTCCCGGGCGAAAAACCACGACACCGTGATTCTGCACGCTCACGGTCTCACCGGTCTTCGGATTTCGGGCTCTATCCCGTCCTTTCCGTGTCCGAATTTCGAACGTACCAAACCCTCGGAACTCAACAATCCTGTCGTCGAGCAGAGCGTCTTTTACCTCGGAAAAGAAGGAATCAATGATGTTCTGGATGTCCTTTTTGCTGAGACCGGAGTTTTCAGAAATGCTTTCGACGATTTCAGCTTTAGTCAGTTTTCCCCGAGCCACATTTTCTCCTTTTCGGGATCAGGAGTTCTCCGGTTCCGAAAACTCACCCCCTCGAGGGGGTATGACATAGATTCTCAGGACACTCCCATCTTGTTCAGTCGATGCGTAAGACGTGACTTCGTGCGAGAAGCGGTGTTAATGTGGAAAATACCCTTCCGAACGCCGGAGTCCAGCAGCTGCTGAGTCTCAAGATACTGCTTCTGAGCATCTGCCTTGTTGCCTGCAGTTACGAGTTGCAGGAACTTCTTAACGCTGGTGCGTACTTCACTGTGAAGCGCCTTGTTATGGATTCTACGACGCTCACTCTGTGCATGCCGCTTTTCGCTTGAATTGTAAACTGCCAAAGAATGTTACCTCCACACGATTCGCGTGTTCCGATTATTTATCGATAGGAAAGTAACTTACCAGATAAATAATGAGGTGTCAAGGCAATAACTG
>DATKUC010000042.1:0-5364 GCA_035530835.1 Spirochaetia bacterium
CCTGAGCCAGTCTGTTCCACGGGCCCCGAGGTAGGGTGTGTCCGGCGGGTCGATGTAGATGGCCATATGATGGGGAGGCAGCGGCGTGAAGTACCCGTTTGCGAAGTCAGTCCTTCCGATCAGCACACAGGTTATGTGAGCCGGCCGTGAACCGAGGAATCGGGTCAGTTCCGCATAAACACTCTCAGCGAAGCCCGCAACTTTCGTGGCGGCCTCGATGTCCATCGGTTCGTATACCAGGGTGAAGTGCACAGTCCTGATTTCCCGATAGCCGTCAAACGGAGCTGTCGGGAGGTGAATCTGAACTGGAGTGATACCGGACGTTCCACCGGCCACTGTTGCCTGCGCGGACAGATTGAATGGCGCCGGGACCAGACAGAAGTACAGAAGGCTCACCTGGAACGGCAACAGAAATCGTTTCATTGATCAGGATACTATGGGTTGCTCCTATCTCGTTGTCAAGTTCAGGCGAACTTGTCGAAATGGATCATCCGCTCAGGAATTCCATTCTGCCGCAGTACGTTCATACATGCGTCGAGCGTGGCGGGCCCTCCGCACAGGTACGCTTCACACCCTGGTTCCGCGCCATGAACGTGCGTCAGATACCGCTGAAGCAGGTCTGCAAGGCGACCTGACTCCCCGAACCAGTCCGCCCGCGGTTCGGAAAGCACGGCAACAAGATGAAATCTGCGATACCGCTCTGACAGACCCCTGAGCCAGTCGAGATAGCAGAGCTCCTCTTCGGTTCGCGCTCCGTAGAATAGCCAGATGTCGCTTTTCGCCATCATATCGCGGTCGATCCTTTCCTGAATGATCGATCTGAACGGCGCAATTCCCGACCCCGCCGCGATGAAGATCATAGGCGCGTTCTGTTCGTGCACACCGAACTCGCCGAATGGCGCAATCACTGTCAGATGTTGCCCGACAGTGAGTCTCCGGTGAAGGTATGAGCTCACTATTCCGCCGGGTACATGCTGAACCAGGAACTCAAGAGAGCCCCACCGTGCGGGTGGACTGGTAACCGAATAGCCGCGCCGCGTGGCAGGAATTCCGTCGTGGGGAGGTACCTCGATCTGGCAGTACTGACCACCTGCAAACTCCACAGTGCGCCCCTCCGGAAGCGCTAGGCGAATCTCTCTCATATCCTGAGCAAGGTCGACAATCTCTTCTACCCGGCAATCGTAAAGTTCCGCCCGGAGCTGCCCTTCGGAAACCTGAATCCGTGCATCTGTAATCGGTCTGAACTGGCAGCCGAGGTGCACATTGTCGGCTATCTCCCGAGCGCTGAGGTAGGGGATTTCCGTCGGCATGTGCGGTGAGCCGCCTTCGACAATCCGCACTTTGCAGGTGGCGCAACTGCCGAAACCGCCGCATGCGGAAGGCAGGTAGACGCCGTTGCTGCCGAGTCCTTCAAGCAGGGACATGCCTCGTTTCATCGTCACCGATCTGGCGCCGCCGTTTATCTCGATGGTAACCCTCTGTGATGCGTCGACCGCATGAATTCCGCGCATCGGTTGATCTCCCCGGAGTCGCTGAACGTCTGATCGTTGAACAATATGCACAATTCTGAGCAATACAGTCTCGTTCCCGCTTGAAAAAACGTGCTGATTGTGTATTTTAGACACGATGCACGCGCAAAACTATCGGAATCCGCGCCACATAAGGATGTTCGCGTCAACATCCGACGATCCAGCTGTGAATCTTGCAGCCGAAGAACTGCTTTTTTCTCTGGTGGGTCAGAAAGACGTGTTTCTGCATCTTTATACGAATCGGAAGTCGGTAGTAATCGGGAAACATCAGAATACCTGGAAAGAGTGTGCAATTGGAGAGCTGCGGGACGCGGGCGTGGACATCATGCGTCGCATCTCGGGCGGTGGGACTGTATTTCACGATCCGGGGAATCTGAATTTTTCGTTTCTGATGGATAGCGCAATTTTCGACAAACAGAGTAATCTTGCAGTGATAGTGCGCGCGCTCGCGAAGCTCGGGATAGAAGCCCGCGCAAATGAACGCGGGGACATACTCGTAGACGGTCGGAAAGTATCGGGAAATGCCATGGCCATGAAGAAGGGCCGGGTGCTGCATCACGGTACACTGCTCGTGAGTGCCGATCTGGGCGGTTTGAAAAGATCGATTGACGGATGGCGCGGGAGGATTTCCACCCGGGCCGTGGAGTCGAAACCGGTTCCGGTCGCGAACCTTTCGGACAGCTATCCGGGACTCACCGTTGCGGAGGTCACAACGGCTGTTCGTGCGGAGTTCGGGATAACCTGGAAGGCAGACCCGGAGGTCGAGCAGATCATGTCGGCCGTCGACGGCGAAGCGGTTCGGGAGGCGGCGAAGTCCTATCGCTCATGGGAGTGGACTTACGGAAGATCACCAAAGTTCGACGCTGACCTGCCGTTTCCGACCGAGCAGGGAGTAATTCGGCTCGGAGTCGAAGATGGGGTGATTCGCTCGGTTTCCTGCTGCAGCGATCCTGACGATTGTGTGATTTCCGACGTACTGACCGGAAAGCGCTTTGATTCTGGCGCAGTTTCCGCCGGATGCCGACAATGGTTGTCCAGCGACACCCAGGGCGGTTCTCCTGGCGGTTGTTCATTGGTACCAGGCTACAGTCGCTACGAACTTGTGTCTGCTCTCGACCGTCTTGCGCAGTCGCACGCGTTCTAGGCCGAGCCTAATCAGGAGGAGCTTGAAATGGATACACGTTCGATGTTAGCTGTGCTCGATCGGATTCTGGATGACTCAAAGGTTGCCGTACTCGCTACGGTGGACAATGAGGGCAGGCCGCGGATGAGATGGATGACCCCGGCAACGAAGCGTGGGCGCGAGGGGGCGCTGTATGCGGTCACCGCACCTGAGTTCGCAAAGGTCGTCGAGGTAACCAGACATCCGCAGGTCGAGTGGATGTTCCAGTCGAAGACTCTTGATGAAATTGTGACAGTTCGTGGTTCGATGCAGGTTCTCGATCACCCGAGAACGAAGGCGGAAGTACTTGAGGCGATCGGTGGAAACCTGGGCATATTCTGGCGAATCAACCATGATGCGTCCGATCTTGTTGTGCTCGAGACCATCATTGAGGAGATCGTCTACTTCAAACCGCTCACGGGAGAGAGGACTGCGACTTCAGTGAAGCAGGAGATGACGAATGAGTGAAGTGAAGGCGCGAGACGCCAAAACGGTGGATACAGGTTTCAAAGACCTGAAATCATACGGTCGCGAGTTTCTGACCAAGCTACTGCACCAGATGCTGCTCATACGGCGATTCGAAGAGAGCGCCGCTCAGATGTATGGATTGCGGAAGATCGGCGGTTTCTGCCATCTGTACAACGGCCAGGAAGCGGTCGGCGTGGGCTCGATTGCAGCTCTCGATATGACAAGGGACTACGTACTTACCGCCTACCGTGATCATGGTCACGCGCTCGTATGCGGTATGGACCCGAAGGTGATCATGGCGGAGCTTTTCGGAAAGATCACCGGCTGTTCGCGTGGAAAAGGCGGGTCGATGCACATGTTCGACCTGGAGAAACACTTTCTCGGCGGGAATGGCATTGTCGGAGCCCAGATTCCGATGGCAACCGGAGTCGCGTTCAAACAGATGTATCAAAAGGATGGCGGGGTAACCGTCTGCTATTTCGGTGACGGTGCAATCCATCAGGGATCGTTCCACGAATCACTCAATCTCGCGGCGATCTGGAAGCTGCCAATAGTATACATCGTCGAGAACAACCATTTCGGAATGGGGACCGCCGTCAAGCGCGTATCGGCCGTTACCGATTTCGACGTGAAGGCTCGCGGCTACAACATGCCGGGACGCACGGTAGACGGTATGCACGTCCTGAAGGTCTACGAAGCGGTGACCGAAGCGGTGAAAGAGGCTCGTGAGTCCGGCAGGCCATCGCTCCTTGACATCAAGACATACCGCTACAAGGGTCACTCAATGAGCGATCCGGCAAAGTACCGCACCCGCGAAGAACTGGACAATTACAAGCAGCAGGATCCGATTCTTCTGTTGAAGGCCGACATGCTTTCGGCGAAGATGCTGACCGAAGACGAGTTCACCGCGATGGACGAAGGGATCAAGAAGGTAGTGCAGGATTCGATCAGTTTCGCGGAGTCGAGCGAAGAGCCTGCTCTTCCCACGCTCTATGAAGATATCTATGTGGGCGAGGGCGCCATTGCCCGCAGCTGGGAACCCGGAACGTCCGGAACCGGCGTCTGATCGGACATCACAAGGAGAGATAGCATGCCCGTTATAGCATTTCGAGACGCCCTGAATCAGGCGATCGATGAAGAGATGGCGCGCGATGAGCGAGTATTCATTCTCGGAGAGGAAGTTGGCGAATACAACGGTGCCTACAAGGTAACCCGTGGTCTTCTCGACAAGTACGGAGTTCCGCGAGTCCTCGATACCCCGATTGCCGAACTCGGATTCACCGGCCTTGCAGTCGGTGCCGCTGTTGCCGGTCTTCGTCCGATTGTTGAGTGGATGACGATGAACTTCTCGTTTCTCGCGATGGACCAGGTGTTCAGCAATGCAGCCAAGATGCGCCATATGTCCGGCGGACAGATCAGCGTCCCCATCGTCTTTCGCGGGCCAAACGGTCCGGCCGAGTACCTTTCGTCACAGCACTCCCAGGCGCTGCAGAGTATCTATGCACATTTCCCCGGCCTGAAGGTCGTTGCGCCCTCCAATCCCTACGATGCAAAAGGGCTTCTGAAGGCTGCAGTCCGGGATGACAATCCGGTGGTCTTCCTCGAGGCTGAAATGATGTACTCCTGGACCGGCGAAGTTCCTGAGGAGGAGTACGTTCTTCCGATCGGCAAGGCATCGATTACCCGGCCCGGAAAAGAGATCACGCTCATCAGCTACTCGAAGCCGATGAGAATGCTCATGGAAGCAGCTGCCGAGCTTGAGAAGCTTGGTGTTGACGCCGAAGTCATCGATCTCAGGTCACTTCGCCCCCTTGATGAAGCGACCATCTACGAATCGGTTCGCAAGACAAATCGGGCGGTCGTGGTCGATGAATCGTGGCCTGTAGCGAGTTTTGGCTCATACGTTGCCTGGCTCATTTCGCGGAACTGTTTCGATGTGCTCGATGCTCAAGTGGAGCTTGTGAGTTCCGAGGACGTTCCGTTGCCCTACAATCATAACCTTGAACTCGCGGCCCAACCATCGGTCGAGAAGATCGTGGATGCGGCAAAGCGCGTCCTCTACATGAAGTAAGGGAGTTACCGAATGGCAGAGAAGATCCTGATGATTGCACTCTCTCCGACGATGGAAGAGGGCACCATAGTCAAATGGCACAAGAAGGAAGGGGATTCGGTGAAATCCGGGGACGTCCTGTGTGAAGTGGAGAC
>DATKUC010000043.1:0-3953 GCA_035530835.1 Spirochaetia bacterium
ACCCACTATGGACATGTGGAGGCGCTCAAGGGGATCGATATCACGGTTCCCGATGGCGCGCTTGTGGCGATGCTCGGTGCAAATGGCGCGGGGAAATCCACAACGCTCATGACCATCTCCGGCATTTTGCGCCCGAGTGCAGGAACGATTACCTACGACGGTATGGATCTCAGCCGCCTCGATGCGCGGCAGATTGTTGAACTGGGCGTTATTCACTGCCCCGAGGGCAGACGGATCTTCGGCACACTGACAGTTATAGAGAACCTCAGGATGGGCGCGGTCAGCCGCAAGGACAAACGGAGGCTGCACGATGCCTTTGATCAGGTATTCACCATTTTCCCGGTGCTGGCCGAACGACGCAATCAGTCAGGATCAACTTTGAGTGGTGGCGAGCAGCAGATGCTCGCAATCGGCCGTGCGCTCATGGCCAGGCCCCGACTTCTCCTGCTCGATGAGCCATCGCTGGGTCTTGCTCCCATCGTGGTAACCGCAATTTTCGACGTTATCAGACAGCTCCATCGCGACGGGGTGACCATACTCCTTGTTGAGCAAAACGCAGAGCAGGCACTATCGGTGGCGAACGAAGGTTACATCATGGAGACCGGCACGATAGTTCTTCATGGGCAGAGTGAGACATTGAAATCCAACCCGGAAGTCGAGCGGATCTATCTGAGCGACGTTCCACGGAGTGATGCACCGTGACATCAACTGAGTACATAGTTCAGCAGCTCATCAACGCGGTGAGCATCGGTAGCCTCTATGCGCTCATGGCCGTGGGGCTTGCCATGGTGTTCGGGATTCTCAGGCTTATCAACTTCGCGCACGGCGACCTTATCATGGTCGGCAGCTACGCGGCGCTTCTGCTCACCGTTGCAGGTGTTCCATTCTGGTGGGCGGCAGCGGCAGGTATCGGTACGAGCACCGTGGCGGGGCTCCTCATGGAGCGACTCGCGTACCGACCCATTCGCGGCGCTCCGGATGTCGCAATGCTTCTCACGTCGTTTGCGGTCACCATCTTTCTCGAGAACCTTGCCATTATCATATTCCGCGCGACTTCCCGGCCCTTTCCCTCTCCGCCGGTATTCAATTCGGTGGTGGCTATCGGGAATCTCCAGATCTCGAGTCTCAATATCATCGCGATAGGAATTACCGCGCTGCTCATGGTGTTTCTGACGCTCTTTGTCACGCGTACCGAAATCGGCATTTCGATGCGTGCGGCGGCGCAGGATCTAGTGGCCGCCCGGCTGATGGGCATCAACGTGAACCTGGTCATTGCGACAGCGTTCGCTGTGGGTTCCATGCTGGCCGGGGTTGTCGGAATTCTGTGGAGTGCGCGAGTCGGAAAGATCGATCCGCTCATGGGTTTCTATCCCGTACTAAAGGCGTTTGTCGCATCGGTAATCGGTGGCCTGGGAAGCATTCCCGGGGCCGTGCTCGGCGGGTACGTACTCGGCGCGCTTGAAATACTACTGCAGGGGCTCCTGCCACCGGCACTCGCGCCGTTTCGCGACGCGTTCGTGTTCGGCATACTTATCGCGCTTCTGCTGTTCCGGCCGAACGGAATTCTCGGAAGCAGCGAGCGGGAGAAGATCTGATGGATCCGAACGTAACTGCCGGTCCGAAAACTCTCGCGCCCTTGCGAAAACTTGCCGTTAGTCTGGCGGCGATCGCTCTGCTGTTCGCGCTCCTCGCCATTGTGGTGCTTACCGGGAACGGATACATCGAGAGAGTTGCCATAGGGCTCGGGATTAGTACGATCCTCGTGGTAAGTCTCAATCTTGCGAATGGATTTACGGGTCTGTTTTCACTCGGACACGTCGGGTTCATGGCGCTCGGCGCATACGCATCGGCAATACTGACGCTTCCTGTTTCGCTCAAGAGCGTCAATCTGCCTCAACTTCCGGCGTGGTTGTCGCAGGTGGAGTTACCCTTCCTTCCGGCTGCCCTTATCGGGGCCCTCATCGCCATGGTCGTAGCCTTCGTTATCGGACTCTCGCTCATGAGGCTGACCGGACCATACGTGTCGGTTGCCACCATGGGATTTCTGGTTATTGTTCAGGTTGTTCTTACCAACTGGGACGCGTTGACACGCGGTGCCCGTACTTTTTCCGGTGTTCCCGGACACACGAACATCTGGAACGTCTGGATCTGGGCGGTCATTACAGTCTACGTGGTCTGGCGGATCGGGAAGTCGGTGTTCGGGAGACGGATGATGGCAGTGCGCGACAACGAGATCGCCGCTCAGTCACTCGGGATCAATGTCATTCGTTCACGCCTGCTTGCATTCTGCCTCAGCGCGTTCTTTACCGGGATCGCAGGCGCGTTGTGGGCGCATTTCATCATGGCGTTCTCTCCGAAGTCATTCTATTTCGTCCAGACTTTTTCGGTGGTAACGATGCTGGTAGTCGGTGGGCTGGGTTCGGTAAGCGGTTCGGTCATCGGTGTGTTTGCAATCACGATACTGTCTGAAATCCTGCGAAATGCAGAGCGTGGTTTCAGTCTGGGTTTCATTCAGATCCCTCCAACCTACGGGTCGAGTCAGGTAATCATGGCCATCCTGTTCATACTCGTTATCGTATTTCGCCCCATGGGGCTAACCGCGGGAAAGGAAATTGATTTCCGGAAAATAGTCCGGTTTGCACAGAACCTTTTCCGCCGTCGGTAAGCGTTCATCGATCGGGAAACCGGTCGTGACGATAGATACTCGGACACAGGAGGGATGAGTATGCGAAAGATTATTGGGGTAGTGATTGCGGTGGGGTTGCTCGCAGCGCTCACATCATGCGGAGGGGGTGCCGCCAGGAGTGATGTGATCAAACTCGGGATGCTCTACAACATGACAGGCGCTCAGGCGTCACTTGATGCGCCGTCGGCAAACGGAGCAAAACTCGCCGCGAAAGAGATCAATGCCAGCGGCGGCGTTCTGGGAAAGAAGATCGAACTCGTCGCCTACGACGGGAAGAGCGACGCTGAGACGATCGGAAAGTCCGCAACCCAGCTTGTCGAATCGGACAAGGTTGTGGCGATGTTCGGCTTCAGCGACAGTGACATGGTGATGGCGGCCGCGCCGATCGCCGCAAAGGCCGGCATCGTGTTTGTTACTTCCGGCGCGACATCGCCGAAGCTGCCGGCTCAGGTACCGAATTACCTCTATCTTGCCTGCTTTGGCGACAACGTTCAGGCGGCAGCCGCTGCTGAGTACGCCTACAATACGTTGAAGGCGAAATCCGTCTACCTGCTCGTCGACAAAGGCATGGAATACACTCTGCTGCTCGCAAAGTACTTCAAGGAACGGTTCACCGAACTGGGGGGAACCGCGGTTCTCGAAGACACCTACCAGACAGGTGATAAAGACTTCTCCGCCCAGATCACCAAGATGAAGGCAGCCTCAACTGCGCCGGACATCCTCTTCATCTCGTCGGGACCGGATGACGTGGGGACCATAGTAAAGCAGTTCCGCGACGCGGGAGTCGACAAGCCGATCTTCGGGGGCGATGGTTACGATACGCCGCTTCTCGTCGAGATTGCCGGGAACGGTGCGAACAATGTCTATTTCACGACTCACTCGCTGATGGATGCGACAGCCGGCACTGCGGAAGTGAAGAAGTTCATCGCAGCCTACCAGGCCGAGTTCGGCAATCCGCCGGAGAATGCTTTCGCGGGTCTCGGCTACGACACAGTGAATCTGCTCGTGGACTCGATCAAGCGGGCAAAGTCCGCGGAACCGAAGGCGATCCTATCGGCGTTGAGGGTGACAAAGGACCTGCCCGGTGTGACCGGCGCAATTACCTTCAGCGGCGACAGTCCAATTCCACAGAAGGGCGTCGCAATCATCGACGTGAAGGCCAAGAAGCTTGCGCTCGCGGCGGAGGTCGTACCGCAGAAGGTTCCCGCACCCTGAAAGCCGGATCGCACGGAGGTGAGACGATGAACAAGAATCCGCTGGAAATCCA
>DATKUC010000044.1:0-6910 GCA_035530835.1 Spirochaetia bacterium
CGGGGTTGTGGAACACACACTTCGGATAAGGACAAAACGGCGGAATTAACACAGACATTCTCCATGACGAAGGGATACCTGGTACTACCGCTGTTTTGCACCGTTACTTCATTGCGCCCCCAAGGTTTGTGACACTACTTGTAATTTCAGTAGCGGACTTTGTAAACGCAGCTTTGGCCATCACGTATTACCGAACGAATAACTTCTGTCTGAACCTCGCATTCGATTACGTATGCGAACATGCGAGCAGCAAAGCCGCGTGAACATTCGCACAGGAGCGGACTCGAAACAATCGATTCGAGGTAGAGGGGGCAGACGCAGTTTGGTTTGTTCTCGTCCGCTTCAATGATATGGTGGCGGCGGTCATGCTTGATTATCCAGCCCCATTTTGACTGTAGGAATGTGATGAGTCCGCCGAGATCCCCCCGGAACGGTGCGAGCACTACCTCCATATCTGCTGCGCGAAAGTGCGCGTCCGAACACTTCATGAGTTTGGTCTCGATGCTGCCAACTTCGCCAGCCGACTGATCGAGGAAGGTTGCGATCCAGTCGTGAATCAACTTCCTTTCTATCGGTTCCATATCTCACCTCACGTTTCTACTCAAACAAGGTTTCTGTGCCGTTGTCGAAGACACGATCAAAGCAGAGCAGGAGCTGGCTCATGGTAGTTCGTGTTGTGGAAAGCTCCGGTATTTCGCTGCGGGAGAAAAATCTTGCATCATGGGTCTCGATATTGCGTTCGAATTGTCCACCAACGTAGGCGCATTTGATGAAGATCTTGTAGACAGAATAGGGGTAGTTGTCCTCGGTATGCCGGTTCCGATCGAGAATGGCGATCACGGTTTGAGGCTCAATTATTGCTCCCGCCTCTTCCATCACCTCCTTTGCAACATTCTCCCGCAGCGTAAGGTTTGGTTCGGCCCATCCGCCGGGAAGTGCCCACTTATTGTCGTTCTCCTTGACGAGTAGAAGGGCCCCGTCTCGTGGCACGACCGCTCTCACATCGACCTTCGGTGTCTGGTACCCGTTCTCGCCGGCGAACAGATCGATGGCCTTTTCGATGCTGATGTCGGCGTATTGCGAAATGATTTCTGCCGCAAGGCTCCTCAACCGTTTGAATCGCTCACGGTCAAATGCGTCACTTGAGTACTCGACTCCCGCTTGACCGATGGACTGGATCTCCTGTGCCCACGCAAGCCATTGCTGTTTCTCCACGACGCCTCCTCATAGGGAACTCGGCGCCAGGAAGGCGTGCCTTGTAACGTAATGCACTCACCTGGTGGGGCTTGCAACACGCCCGCTGGTCGCCTTTGCACTCCATCGTCGTCACTGCCTACGTGCGTGCGAGAACTGCCCGCCAGCAGGCGTCGACTGCCTGATCGATTGAGTATTCGCTGAGCCGATACTTGCCGTCAAGCGCGCCCTGCGCAACCGCGGTTATCGCCCCGGTGACCATAGTGACTGCCATCATGGGATCCATCGGCATTAGCTCGCCGCTCGCCAGACCTTCGGCGAATATATCAAGGGCGGTTTGCAACGAAGGTGTTATCTGTGTTCGCAACTCTTCGGCGATGTAGGGTGAATGGCTGCAGGAGAGAATCACGATGAGCTCCTTTCGATACGCGAGGACGAATCGTGCCATATTGCCAAGAAGTGTCTTGAACCGCTTCTCCAGGCTTGTCGACTGATCGTATTTGGCGAGGACTTCCCGGTCCATCAGGTTGGCAGCGTCGCGGTAGAGCGTATTGAGCAGCGTCTCCTTGCTTGGAAAGTAGTTGTATACAGTTCCAGATCCAACGCCGGCTCGCTCGAATATCTTCGAGAAGGAGAGCGACTGAAGTCCGCTCTCAACGATGAGATCGCCTGTTGCGGCGATGATGTCTTCCCTCTTTCCCATTACGATATTATATACTGGAATTATCATTCCAAAAAAGACTTGACGATGGTTCGAACGGGGAGTATCTTCGACTTGGAATGATCGTTCCAAATCTCGGGATTCAACAAGGTGGCTGATATGAGTAATGAAGTGGTACTGGTTACCGGAGGATCCGGATTCATCGGTTCGCACTGTATCCTGCAGCTGCTCAATTCAGGATATCGCGTTCGCACGACAGTCCGTACGCTCGATCGCGAGCAGGAGGTGAGGGCGATGCTCGAAGCAGCAGGCGCCGATGCAACGGGGAGGCTGTCTTTCGTCGAGGCGGATCTTCTTTCGGATGCGGGGTGGGCTGCAGCGGTTGCGGGTTGCGACTATGTACTTCACGTTGCATCCCCTTTCCCTCCAGGGTTGCCGAAGAATGAAGATGAACTCATCATTCCTGCCCGTGAAGGTGCACTGCGCGTGTTGAGAGCTGCACGCGATGCGGGGGTGAAGCGAGTAGTGCTGACCTCATCATTCGCCGCAGTCGGCTACGGACAAAAGATCACTGACCGTCCCTTTTCCGAGGAAAACTGGACTGATCCAAATCAGAAGATCGGCGCATACGTGAAATCAAAGACCATCGCCGAGCGGGCGGCTTGGGACTTCATTGAGCGTGAGGGCGGCGCTCTGGAGCTTTCGGTCGTCAATCCGGTAGGTGTGCTCGGCCCGGTGCTCGGGAAGGACTATTCGACCTCGATTCAGCTCGTGCAGCGCCTTCTTGACGGAACGGTCCCCGGCATTCCGAACCTATCGTTTGCGCTGGTCGATGTGCGCGATGTCGCTGATCTGCACCTGCGCGCCATGACGCACCCTGCCGCTCGTGGCGAACGGTTTATTGCAGTTGCAGGAGAGAGTATGGCGATGCGCGAAATCGCGAAGGTATTGAGGGATCACCTGGGCCAGACCGCGCGTAGAGTGCCTACACGGGTCATCCCGAACTGGATCGTTCGTCTCTCAGCGCTCTTCGACCAATCGCTTGCTCAAATTGTGCCTGAACTTGGCATCATCAAACCGGTCACCAACGAAAAAGCACGACGCTTGCTTGGTTGGGAGCCCAAATCGAACGAGGAAGCTGTTCTTGCCACGGCGAAGAGCCTTAAGCACCTCAAGCTGTTGCGGACAACCTGACGATTCGGCCGCGCTATCCCACCACTTCGGGCACAGAATCCCACTCGAAGAAACCGGTCGCACCGATAACCCGTTCCACAATCTGCCGCCCGATTTCCGCGTGCTCCGAAAATTCGCATTTGGAGTAGAAGCTGCGGGCAAGACCGGACAGTTCTGAGTCAAGCGTCGAAAGATCCCTGATCAGATCTTTCGGCCGGGGAATGTAGCGACCCGCCAGTAGGAACGCCTGCTTCAGGCTGTTCTCTACCGCCGTGGCAAGGAGCATCCGTGCCGCAGCATCGTCCCTCGTTGAAAGATCAATCGCATCTTCGAACGTAGTGGCGATGAGGTAGTTCGCGTAGACCGTATCGCCAAACTGCTTCGGTGGGTTCTCAAGCAGGTACCCTGCGTGCGCGCAGAGCCTGTCGACGACTGGATCGAGATCGAGAACTTTGAATCCGGTGGCAAGCATGTGCGCGGTAATAGGCCTGCCGCTTCCGCATTCGTCTGCGAGATACTTCTCAATCATCAACGGTGGATTCACGAAGATCTCGGCCGTAACATCCTTGAAATACTTCTGAATACGCTGGCGGAACGAGCCGGTATGTATGACGTAGATATCCAGATCACTCGTGGGGTCCGGGGTACCCCGAATGATCGTGCCTGACGCAATGACACCAACTACCGAACTGTAGTTTGCGACTACATATTCAATCGCATTGTGAAGCGCCTCTGAATAACGTGGCGAGAGTTGCGGCCACACGCACCGTTCCATTAGATCTTCCGCACTCATGCTCCCTCGCAGCGCTTGCGTCGCTAATTCATGCTCAAGCAAATAACGAGCGTGAGATCATGAACGCAGCTTTCCTGTGGCTCATGTACCTTTTTCAGTGTATTTTAGCGCAGCACTTTTGTCCAACGGATAGCCCGGCATGTCGGCGAGCCGCACCGGATGCCCGGTGCGTGAAGATTCGATTGCTGCAAACACAATCCCTATGGTTCGCGAGTTGTCACGAATATCGGTGTTCGGTGTTCGACGTTCACGTACGCATTCGTCAAACTCGGCAAAGGTTCGCCTTAGGGTATGGTCGGAATCCTTCGACAGGAATGATAGTTGCTCGGAGCGTCTCGTTGAGGAAACACGCACTGAATCCCGGTCCCAGAGAATGGCACCTTTCGAGCCCTGGATCCTCCACTGACCCTCCCACGGCGTTTCGAACTCAGGATAGGCCCAGCTCGCCGTAAACTGCACGACGAGTGAGTTCTGCATCTCGATAAGCACGGTAGCCGTCGGGTTCGGCCATGGTAACGTTCGACGTGTCGGAACGGGCACTGAAGTGACGCGCACAGCGTTTACACCGGTAATATAGCGCAACAGATCAAGATGATGAGTCGCGTTTTCGATGAGAACAGGGTACTCATAGCCATTGCGCCAATCAGATGGTGCAAATTCGTGGCGGACGAAGTACTGGATACCCACATACTCAATGTTTCCAAGTTCGTCGGATTGAATGACACTTCTGATATATCGCGCAGCATCACTGTATCGGTAGTTCTCTGCGACCATGACAATCCGGAGTTCAAGACGCGGATCTGCCGCCAATTCCGCGACCTCATCCCAGGTTCCTGCCAGAGGCTTTTCAACAAGGACATCCATGTCATGTTCAAGCGCAAGCAGCACGTCCTGGGTGTGATTGAAGTAGGGGGTAGTAATCAACACTGCATCGGCCTCGATACCGGAAGAAAACGCATCGGTAAGGCTCTGGAACTGACGATTGGCAGGCACACCGGCCCGCATCCCGGAGGAATGCCTGACTGCATTGTTGCGTGTCGCAATCCCTGCATACTCCCAGCCACTCTGTTCAAGCACTACTTCCATCCATCTCTGGCCAAAGTCCCCGAGCCCGACCTGGATGAGTCGCATCCGGGAGACGGATTTGTCACTCATTGAAATACACCGTGTCCATAAGCTGCCATGAATCACTTCCGGAAAGTGGTGATTGCATCGGATCGCACTGCGCGAGCCACGCCTTGTTTTCAATTTGCTCCGCGAGCCAGGACTGATCGGTGTCAAAATCCGATCCGGCATATTCATAATAGCCAAACAGATAGAGCCGATTGTCCGGAAATCTCGTGACGAAGATCGAAAAATTACGCATATTGGCGGCCTTCAGGAGCTTCCGCACTCCCGGGCTCTCAGGCGCATGCAGCGCGAAATACTCCGCGCTTCTCTCTTCCTTCAGGCCTATTACCATTCCTACTCTCTTTATTCCCGCTGCCATACGATGTCTCCTGAAATCAACCCTTGACTGCACCTGCAGTGAGCCCTTGTTGCACCAAGTCGGACGCAGCTATATACAAGGCAATTGGCGGCACAATAACGAAGAGTACCGCTGCCATGAAGGCACCGTACCCGGATTGCCCCGTCATGCCGCCAAAGAATGAAAGAAGTCTCAGCGAAACAGTCGGGTGAGTTGCTCCCATGAACACAAGAGGTATGAGCAGATCATTCCATGACATCAGGAATACGAAGATGATAACGGTAGAAAGTCCTGCCTTGCTGAGCGGTAGAATTACATTCCAGAAAATGCAAAAATGTCCGCCCCCATCAACGTACACTGCCTCCTCCATTTCAGTTGGAATGGACCGCATAAAACCGACAAGGATGAAGACCGCCAGCGGGAGAAACTGAGCGGTAAAAATGAGCATAGTTGTTACGTAACTTCCGCTCATTCGGGTAAGTGACACCTGGATTGCGAGCGGAATGAGAACCGCCTGCACAGGTACCATCAATCCGGCTATGAATATAACATAAATAGCATTCTGTAATCGAAAGCGCATTTTTGCGAGCACATAGGATGCAAGAGATGCAACGCTTATCACGATCGCTATCGATCCAACGGAAAGTACAAGACTATTGAAGAATGCAATTTGAATTCTGCCGGTATCAAGTGCAATCTTGAAGTTGGAGAACAGTGGATGTCTGGTCGGTGAGAAGGGATTGACAAATATCTCGGTTGTCGACTTCACCGATGATATCAGATCGAAGTAAAGCGGAAAGAGATATACTGCCGTGAGCGCAATCAGGAACAGCCAAAGGAGGATCCGTTTTGCCGAAACGGAAACAGAGCGTGACGGAGAGCTACTATTTGAGACTGCGCGTGCGTTCATAATCATTCCTAATACTCCACCGTTTCTCTTCGGAGCAACCGCAGACTGATGAGGGTAAATATCAAGCTGATCAGCAGGATGAGCACACCGATCGACGAACCAACCCCAAATCGCTGAAACCGAAATGACTCCCGGTAGAGTAGGGTCGCAGGAATGTCGGTCAAACCGTTTGGCCCACCTTCGGTCATGACAAAGACAAGGTCGAACGCTCGCAGCGATTGGGTAATAGCAATGATCAGACACACTCTCAATGTCTCCCAGGTAAGCGGGACGGTAATACGGAAAAGCTTTCGAGCGCCGGTGATACCGTCCAGCTTGCAGGAGTCGAGGATGCTGTCAGGGATACTCGAGATTGCCGCAAAGAAGAGTGTCATGTGAAAGCCAATCCCGATCCACGTGTTTACGAGGATAACCGAGGTCATTGCTGTTCCCGGGTTAACGAGCCAGTCCCGGCCGAGCGCCGCTGCGCCGAATGTCGTGAGGGTGGTGTTCAACACCCCGTCGGGTCGCAGCACGAAGTACCACAGAAGACCGATGACGGTTGCTGAGATAACCTGGGGCAGGAATACGATTGCCTTGAAAACCCTGAATCCGGAGAAACGGGAACTGAATAAATTCGCGAGCAGGAATCCAATGGGGATCTGCGTGACGAGTGTCAGCACGATCCACCAGAGGATGTTTCTGATCGACTGCCAGAACGGTGAATAGTTC
>DATKUC010000045.1:0-37364 GCA_035530835.1 Spirochaetia bacterium
CAGTTATTCCCGCATCCGAGTCGATGCGGCGAGTCTCCCCGAACTGCACTCGGCGAAGATCGATTCGAGTGACGTCCGCATCGGCGCTTACTACTACATTCCCAACTACCGATTGAAGATGATACTCGGCGTTTCGAAAGCAAAACTCCTCAGTGACCGGATCATCGGTACCGGAAGCTACGCTGTCATCCGTGTGGAGAATGCGGCCACGCGAGGCGTGGTGAATCGCTACGGTTCGCTGTTTATCGCGAATCCGGGAGAGCTCCAGCCAGGTGCGGCTCCCTCATCCAAATTCTACGCCGCAATTACTTCTGGAAACCTTACAAAGCTCCCATCGTCCGAGATCGCGACAGTGCGGTCCGCCGATGTCGCGGGGCTGAAATCATCGGCATTCCTCTTCCTCGGCCTGCTCATCGGTCAGCTGCTGTTCGGCTTTCTGCAGGTCTACCTCATGGCGCTGGTCGGACAGCGCATCATGCGCGACATTCGCATCCAGCTCTTCGATCACATGATTCGTCAATCGCTCGGCTTTCTCAGCAAAAATCCGGTGGGAAAACTCGTCACGCGTATGACGAACGACGTCGAGACGATTAACGAACTGTTCACTTCGGTGCTGGTCAGTCTGATTCAGGACGTCGCGCTGATGCTCGGTGTCGTTGTCGTGCTCTTTTCGCTGAGCATCCGACTCGGATTCATTGCGATCGCCACCTTGCCTCCGGTTCTCATCGCGACGCTTATCTACCGGGTGCGTGCCCGGGACACCTTCCGCAGGGTCAGACTGTGGGTTTCCCGCGTGAATGCCTACCTGTCCGAGCATCTGTCAGGGATGCTTGTTGTGCAGCTCTTCGTGCAGGAGAAGCGTTCAACGCAGGAGTTCAGGGATCAGAACAGCAAGCTCACGAAGGCAAATCTGTCTCAGGTCTACGTATTTGCCACATTCAGACCGATCATCGATCTGTTTTCTGCAATATCCGTCGCGGTCATCATCTACTTTGGCTCAGGATCACTGCTTGCCGGACTGACATCACTTGGTGTGCTCATCGCGTTCATCAACCTGATCCAGAAGTTCTATCAGCCGGTCATGGACATCTCCGAAAAGTTTACAATCCTTCAGTCAGCGCTCGCGGGCAGCGAACGCGTATTTGAACTTCTCGATCAGGTCGACCGGATTCCCGATCACGGTCGGATCAGTCCGACGAAGGTCCAGGGCGAAATAGAGTTCGAACATGTAACATTCGCCTACAAAGAGGGTGAACCTGTCATACGGGATCTTTCGTTCAAGGTGGAACCGGGGCAGATGGTTGCCGTCGTAGGGTACACCGGCGCGGGAAAGACGACTATCGCGAACCTGCTGACAAGGCTGTGGGACATTCAGTCAGGCAGCATTCGGCTTGACGGTGTGGATATCCGCGAGATACCGCTTGACCAGTTGCGGACCGCGGTTCAACCGATTCAGCAGGATGTGTTCCTGTTCAGCGATACGATTCGGGAAAACATCTCCCTGGGGCGAGATCTGTCGGAGGACGAGCTTCTGGAGGCAATTCGCGTTGCGCAGGCGGACCAGTTTGTGCGGGCGCTGCCTGAAGGGTATCAGACTGTCCTGACAGAAGGGGCGACGAACATCTCCACGGGGCAGCGTCAACTTTTGAGTTTCGCGCGTGTGGTCGCCCAGGATCCGCGCATAATCATCATGGACGAGGCGACGGCCAACATCGATACGCAGACCGAGCGACTCATTCAGAAAGCGATGGAATTGCTGCTTGAAGGTCGAACATCAGTGGTTATCGCACATCGACTCTCGACGATTAAGCACGCCGACCGCATTCTGGTACTCTCCGGTGGCGAGCTTGTCGAACAGGGCACCCACGACGAGCTGATTGAACTGCACGGAGTCTACTTCAATCTGTACCGGCTTCAGTACGCCACCTGACGGCAGTTCAGACGATCTTCTCTGCAGCCGGGCAATTCTCGCTTTCCGAAACTCGCCATCGCTGAGTTGCACTATCGTACGTGAACCGACAGGACGGAAGCACGAGCACGCGCCCGTCATCACCCTGAATCTTGACTTGATGGCTGACGACATTCAGTTCGGCAACTCGAAAGACGGTTCCGTCGTGAGGAAAGCGGTATCCCTCCGACGGGAGCGCTTTGCGCTCGTCGCGATAGAACTCATTTTCGTAGGCAAGGCAGCAGAGGAGCCGGCCGCATGGGCCGGAAATCTTCACCGAATTCAAGGACAGGTTCTGAACTTTTGCCATTTTGATGGTCACTGGACGAAGCTTGTCGGTAACGCCGTTACAGCAAAGCACCCGGCCACATACGCCGATCCCGCCGAGCACTCGCGATTCATCCCGCACACCAATCTGCCGAAGTTCTACCCTCATCCTGAAGATTGAAACAAGATCCTTGACCAGCTCGCGGAAATCCACCCGCTCGTCGGAAGTGAAGAAGATGAGTATCTTTGGCTCGTCGATCAGGATATGTGCGGAAACGAGCGTCATCGCAAGGTCATGCTGCGATATCTTCTCGCGGCATACTTCGAGCGCTTCCTGCTCGCGCTTCAGATTCTCCTGGAACAGGTGGCGATCCTGTTCGGTGGCTATCCGCTGGATCGAACGAATGGTGTCCCAGGACCTGGAGTTCTCTTCCTGTACCTGCCCAAGCACTCTGCCAATCTCGTGACCATAGCGCGTCTGCAGAACGACCAGATCATTTCGCGCAAGCGCCATGTCCGAAGGCGGTCTGCACAGTTCAGTCTCGCTACTGTGGAGGACCTTGATCAGATAGAACTCGTCGCCCGTATCGGCCTGATTCACGCTGGAATCAGAGCCGTGAAGCTCAATGGAATCAGACATATCGTGCTCCCGTGGTGGTTTTTCTATCGAACGAGATCCACCAGCAGTCCGTTGATCTCGTCGATTCGCGCAAGGATATCAAGTTGATCCTTTTGGGTCTGCAGTACCCCCGATGCAAGCCGTTCGAGTCTCTCGTCTATCACCTTTATCAATGCGAACTTCTTTCGATTCAATATGTTGTGTCCTGAGCTGTTTTCTTCGATCGTGAGTCCGCGTTCAACAACGACGTGGATAAACGCTCCAACGGCCTTTCGGTAGTCCCGCATGGTTCCCAGCGAAGTCTGCTTCCGGACAAGGTCGCCGAGGCGATGAATGTCGTCAAGCATCGCTTCGAGTTCCGTATCGCTGAGGCTGCTTCCAACCGATTCGAACGAAACACCCTCGTCGTCGGAGTCTGCTTCAGAACGCTCGATCAGGCCGAACGCAGTACGTTTCAGGGGCTTCTTCTTTCCGACTCGCTTTTCGCCCGAAGGTTCCTGTCTGAGTGGATATGAGCCTGAGGGAATATCTACGCGCTCCATATGAGCTCCGCCGAGTTGCCGTTCATCGATCTGCATGAACGGTCTGAAGTTTTTCTATCCGCGTCCGGGCAAGGTGTAGGAAGGCTTGTCGAAGCCCGGATTTCTCAGAATGGTTCCCGTGTTTCCGGAAGGATTAGACTGCGCAGCTGCCGGTTTCGGCTTTCCGAGACCGAACAATCCGCGACGCCTCGTCTGCTCGGCGGCCTGTTCACCTGCGGTCACCACTTCTTCAGCGGTGCCGTGGATCCTGAACTCACCGTCTATCAGAACGCCCTCTTCAGCAATGAGTCGTGGTGCGTGAACAATTCCGATAACAAGTGCCGATGAGAGGATGATCACCTTCTCAGTGGCGTAGACAGCTCCGCGAAGCACGCCACCCACGACAACCGTTCCCGCATTGATCGTGCAATCCGCACGGCCATTCTTACCGATGACAACCTTTCCGGACGTGTGGATTGTGCCGCTGTAGTCACCGTCGATGCGGAGAAGTCCGCTCAGCTCCAGATTTCCTCTGAAGTGCGTTCCTTCTCCTACGATCGAATTGATGAGAGATTCTTCAGGCACTGATATACTCGCCATTCTTCTGTAAGTGTATCCTAAACTCAGTTGCCTTTCCAGCGGTCAACTGTGTTCCGAATCTTCAAGTACCTTGAAGGATCAAGAAAGTCGGTTCCAAGCTGTATCTGGAACTCCAGATTCGACTCCGTGCTGAAGCCGGTAGACCCTACCCTGCCAATTGTCTGCCCCTGAAGGACCTCTTCACCTTCAGTAACATCTATCCTGGACAGGTGCGAGTACTTGGTCTTGAATCCGTACTTGTGGTCGAGCTTGATATAGAAACCATCGCCTGCCGGATCGTATCCGGCTTCGATTACCTTTCCGTTTGCGCTTGCAACGACGGGAGTCCCGTAGGGAGCCCAGATCTCAACCCCTTTGTGCAGAAACCACTCACCGGTAATTGGATGCCGATTTGCGCCCCAGTCCATCGCGATCGTCCCGCGGCCTCCAATTATCGGCCAGTAATTCGGTATGTCGGTCAGGAACTGTTTCTCGCTCTGGATAGCCGAACTGATACTGCGCAGCGGTGCAACCGAATGGTTCAACGTAGTCGTGAGGTTTCGCAACTCCTGAAGTTGCTGGATCTCATTCTTGTTGACTTGCTGAGCGCCGCTTATGGAAGCAAGGTCGCCCTGTGCATTGTTCGAATCACTTGACTGAGTCTGAGGAATGTTCAGCTCTTTCATGGTCTCGGAGAGCGTGCCCTCGAAGATGCTCGCTGACTTCACGAGCTCTGATACCTGGGACAGCATGCTGTCGAGCGTCTGCTGAGTGTCCACAAGATCCTGGGCTTTCTGCTGAACCATGCGGGCTGAACCCGAGGAGAACGTCGTGAGCAGAAAAAATCCGGTGACAAGAACACCCAGGACCAGCACCACAATGATGATCATGACGGTGTTGATCTGGAAGTTTACCACTCGCCGTTCGGAGTGGGGAATAAACATGACGGTAAAGCGTTGTCGGCTGAAGGAAAAAAGTCGGTCAAGAAAGAAGCTCAGCCCCTCCCTCACCGACTGCAGCAGGCGACCGGATCGGGGAGACGTTCCGCCCGTCCTCATGCGTCTTCTTCGCGCTGCAATCACACTGAAACTCCTCGGTCATATCGAAACGGCGGATCACAGGAGCGCCGTCCTGCCGCAGGAAGCCTACCATGCAGCCCATCCTTTGTCAAACTACGCCCTGGATCGAGTTTTTGACTGCCATTGACTCGGCAGGACCTTCGTGTTATGTTAGGATCGGCATAGAACAAAGGTTCTCCAACTCCGCCCTATGGACATATATATGAAATTATTCGACTCGCATGCTCATATCGGGCTCATAAACGAGGACCCGATTGAGCAGCTTATTATTGTACAGGAAGCGAAGCAGGAGCACGTCGAAGGGCTCATCAGCATCTGCAACAACCTCCAGGATTTCTTTCAGGTCTACGAGAACCTGAAGACCGCTTCACACGTCTACCATAGTGTCGGCGTATCGCCGTCGGAAGTTGTGCACCCCGGGAAAGACTGGGCCACTCAGATCGAAGAGGGCGCGAAACTCGAACGCGTCGTGGCAATCGGCGAAATCGGCCTGGATTACTACCGCAAGTTTGGCGACAGGGATTCGCAGATCGAACTGTTTATCCGACAACTCGAGATCGCCGATCACCTTGGATTTCCGGTGGTAATTCACAATCGGGAAGCCGGGAAAGATGTAATAGAGATTCTCCGGGAGAAACTCCCCGCACAGGGCGGAGTCCTGCACTGTTATTCCGAGGACTGGGAGTACGCGAAACTGGCACTCGAGCTCAATCTCTACATCTCCTTCGCCGGGAATGTGACCTATCGAAACGCGCGAAATCTCCATGACACGGCGAGAAATATGCCGCTGGACCGCATGCTGATCGAAACAGAGAGTCCGTTCATGGTCCCCGCAGCGTTCCGCGGCAAGAGAAACAAGCCCTCCTACCTCATCGAAACGGCCAAATTTATAGCCGAACTGCGCAATCAGCCTGTCGAAGAGCTTGCTGAAGTGTTGTACGCAAACAGCCTGCGCTTCTTCGGTATCAAACAAGCCGGCTGACGCCGGACGACACTGTTCGCATCGGCGCGAAGCTTACGCGTGCTGCCGTTCTCACGGGCGCGCGTCCGCATCGTGACTTGACCCTGTCGTTGCGCCGATGGTATACACTACCTGTGACCACACAGGGACCAAGCCTCGGTCATCATTGCGGTGTCGCGGCTATATACTCTCGGCAGGATGTGAATATACCGGAGAAGCTGTTCTTTCCGCTATTTTCGCTTCAACATCGTGGCCAGGAAAGCGCAGGAATTGCATATCGCAAGGGTGGCCACACAGTTGTTTACAAGGACGTCGGGATGGTGTCCGCCGTCCTGTCCCGCTACGTAGGAGTCGACAGGCCCTCGCGGGTCGGCATCGGACACGTGCGATACTCGACCCACGGCGGAAACAAGCTGGAGAATGCGCAACCTATCCTTGTCACCTGTAATAAGGGCGAGATAGCAATTGCGCACAACGGAAATATCTCGAATACCGCCGAGTTGAAGAAACAGCTGTTTGACGAAGGTTCGATCTTCCAGACTACGTCGGATACCGAACTTTTTCTTCATCTCATCTCCCGGTCGAAGAAGAGTACTTTCCACGACGCGCTGTTCGAATCTCTCAACATGGTGCGGGGTGCGTTCAGCATGGTTCTCACTCATGACGACGAACTCATAGCGGTGCGCGACCCTCACGGTTTCCGTCCCCTCTACATTGGCTTTCTCGATGACACTGTCGTGATTGCCTCGGAGACTTGTGGCCTGGATATTCTCCAGGTCCGCGACTACCGCAGTGTTGAGCCCGGCGAGGTGATCTTCATAAACGATGATGGAGTCCGGTCCGAGTTCCTGCCGCCTGTCCCGACACTGCATCAATGCGTCTTTGAGCTGATCTACTTTGCCCGGCCGGATTCACAGGTATTTGACAACTCGGTCCATGAGCGACGCAAGAAAATGGGTGCGGCGCTTGCCCTCGAAGATCATGGCCGAAACGGCGGACGATCCGAACCAATTGGCGACATCGTAGTTTCCGTACCGGACTCGGGCAATAGTGCGGCACTCGGATACTCCGAAGCGTCCGGCATACCATTTGATTTCGGCCTGACCAGAAATCACTACTCGGGCCGCTCGTTCATTATGCCGACAACCTCGGAGCGGGAGATGGCAGTGCGGATGAAACTGCACCCCATCAAGGAAGTAATCGCCGGCAAACGCGTCGTACTGGTTGACGATTCTCTGGTTCGGGGAACAACTGCGAAGAGCCTTGTCAGTCTGCTGAGGGATGCAGGAGCCGCGGAGATCCATCTCCGACTTTCGTCGCCCGAGATCCTCTGGCCCTGCTTCTTTGGCATCGATATTCCTACCAGGAAAGAGCTTATCTCGAACAGGATGTCAAATCGGCAGATCGCCGAGTATGTCGGAGCAGACTCAGTTCGATTTCTCTCGATCGAGAGTCTCAAGTCCTGTCTGGATGCGCCGTCGAATTACTGCTACTCATGCTTCAGCGGAAACTACCCTTTCCCCGTTCCGATCACCGAACAGGAAAAGAACGAGTTTGCAACCACCGCCGAACGCGCACTTTCAAGAGGAGAGTAGGATGAGCCCAAGAGACTATGCATCGTCCGGCGTGGATGTCGCAAAGGGAGATGCATTTGCCTCCTTTATCCGCGACTTCCCATCAAAAGCGGTATCCCGGTCGATCGGAGGATTCAGCGGTGGCGTGGCGTTCGATCCACACCGTTATCGGGAACCGGTGCTCATGTCCACCACCGACGGGGTCGGAACGAAACTCCTGGTCGCAAAGAAGCTGGGCATATACAACACAGTCGGAATCGATCTAGTTGCGATGTGCGTGAACGACCTTATCGTGTGCGCTGTCGAACCGCTCTCCTTCCTGGACTATATAGCATGCAACAGGGTGGACGGGTCACTGCTGCATGAACTGATCACCGGCATAATTCGCGGCTGTGAAATCGCGTCCTGCACCCTTACCGGTGGTGAAACTGCCGAAATGCCCGATCTGTACGGTCCCGGCGACTTTGATCTGGCAGGCTTCTGCAACGGAATTGCCGAGCGGTCGGAACTGCTTCCGAACACTCAATCGATGAACGCAGGTGACGCCATACTGGCACTTCCGTCAGTTGGAGTCCATTCAAACGGATTCTCGCTTGCGCGGAAGGTTATTCCGGAACAGGACAGAGGCGCATGGACCGAGCTGTTAGTCCCAACCCGGATCTATGTCGAGGAAATGAAGCCGCTGTTGAAGACTGGTAACATACTCGGCGCGGCGCACGTTACCGGTGGCGGACTTGTCGGTAATTTCTCCCGGGTCATCCCGGCGGGACTGAAGGCGAAGTTCTCCTGGGACTGGCAAGTGCCGGATATCTTTGACTATATGAGGAAGACCGGAGAGGTCGATGAAGAAGAGATGCGGCGCGTCTTTAACATGGGAATAGGAATAGCGATGGTTGTTCCGGCTTCCGGAGTATCGAATGTTCTCGAGACCGGAAAAAAGAGCCACATTGAGATCCTTCAGATCGGAGAACTTGTGCGTGGCTAGCTGTGCCGTTCTTGCGTCCGGTACCGGCACCAACTTTGAGGCGATTGCAGCGCGGATTGCTGATTCGAACCACTCCGTGGCTGCCCTCCTGTCCGACCGAAGAAACGCGCCGGTGCTCAAAAAAGCGCAGGCTCTCATGATACCTGCGTACTTCATTCCGTATGATCGCAACCGGCGCACAACATTCGAGCAGGCCGCATCAATCATCCTGCGCGGCCTGCGAGTTGATTTGATTGTACTCGCGGGGTTCATGCGTATTCTCACTTCGCAAATGATCGAAGCGTTCGACGGCAAAATCATCAATATTCATCCATCCCTGCTGCCTGACTTTCCGGGTACCCATGCTATAGAACGCAGCTACGCTTCCGACCATGAAGAACTCGGGGTAACCGTACACTTTGTCGACAACGGACTTGACAGCGGACCGGTGATTGCAAGACAGTCATTTCGACGCAGTATGGAAGCGTCCCTTGAGGAAATTGAAATAGAAGTTCATGCGATAGAACACAGCCTCTATCCAAAGGTCGTGATTGAGCTGCTCGACCGAATTGAACAGGAAAAGCTCATTGGAATGGCCGCGGGCGAATGATTGAAGCGGTTTCTTCAAAACAAGGAGGAGCGTGTTGAGGATTTTAGTCATAGGTAGCGGTGCACGGGAACATGCCCTGACATGGAAGTTCTCGAAGAGCAAACGTACATCCGCCCTGTACGTTGCACCCGGAAACGCGGGAACAGAACAGATTGCAACAAACGTCCCGGAACTCGGCGCCCGGGATTACGACGGAATTGTCCGCTTCTCAATCGAAAACAGAATCAACCTGGTTTTCATCGGTCCCGAAGATCCGCTTGCAGACGGTCTCGCGGACATACTCCGCAACGCAGGAATTCCCGCTATTGGCCCCGGGAAGGAATCAGCACAACTCGAAGGAAGCAAAGCATTCGCGAAACAGTTCATGCGCGACCATGGAATTCCTACTGCTCGTTCGGAAGAGTTCGACGATTACGACACGTGCGTCAGGTATCTGGATAGACTTGATCATCGGGTCGTGCTCAAGAAGAGCGGCCTTGCCGCCGGCAAGGGTGTGCTCGAGTCCACCGAGATCACCGAAATGAAGAGCTTTGCGCATTCGGTGCTTGCAAACGATACCCTGCTGGTCGAAGAGTATCTTGCAGGCTACGAAGTGTCGATCTTTGCCGTCTCCGATGGCGAAAACTACCTGCTGCTCCCGCCGTGCGCCGACTACAAGAAGGCGGGCGAAGGGACCACAGGACCCAATACCGGCGGCCTCGGCTCAGTCTGTCCGGTGCCATGGATCGAACCGGCAATGCTCGACCGCATCAAAGCCGAGGTGATTGAGCCGACATTTCAGGGCCTGCGCAAACAATCGCTCGGGTACAAGGGAATCCTCTACTTCGGCCTCATGATCACCGAGGAAGGGCCTCGACTGCTCGAGTACAATGTTCGGTTCGGCGATCCGGAAACTCAGGTGTTGCTGCCGCTCATCAAGAGCGACTTTGGAAACCTGTGCGATGCAATTGTCGAGGGCACGATTGGTAAGTTTCCCCTTGTGGTATCCGAAAAAAGTGCGGTGGGCGTTGTCGTTGCGAGCCAGGGATATCCCGGACAATACCGGAAGAATCTCCCCGTAAACAATCTGCCCCCAGATTCGGCGACCAGCCAGCTCGTATTTCACGCGAATACCCATCGGAACAATGGCGGGGTTATCCTCACCGGAGGTGGACGTTCGTTCACCGCCGTCGGAATCGGAAATGAACTCCTTCAGGCACGCGCCGAAGCGTATTCAGCGGCTCAAAGCGTACAGTTCGACGGGGCGTGGTTCAGGAAGGACATCGGCTCAAGAATATTCGGTAATTAGCGTCCACTAAGGATAGCTAACTGGAAAACCAGTGCTGTCGGCGCACTTCGTACATCAGGATGCCCGCAGCGACTGAGATGTTGAGGCTGTCGATATGTCCGCGGGAAGGGATGGCGATGAGTGCGTCGCAATTCTCGCGGACAAGTCGAGCCAGACCCATGCCTTCGCTTCCCATGACTATCGCCACCCGTCCACGGAAATCGCACGATGGCGCCGGCTTCCCGGCCATATCGGCACCGTATACCCAGAATCCGCTCTCCTGCAGCACTCTTATTGCGCCGTTCAGATTACTCACCTCGGCAACGCGCACATGAGCCGACGCACCTGAGGAAGTCCGGGCGACCGTGCTTGTTTCGTGGACCGACCGGCGCGTAGGCAGGATAAGCAATTCCACGGCAAACTGATCCGCCGAGCGCATGACCGCACCGAGATTCTGCGGATCGGTCACTCCGTCCAGCATCAGCACGAGACAGGGTCCGTCGCCGAGACTTTCAATCAGTTCTTTCAGAGCCTTCGCCGAAGTTGTCTGCTCGACTCCGGGTGTCGAGGCTTCATGGATCAGCAGCGCAGCTCCTCGAGCCTCTTTTGCCCCCTCTCGACCCAGACCGCCCAGCCCCGCGAGATCCTCGGATGCCGGTACTTTTTTCACTTCAACATCATGTTGCCGTGCAAGCAATTCGAGCTCTCTCACTCGCGGATTTCCGACCGATTCCTTCGCAACAAGATAGAGTACGGCGTCACTACTTCGTCTGATATACTCGGCGATGGCATGATAACCGGTTATAGCCCTACTTTTTCTCGCCATACACCCTCACAATATCAGGCTTGCCATCGAAGTTGGTATCCTGCTCGTACCGTTCAATGTAGACACCACGATACAGATAGACCCACAGGTCGACCTTACCGTCGAAGTTACTATCGATCTCTTCCCGCACAAGGACGCCGCGGGAATAATAGAGAAAATCATCGAGCATTCCGTCGTGATTAAAGTCGAGCGCTTCCTCTTTCTTTTCACCCTGAGCATCAAAAAGCACGGCATAATCGATCTTCCCGTCTCCGTTCCGATCGAACTTCAACCAGTCACTCTTCAGATCAGCTGGATTGAATGGAATGGGGGATTCACCGCTTGCGACGATCGCAGCGTGCACCGGGGATTCTTTGATTTTGTCAGGAGCAGTCGGAGAAGTGTCAGTCGGCTGGGTTCCGAAACCTGAGGTTACTCCCGGTATCAAACGGGGAGTTCCGGAAGTCTGGCCGAACACGGGAAGCACAAAAAGCAGGGAGCCGATAAGCAGGCAAATGGATATTCTGTCTGTTCGAAACACGCGGAACCTCGTTCCTTTTATGTCGGTATTTCATCCGAGTTGATCAAGCCTTGAAAGCAGCGCATTCACTGCCTCGGCGAGATCTTTGAGTTCGTCCCTGTCCCGCAGCGTAATTCTCATATCGTGGTCCCCTGCGAGAGCCCGGTAGATGACGGTTCGAATCCGGTAGACAGGGCCCGCAAACTTATGGGAGTACCAGAAACCCATGGCGGCAAGTACGACGATTATCAGAAGATTGTTCAGAAGGATTATCGGAAGAATGAGCTGCAGTCGTGTGGTCGGTGGTTGAGCCAATGTTTCGTAGGACCGCTGTTGCTCGAGCTTGCCATCTACGGAGATCTCACGGATAGTCTTGACCTGTTTGTAGACGACTATATATTCCTTGAAGAGATTGTCACCCAGGATATATGACGCCCAGTAGAAGACGGCGAACCCCGAGCTGAACAGTCCCACAGAAATGACCACAGTCAGAACAAGCCGCCGCACCATTCGGTACTGCAGGCCGGCATCGAGCATCAACCGCTTTCGCCGGGAAAACTCTTTCTTCACCGAACCACGGTCCGACAAAATCGCTACCCGCGCAATTCCGCAAGCGGGATCGGTTGCGGATTCTCATCTTCACCTTCGACTTCGGCAAGCTCCTTGAGGAGTGCCTTGGCCCGACCGGACAATTTCTCAGGAATCATCACCTGGATTTTTATGTACAGGTCCCCGCGCTTTGACGGGGACTGGAGATGCGGGACACCTTCGTTTCGCAGTCTCAAGATCTTCCCGTTTTGAGTCCCGGCGGGTATCTTGACCTTCACTTTTTTACCGTCGAGAGTCGGAACCTGCACCTCCGAGCCAAGGGCCGCCTGGGTGAATCCGATTGGAATAACGCAGTACACATCCTGACCGGAGCGCTCGAAGTAATCGTGTTGCTTTACGTGGATGAATACGTACAAGTCACCCGGAGGGCCACCGTTCGGTCCCGCATCGCCCTGTTCGTGGATATTGATGCGTTTGCCGGTTTCAATTCCCGCCGGTATCGTCACCTTTATCTTCTGTGATTTTCGGTTCACTCCGCTGCCGTTGCAGGTTCGGCAGGGGTTATCTATGATCGTGCCCTCACCATTACAGCTCGGACAGGTTGATGCTATCGAAAAGAAGCCTGAGCTTCGCCGAACCTGCCCCGCCCCGCCGCACGTCGGACAGGTCTTCCGTCCGCTACCTGATTCGGCACCGCTTCCGCCACAGGTTGCGCACGAGGTGCTCCTGGCATACTGCACCTCAACCTTCGTTCCGAACACAGCGTCTGCAAACGAAATTTCAAGATCGTACCTGAGATCGGCACCCCGCTGTACAGAGCCGCGGGAGCCTCGCCCCTGTTGCCGGCGGCCCCCGCCGAAGAATGAATCGAAAATCCCGGAAAAGTCGCCAAATATATCTTCGAAGTCACGGAACACACCGGAGAAGTCGTGTCCTCCGGCGTTCCCGCTCATTCCCTCTACCCCGGCAAAACCGAACTGATCGTATGCGGGACGCTTCTTGTCATCAGCGAGTATCTCATACGCCTCGGTAGCTTCCTTGAACTTTTCCTCAGCTTCCTTGTCACCCGGATTTCGGTCAGGATGATATTGCACGGCTAGCTTGCGGTATGCCTTTTTTATATCGTCCTTGGTTGCATCCTTCGCCACACCAAGGACTTCGTAATAGTCGCGTTTTGCCAAGTCAGTTACCTTTGTTGCCGGCTTCAAGCTGCACAGGCGAGAGTTTCACCCGCGATCTATCGCTTCTTGTCTTCGTCATCAACGACTTCGTAGTCTACATCCTCTACATTGTCGCCCGAGTTGTTTGACCCTGACGCAGAACCGCCCTGCGCACTGCCCGCCTCAGGTCCAGGTCCTGCCGCTGCACCGTCGGCTCCCGCTTGAGCCTGTCCGGCGTTCTTGTACACCTCTTCGGCGAGCTTATAGGAGGCCTGCTTGAGCACTTCACTCTTGGCCTTGATCGCCGCGGTGTCGCCCGAGTCGATCACTCCGCGCAGATCCTTGATAGCGGTCTCGATTGCACTGCGATCCTCGGCGCCGACTTTGTCTCCAAAGTCCTTCAGTGACTTCTCGGTCGCGTAGATGAGGTTATCCGCCTCATTCCTGGCTTCGGCCCGTTCCTTTGCCTGACGGTCGTCGGCAGCGTTCGATTCTGCCTCGCGTACCATCCGCTTTATTTCGTCCTCGTTCAGGCCGGAAGAAGACTCGATTCTGATGCGCTGCTCTTTGCCGGTTCCCAGGTCTTTTGCAGACACGTGCACGATTCCGTTTGCATCGATGTCGAAGGCAACCTCGATCTGAGGAACGCCTCTTGGCGCCGGCGGAATACCTACCAGGTCAAACCGCCCGAGAGTCCGGTTCTGGGCCGCCATCTCCCGCTCACCCTGCAGAACGTGAATAGACACTGCCGTCTGGTTGTCTGATGCGGTCGAGAAGATCTGACTCTTGCGAGTCGGGATCGTGGTATTGCGTTCGATCAGACGGGTGAAGACACCGCCCATTGTTTCGATACCCAGTGAAAGCGGCGTGACGTCAAGGAGAAGCACGTCCTTTACGTCGCCACCGAGAATACCGCCCTGGATGGACGCACCCACGGCAACAACTTCGTCCGGGTTAACACCCTTGTGCGGGTCCTTCTCAAACAGTGAGCGTACCAGTGTCTGTACCGCAGGAATGCGGGTTGAACCACCAACGAGAATTACCTCATCGATATCTGCCGCGGTGAGTCCGGCGTCTTTCAGTGCCTGGACACAGGGGCCTTTCGTCTTTTCGATAAGGTCTCCGACCAGTTGTTCGAACTTCGCTCGCGTCAGGGGATAGTTCATGTGTTTCGGTCCCGACTGATCGGCGGTGATGAACGGAAGGTTGATATCGGACGTCTGGGTGCTCGACAGTTCCTTCTTCGCCTTCTCGGCTGCTTCCTTCAGGCGTTGCAGCGCCATGCGATCGTGAGACAGGTCGATTCCGTAGTCTTTCTTGAAGCTTTCTATGAGCCAATCGATGATCCGCTGGTCGATGTTATCACCGCCAAGATGGGTATCACCGTTCGTCGACTTCACCTCGAAGACACCGTCACCGAGCTCGAGGATCGAGATATCGAAGGTACCACCGCCGAGGTCATAGACGGCGATCTTTTCTTCTTTCTTTTCTTTTCCGAAACCGTAGGCCAGGGCGGCAGCAGTCGGTTCGTTCACGATACGCTTCACTTCGAGTCCCGCAATGCGGCCTGCGTCCTTTGTTGCCTGACGTTGCGCATCGTTAAAGTAGGCGGGAACCGTGATAACAGCCTCGGTAACTTTCTCGCCGAGATAGTCCTCAGCCGTCTCTTTCATCTTCTGCAGAACTGCCGCAGAGATCTCGGGAGGGGAATATTGCTTGTCGTCGATCTGAACGCGAACCCCATCCGTACCATCCTTTGTGATATGGTACGGAACCATGCGTATCTCCTCCGATACTTCGGCAAAGCGACGCCCCATAAACCGTTTGATCGACGAGATGGTGTTCTCGGGGTTTGTGATCATCTGGTTCTTTGCCGGCTGCCCCACCAGCCGTTCTCCCTTCGCAGTGAAGGCAACAATGGACGGCGTAGTCCGCTGTCCCTCAGAGTTCTGAATGACAACCGGCTCTCCGCCTTCCATTATCGCTACACACGAGTTCGTTGTTCCCAGGTCTATTCCGATAATCCTACCCATTATCGCACTCCTCTTTCTGTCACAATTTCTTATTCATCCTGTCGATGGAACGAACGCTCTCCCCGCCCGGACTCCCGACACAAAGAAAACCGCGTGAGCGGTTCCTGTTCAAGCACAGTTCGAATCAACGGTTATTTGATGCACTCGACACCGAAACCTTGACCTTCGCCGAGCGAAGAATCTTTTCGTGAAGCAGATACCCCTTCTGATAGTCTTCCAGCACCACCGATGTCTCCTGCGCCGGAACCTCTTCAGTGGTTACCGCTTCATGCTTCGAAGGATCGAACTCTTCGCCTACCGATTCGAAGCGCTTCAGCCCCCACTTGCGCTCGAGCATACCGGTAAACTGGTGCTCAATCAGCACAATTCCATCGTGAAACGCAGTAAAATCCTGTGAATCCTCTGCAGATTTGATCGCTCTTTCAAAATCATCAATAATCGGAACGATGTCAAGCAGAAGTTGGCGGTTCGCAAACGTGACAGATTCCTCTTTTTCGCGGTGCATTCGTTTGCGAAAATTCTCGAAATCCGCACTCTTGCGAAGATACTGATCCTTCAGCGTGCTGTTCTCTTCCGAAAGCTCACCGACCCTCTTCCGCAGTTCAAACAACTCATCCTCTACCGATTCGACTGCTACCTCACCCGCAGAATCCTGCCCGTCAACCTCTGCAGGTGCATCCTGCGCAGACTGAGCCGAAAGCACTTCATCCGATCGGGTACCCGGATCATTGTGCGAATCCTTCATTGCTTCCTGCTCGGAAGGAACAGTCTCCTCTCGGTTTTCATTCTGATCTGACATAGGTACCCCTGTGCTTGTTTCTTTGCCCTAAGATACTGATTCATCGATAGCAAGTCAACCATATTGCTATGTCATCTACACTTAGATCGATATTACTTGTGAGATATCTCGAGAATAAGTTCAACTTCACCCCGCGAAAGTTTGGTAGCCTGGGCAATTTCCTGAACCTTCCAGCCCTGTCTCGCGAGCTTTATCACGGTGTCCCGAGCCGAAAGCGACGGAGCTCCCCGCTCCTTTGCCGAGCTCTTCGTCTCCTGCTTCATGAGCGTTCCAAGCAGCTTGACCTGATCTTCGGCCGATCGCGAGATCTCGTCGAGACGGGTCTCAGTTCGTGCAAGCCACTCCCGTGCAGTCTGCAGATTCTCCATCCTCGCTTCGACGTCCCCAAGAAGCTTTTCCAGACTGTTGAGCTGTCGCACTGCGGAGTCGACATCCTTGCGGTCAGCCGCCAGCTGGTCAAGCTTACCGAACAGTTCGTCCACCTGACCGGGGAATCCGTCGATATTCGCCTTCAGGGTCTCAATCTTGTCCTCAAGCTCCTCCAGGTACTGGAAGTTCTTGTCGACGCCCTCGGCAGTCACGTCGAGAATCGAACGCTTCTTTTCGAGGCGCTGGAATCGTGATTCGACATCCTTTCCCATGTCGTCGAGATTGCGCAATGAGAGCTGCATCTGTGCAAGTGTGTCGTTGCTCGCAGTTACCTGCTGAAGCTTCAGCTCCACAGCCTGCGAAAGGGTGATGAGGCGCTTGTAGTCTTCCTCGATGCTGTCGATACGCCGCTTCTCGCCCATGAAACGCGCAAGCCGTTCGGCCGCGTCGTCACCAAGTTTTCTCAGACGACCGAACTCCGTCTCGATGCCGCGCAACTCTTTCTGCTGCTGCTCGACCGACGCGATCTCCTTCTTCATCTCTTCGATCGATTGCGCCAGGCTATCTTTGAGTGTGTCTGCCCGCTCGAAGATTCTTGTCTGTTCGATGAAGCTCTTCTGACGCTTGTCTATTTCGGCGAGGTTGACCGCGAGCACGCGAGCGTCCTCTTCGACCTTTCCGAACATCTTCTGTTGCATGAGTTCAAGCTGATCCTGTGTGTCCCGAACAACATTCCGGTGATCCCGTATCTTCGTGTCGGCTTCATTCTGAATTTCGCGGCTCTTCTTCTGGAACTCCGACTGGAACTGCTGGTACTCCCCGGCAAGTGTCTCGAGAATCGTTTGCGTTCTGATCTCAAGATCGTGTTCAAGCTCATGCAATCGCGTCGAGAGATTCATGATCTCCTCGCGCAGCTGGTTCCGCTCGTCGCTGGTCTCGCTGACAAGTTCCTCTTTCTGACGCTCGAACTCTTCACGCATCGAGCTGATGGTGCCTGAGATCTGCACGCGATACGCGGCGAACTCACCTTCCACTTCAGCCTCAGCGGCCTTCAGCTGCTGGAGAACCTGCGACCGCCAGACCGTGAGATCCGATTTGACGCTCTCGATCGCAGCCGACATATCCTGTCGGCCCGTATCCGAGGTCTCCTCGATCTGTTTAATTCGCACATCAACGGATTTCTCGAGCTTCTTCAGTTCCGCACCGACATTCTCGCTGAATCGATTGAACTGCACTTCAAGCTGCTCACGGGCGGCGGCCTCAACGGTGTCGACATTCCGGGAAAGAGAATCCTGCAACGCCTGCACAGCCAGCTCGGCGGCGTCAATCCGACCGTCGAGTGCCGAGCGGAACTCGTCAGCCTGAAAATTCAACTTCTCGTACTGGCCGAGTAACCGGGTCTGTACTTCCGAAAGTCGCGAACCAAGCTCTTCAGTAAACGATTTCTCGATTCGTTGCCGCTCGTCCCGGGATTCCTCAGCCATCGATTCGAGCGTTGCCTGCACCCGCGACTGCCAGTCGTTCAGCTTGGATTCCATCCCCATATTCCGGTCACGCAGGTCGGCAAAAAACTCATCCTCAAATACTTTCAGCTTCTCCGAGACGTTGTCATACGCCCGGCCTTTCAACTCGTTCAAACCCTCTTCGAGTTCTGTCATTGAGGTCCGGATTCTACCCATTTCGGCGCCATGCTGCTCGAGATCAAGCCGTCGTTTTTCATGCAGCTGATTTCCCAGCTGGGTAATCTCCTCTTTCAGGCGGGTGGAAATTTTTTCCATCGACTCGCGGATATTACCCTCGAGTGAATCGATATCCGTTTGTACGGCTTCGATCTTTCCAAACCGGTAACCCATGCTCTCTTCGTATGAGGAGAGCCGCTCTTCGAGCCGCGCAATGACGCCGTGTTCGATCTCTTCGGCCCGACTGTCAAGCTGCTGACTGAAGGTCTTCGAAAACTCGGCCACGCGGCCGCCCAGTTCGCGTGAGCTTGCTTCCATTGCGGAAGTGACACTCTTGCGCTGATCTTCGATCTGCTTCTGGAAGGCCTGAATACGCATCTGCTCGGATTGAAACTCTTCCTGCGCGCTGGCGACGTGCCGGCGCAGCTGATCGGTCGACTCGGCCATCTGAGTCTTCACTTCGCGGCCGAGATCGGCCTCAATTGCCCGCGCAAGTTCGCGGGTTTGTGACTGAACCTCGGCGAACTGCGAGCCTGAATCCTTCTCCAGCTGAGCGAGGCTCTCATCAAGCTCCTTTCTTCGCTCGGCGAGATCGGATTCAAGTGCACCGATATCCTGCTCAACCGACTGCATCTGCAGCCTGAGTTCGGCATCGTGGGTATCGATACGGGCGCCTGTTTCATTCTGGAACTCTTCGATGCGGGTGCGTATCTCTGCAATCGATGAAGAGAGTTCCTGACTCGTAGCCTTCATACGGTTTTCGATGTGTTCGCGGACTTTCGCGAGCGCGGAAGTCTCGAGCTTCTCTCCACGCGCGGCAACAGCTTCCAGTCGTGCATTGTAGTCACTTTCCACTGCGGACAGCCGCTCGGCATACGAGTCAACCGACTTCCGTGCACGCTCCTCCACTTCGTCGGCGTGGGCGGAGAGTGCGAGGCGCATCTGCTGCTCCTGCTCCTCGATCTGCTCAAGATTGGCCTGGACCCGCTCTTCGGTCTGCCCTACTTTGCGGTCGAGGTTTTCCACTTGCTGCTGTACCGAAGTTACGACCGATTCTTCGAGTCTGGCGACGCTTTCAGCGTTCATTGTCTGGAATCGTTCTACCAGGGAGGAGATGCTCTGTTCAAGTTCGGTGGTTCGCTGCACGCTTACCGCAAGACGTTTCCCGACCTTGTCGACGTACTCGGATTCGTCCTTGATGCGGCCCACGTTCTCCTGCACACGGCGGGTCATCTGTACCAGTTCTTCCAGCGCGCCATCGTACTCGTTGATCCGGCTACCGATCTGGTCCATCTGAACCGCTCGAGAATTCAGGTTCTCTTCGATGGACTGGACCCGCTTGAGTACCTCGCGGGCCGCCTTCTGATGGACGTCAACCTCGATCGACATGTCCCGCAGTTCCATCGCCTTCTGAGCAACAATCGCGTCAAGGTCGAGCTGAACCTTGTCGGCGTATCGTTTTACCTTCTCCAGTGATCGATTATTTCTGTCCATTTGCCGATAGACGGCAAGAATGACAACAACAATTCCGATGACAATGAGATTACCGACAGTAATCATGCTCCCCGCTCCCAGAAGTGATCATTCTATATTGTATAGCAGATTTGGCTGAACAGTGACAGAGGCGAGCGGAAACAGGATTCAGTCGAGTCGATCGAGAATCCACTGATGGAGAGTCCGATAATCGAAAAAGGTGAGGTCAGCCTGTGTTCCCGGTTCAGTTCCTGCCTCCGCTTTTCGCGAAAGATGGGCAGCGTACATGCCCGCTCCCTTCGCACCCACGACATCGTATCGATAGCTGTTACCAACATATACGATACTCCCGGCCGGCGCACCCAGGCACTCGGCAAGGCGTATGAACGGTTCGACATTCGGCTTGAGATAACCGACCTCTTCGGCGGAGAACGCGCAATTCCAGCCGGTGTCCAGTCCAAGATAGGCGAGCTTCTTGCCAACGGGGAAATCCGAGACGACACCCAGCGGGATGTTGCGAGACTTCAGATCGGCGAGCATCTCCACAAGATGCGGGAAAACCGGTACCTGTTTCAGGAGCACTTCCCACTCGTTATAGATCGCGGACTCGAGCACTCCCTCGGCAAGCTCCGGCGAAATGGAAAGCTCTCGACCGAGGAGCTCGGCCTGCAGTTTTCGGAAATCGGTAATCGGGCGAATGGTACGGATCGTCTTCCGGACCCGGCTGTAGCTCATCATGAGTCGCGCGTGCCGGAGAGCAAACCCGATAGATTTTCGATACATGATGTCGTTCGGATACAGCGTTCCGTCCACATCAAATGCAACTGCCTGAATTCCCATTCCGCCTCGCGAGAAACTACTACTGATGAGTCTCTATAACGTAGTCTATTGCCCCCGTGGCGACAGGATCACCCGGAGCGGCGACGAAAACCTGCCCATTGAACAGATTGCGTATCGCCTCATCGAGCTGAGTATAGCCGGAACTTCGAAGCAGTTGCAAGTTCGAGACAAATCCACTTGCATCGACCTGGAATTTCACCGGCACGTCGATGCGTGGAGAATGGTCAGGATGCTGACTGAGAATCTGGTTCACGATCTGCGGATTGAGCTTGAGCCGCCCTTCCGACACCAGGCCGCGAGGTTGTCCGCGCGTAAACGTGAGCCGGGAGTCGCTGTAACCACTACCCGAGCCGGTCGGCGTTGTGGCAGCGCCTGTCGAGCTCGAGCCGGATGTACCTGGGGCGGTAGAAGGCGTTGCTGCGACAGCTGGTGCAGCTGCCGGCGCCGACTGAATTGCGTTCATCGTCTGATTTATGGTGCGATCAATTGCCTGCCCGGCCGCATCCTGCGCGGGTGCTGCGCGTCCCTTCGAGTTGGACGCGGCAGCCGCAGGTGACGGTGAAGGTTGCGAAACCGAAGGATTGTTTTGCTCCCACTTTTGAAGCGCTTGCTGGTTCGCCTGTTCCAGTGCCAGTGCCGCCGCGGTGGGTCCGGTAGAGACCGGTGCAGGTGCGGAGGAAGGCTGCGGCGCGGAAGGCGCTGTTGCCGTGCCCGCGCCCGCGTTCTGGCCTGGCGGCGCGGCAAGGGGATCGTATTCTCGCGGGGCCGGTGCCTGCGCTGGTGCCGGCTGAGCAACCGGTGCCGACGGAGCAACCCGCGCAGACTGCTGTTGCGGCTGAGGCATCTGCGACGCGGGCGTCGTAACCCTTGGCTGAACGGGCGCGGGAGCGGGCACCGACGGTGCAACAATCGGGGCGGCATTCAGTTCGACGTAGACCGGAAGTACTGCAATCGGTAGCTTTGCAGCCTGGGGAGCGTAGAGCCACAACGCGGCAAAGAAGAGCGCATGGATTACGACAGCTCCGGCTCCTGCTATCAGCATCCTGTCGCGCTCGGCATGCTGGATCATTGAGTGCTCCCGGTCGCCGGCAGCGTCCTGAGGCTCACTCCGCGGATTCCGTTTACCCGAAGCACATCGAGCACCTGTATCATCGTCTCGTATGAGATCGATTTGTCTCCCTCGACAACTATGCTGCGCGCTTCCGCCTTGTCCTTCGGCAGCCTGGCAATTGCCTGACGGAATCCGGCGAGATTGTAAAGCGTCTGATTCAGGTAGATCCGGTCGGAGGAATAGATACTCACCACCAGCGGCGTCATGTTGATCGCCTCCGATGAAGCGGATCGGGGCAGATCAAGTTTGATGCCGGGAGCGACAATGAAGGTGCTCGAGACCATGAAGAAGATGACCAGCTGAAATACAACATCTACCATCGGAACGAAGCTGGCATTTGCGCTTGGCTGAAGTCTGCGTGCGAACTTCATTTACGCCTCCAGCGGTGCATTCTTCAGATAGAGTACGAGCTCGGTGACGCGGTTTTCGAGACGGATGATCGAGTGATTCACCTTACTCACCAGGTAATTGTAGAAGATTACTGCGGGAATAGAAACGATGATCCCTGCCGCAGTGGTGATGAGAGCCTCGGCGATTCCACGCGCGAGAAGGCTCGGATCGCCGGCTGTACCGGCGAGATTTCCGAGAACACCGAACGCACGGATGTTACCGGTCACAGTTCCGAGGAGCCCGAGCAACGGCGCAATCTGTCCGATCGTGCCGAGAAACGACACATACCGTTCCATCCGCGGTATCTCCATGTTCGCCGCGTCGGTCACAGCGTCCTTGATGACGTCTTCCGGATACTTCCGGTGATCGATGCCGACCTTCATCAAGTTGGTGATCGGCGATGGATTGGACTCACAGATGCTCAGCGCTTCATCGTAATGGCCCTTCTGCAGCGCAGATTTCAACCTCATAAGCAGCTGATCCTCATCGGTCCGAATCTTCCGAAAGTAGATAAGCCTCTCGATAATAATCGCTACGGCTATAAATGAGAGAAGGATGATCGGAATCATGACGATTCCGCCCTTGATCAATACATCCATCATGGCTGATACCTCGCTGCCTACTTATAAAGAGATGTGTGTCGAAAGAGTTACGCGAAATCCCGGCGCATAGAACGGAAAGTTCGCGTTCTGCACTGCACCGATGACCGGTCTTCCTCCAGGAATGAGAGGAGACAGGAGATCGGCTGCGTCCAGATCGAGTTCCACTCCGTCGGTCAACCGAACGAACATGTTTGCGGAGAGGTTCGGCACATCCGGAACATCGAAGATGTTGAACCGGCCGGTAATTCCGCCACCGAAGCGATCCCGCGGCCCGGAAGCCGAGATATTGAAATCCGCAGAAACGAGCGGTTCCTGAGTTGCCTTTTGCAGCAGATTTCCCTGCATTCCCGCACTCAGACTGAACAGCGTCACCGGACTCCAGGTCACTCGCAGCTGCGGTTGCAGGGTGAGATAGTCGTTCTGCACGTACAGATAGCTGCTTGAGGCACTGTCGTAACCGGTTACGTCAACCACATGCTCCCGGTAGGAGAGCCTGACCGAACCCTGCGTGGTAAACAGCAGATCCTGAGTGCTCAACGAGAAACCGGCGCTTCCAAACCATGCAGTGCTGTTCGCAAGCGCGCCGGAGACACTGTCCCCAACATGGAGCAGCGGGTAACTTGTCCATAGATCCGTAAAGCTCTGCGGAGTCACCGAGAAGCCGCCCGAAAGATTGAAGCTGAGATTTGAACCGAAGGATTTCGCGAGATCAATGCTGAACGGATAGAGGAACCCCGTTCCGATCGTCCAGAAGGCACCGAAGTTCGCCTTCAACAGGAAATCGGCCGGCAGTGTCGCATCAGCGTAGAGTCCGAGGTTGGCGGTGTTCAACGCGGACAATCCGTCAGTGAGTCTCAGGTTGTAGAGTCCGCGCAGCTGCAGATCGAGATTCTCGATGGTGAGACCTGCGCTGAGACTTGGTGCAACGTTGTAGGCCCAGATTGCGCTGTTTCCCGCGGGCGCCGGACCGGCCACCGTGTACAGCCGCGACGCAGCATCCGCTTCGATGCGGGCGCCAAAGGACAAAAGATTGCTCGGCTTGTACCGGAGCCCCATCGAACCGTTCATGGTGCGAACCCCGACAGAATAGTACGCGGAAGACTGATCCTGCAGTCCGAACGCCTCATCCTGGAACGATGCCTGTGAATCGGTTCCGAGCCGTGAATCCCCGGTGGACAATGCACCGCTCAGCACATTGCTGGTCGTGAAGAAGCCGGTACCAGCCGGTTTGCCGGCAAATCCGTCGAGACCCTCATGAAAGAAATGAAGGCGAAGCTGCGGCGCGACTCCGAGTTTGTACAGAGAAAGGGAACCGACAATGTGGTTCATCGAACCGACACCGATAACTCCGGTATTGTACAGCGATGTGCCACGCACGCTCGCCGTAGCGTTCGTCTGTCGGCCCGGCAACGGCACGTTGAACGCCTGCTCCGGAATATGCAACGCCCCGGTGTCCGGCAGCGGCACACCAGCGTCCGGTATCGAAAGCGTCTGTCCCCGCGGGAGGAGCGGGTTAACAGTTGCCGCCGAAATGTCGGGAACCTTGAGCACTACGCTCGGCAGCAAGATCTGAGCGCTGTCCGGTGCCCGGGGTCCCGGCGCAACAGCAGGAGGGGACTGCGTGTTCGGAGTCGCGGCAGGCGGTGTCGATTGTTGCGCGTATGCACCTGAAACGGTCGCAAGCAGAAGTATCAGAATGATCGTTGCCTCACAAGTTCGCCGCATATTCATCCCCATTACTCCAGCAGCCGGCGTGCTTCGGAGGCCCATTCCGATTTCGGAAAGTCCTGAATGATGCGCCCGACGAGTGACTTCATCTGGTCGGAACGCCCTGCACTCTTCAGCATTGCGGCTGCCCGGTAGAGGCTTTGTGCGGTTCGGTCGCGATTTGCTGGATCCATGGCCGCCGCGTCAAGGAATCCGGTTGCCGCTTTGAGGTAATCGTTTTGTGCCGCAGCCATGTCTGCAAGCAGGAATTGCGCTTCCGCGGCCGAAGCGGGATCGGTTGCCTTCTCGGCAACTACCTGCTCAAGTAGTGGAATCACCATCTGACGGTTGTTGCTGCCTGCTGGTTCCTGGTAGACGACGAGTCTTCCGAACATCAGGATTGCAGCCCTGCCCGCGTCGGTCTTCGCCTTTCCGTCAGAATTGATCCGGACAAGGAGTGATGCCTCCTGCTGTGACAACCCACTGGTGAGCAGCACCAGTTCCGAGACCTTCTGTTTTGCACCGAGTGCCTGCCCTTCCTGCGGATACTGGGCCAGAAGCTCGGAGAACAAGTTGAGCGAATCCTGATAGTCCGCCCGTTTCTCGTAGATCAGAGCAGCGCGGTACATCGCGTTGGAGCGGAAGGTGCTCTGCCGGTGCTCTGCGATCAACCGTTCCCACAGCAGGAGGGCACCGGAAGGTTCGCCGAGCTTTTCAGCGCACATACCACCCCAGTAGAGTGCTCCGTCAAACTGCCTTCCCGCGGGAAACGTTGTGCGATACAGAAAGAACGCTTCGCGCGCTGCGCTGAAGTTCCCGCCTTTATAGAAAAGCTCTGCGCGGCGGAAGAGCGCGTCCTGGCCGAGCGTGCTGTCCGGGTAGTGTTTTACCAGCTGCAGATATGCCTCTGCCGCACCATCGGTATTCCCGGCTCCAGCGAGCGAATCGGCATATTCAAACCAGGCATCATCTGCAAGGGAGGAATCCGGATGCTCGGTGTATATCTTCCGGAATGCACGGGCCGATTCATCATACTTCTTCTCCTGAAGCAGCGTCTGACCAAGCAGAAAGGAAGCTTGTATGGAGAGATCAGTGGTGGAATCGTATCCTGTGGCAAGGCGAAGGTAGCGCTCCGCAGCCGGGTAGTCCTCACTGCTATACGCTGACCAGCCGGCCAGATAGGCCGCCTCAGGGGCGAGTTCATGAGCCGAACTGTTCTGCAGGAGCTTTCCATATGCCGATATTGCATTTGAAAACTGTCCGTCCCGATAGTAGCACCATCCGAGATAGAACAACACGTAAGGCTTGATTTCCGAAAGAGTGGACTGCCCCATGATCTCGGCGCCTTTTGCACCCGGGTTTTCAAGTAATGATAGTTGCTCAATCGCGCTCGGGTAGGCTTTTGTCGCAACATAGGAGAGGCCGAGCATGTAGCGCAAATCTACGTATGAGGCGGGCCGATCGCGCATGAGCAGATCGGGCTGCTGCAGGAGCTTTGCCGCTTCGGGGATCACTCTCTCGTATTGCTTGTCTTTGAAGGACATACGCACAAGATCCACCCGCGCATCGACGTCCGCGGGGCGGACCGTGAGATATTGCTGCAGTGCGCTGATGGCGTCAGCAACGCGGCCGAGATTGTCCAGGTCAGACGCCTGCAGCCGAAGAAGATCGGCGGTGAGTCCTGCAGTACGGCCCTCGGTCATGAGTGACTCGACCACTTTCAGCGATCCGGCGACATCCTTCACCCTGTAGAGTGCGTACGCATACTGGTAACTCGCCTGCGGGTACACCTCGGATGCCGGATAGTCTGTCCTGCACTCCAACAGGTATCGTTCTGCTTCCGCCCAATTGCTGTTTGATAGATAAAGCCCACCGAGCCGGGCAAGGATCCGGTCACGGTAGGTCGGCACCACTTCCTGCGCGGCGGTCGCAGCAGCACCGGGAAGCTGCACGCCCTTCTTTGGCAGCGGGACCGGCCCCGCCTCTACCTGTGCTCCGGGAAGCGATGCGTCAACCGCTCCGGCGCCTGCCGTGGATCCGGATGGTGAGATCGGCGCGTCTTTAGTCCATGGCTCCTTGAGATAGGTTTCGAGTGTCGATATGGCTGCAGTATCATCGTTCTTTCTCGCCATGAGCTCGGCGAGATAGAGCGGTACCGCACCGGAGAGGTGTTCGCTCGCCCGCAGATCCCAGAGTCTGCTGAAATAGAACTGGGAAAGATCATACTTCTTCGACTGATAGCTTTCGATTCCGACCGTCAGCCAGAACTGAGACAGAACTGCCGTATTTCCTGCAAGCGCGACCTCGGCCGAACGGAGAACCGCTGTCTGCATTGCCTGATCGCCCGCGCTCAGTTGAAACAGCCGGGTGAAGGCAACCGTCGCAATATCGCTCGACGCCGATTCAAGGCCCTCATAGAGAGTCCGCGCTGCGTCCTTCCTCCCGAGAAAGTAGTCGGCTTCAGCCGCATAGAGTTCTATCTGCGCCCGCCATTGCGGATCAATTGTCGCACTCGAACCCTTTTCGTACAGCGTTACGATCTTCCCGTACTCTCCTGACCGGTAGTAGAGCGAGCACAGGAGCGCAAAGGCGTAGGATTCGTCGGATGGATTCTTCAGACCGGAGACGAGAGACTCAAGGGTGGCCTGAGCCTCCGCAGTGCGGCCGAGTGCAAGCAGGGATAGCCCCCGGTACAGGAGTGCCTGCCGATCGACCACCGGTTCCGCTGGCCGACTCGCACCTGGTGAGCCTGCCGGGATGGCGCCTTCACCGAGATAGACGTTCAGATCCTGAATCGATCCTGCGTAATCGCCAAGATAGTATTCATCTATTCCCTTCCAGAAGGGAACCAACGATAGATACCGCGTTGAACGGTATCTCGCCTCGATTCGCTGGAACAGATCAAGCGATCCGGAGTAGTCGCCCAGACGATAGAGCGTCACCGCTCGACGAAATTGCGCGTCGGGCAGGTACTGGGAAAGCGGAAACTGTCTGATGAAGGCGTCGTATCGATTGAGCGCAAGCGCGTAGTCACCTGCGAGAAAGCGAGTATCCGCCTCCATGTATAACTCGCGCTCGGTGCTCTGCGTTGCCCACGGATCCAGATTCTGAGCAAAACCGACCGACGCGACCAGACACAGCAACGGAATCAGGATTTTTTTCATCTGAACCTAGCATACCGCAGCGAAACTCAATATTCAACGAGAAGCGGTTTCAATAACGGGCGGCACATAGGCGGAAGATGCCCTGACTCTCACCAGATGGATATAGTCGTTCGGATAGCGCTTCAGGAGACTCTCAGTACTCGTTTCGACGTTACGCTCAAAAACGGCCACCCGAAACTCGCCGTCATCAAGCAGATAAGGGAAAAGCACCACAACGTGGGTATGCTGCCGGAGCACCGGATCGGTACCGAAGTCCCGGTTGACCGATCCAAGGTAGAAATTGCCCGGATCCGAGGCGGCAAGAAGGTAGAGCACCTCCTTCAGCTGAACTATCGGGTACCCTACATTCTGAACGTACTGCTGAAATGGAACATCGCGGACATCGGCAGCGGTCGGCAGGAGCGCCTCCCCGGGACGGTCGACCGCCATGAGCGACACCGCAATATTACGCGTCCAGTCAAGGCCGAAGTAGGGATCCCGCGCATCTTCCACCTGCCGCGACCAGCGATTACCTCGAAGTTCCGGGTGCTTCATGCTCAGCGCCTTTATGCTGAGAAAGTGACCGGTTGCCGGCTTGTACAGACCGTCCGCGATCCACTTCGCGAAGCCGGAACAGTTGAACCCCGGAAGATTCTCCTGCAGCGCGAGACTCGAAATCCTGACGAGTCGGCCGTTCTGATCCATCGCCCCGTCTTCGGCATCCGGAAGAGTCGGCAGCGCCTTTCGTATGGCGGCGATCATGGAACGTACATCGCTGAAGGCGGCAGATTTGCTGTCGGGGAGCAACAATCCCCAGTCGATGCTGTCCGAGGTGAGATCGATTACCCGTTGAAGTGAATCGGTAAGCACCTGACCGAAGGAAATCGGGAGCACGACATCTCGATACACGCGAGTTCCGGCGAGGTAGACGTCGACGAAACTGCGACCGGCACGAAGTGCGCCTGCGTCCAGTACTTCGCCTCCATCCGGGAAGATTCGAAGATAGTAGTCCGGATCGTTCTGGAGAAACACCTTGACCTGCAGAAAGGCTCCATCGGAGAGCCTGCGTTTCACGATATAGTTTCCACGACCCGCTATCGGAAACTGATTCTCACCCGCGGCTGTCTTCGGGTTATCGTTCAGGAAGAGTAGATAATAGGAGTTCTCGTCCTTCGCGACTTCGAATCGCACCTGATGTGCGTCCTCGGATACGCTGAGAATCCGGGGTTCAGTCCCGAGCACTTCGTCCGTCGGTGCAAAAATCGTCTGATCGAGAAAAGCACGGGCGTCGGCGTTGTCCTCTCCGGTTGGCAGCTTCGGATCGAACGCCGAATGAGCAAATCCGGGTAGAGCGATGAGGCTGAGCAGTGAGGTCAGAACTACGAACTTACTGATTGTCATTGCGTGGACCCTCGATGATAACCGTGCGGCGAAGCATCGATCGAAGTCGGAGCCACGCCACTTCAAGGCTTGGAATATATATCCGATTATGATTATCGGCGAGATCCGGGCGCTGGTAAAGGCGGACAGGGAGTCGCGAACGGACGGCATGAAGCGGCTCGAGTGCGCAAATCCACTCAGTCGACACCGAATAGCGTCCCGACTCGTCCGGCAGTGCCAGAACCGCACAGTCCACGTTCCACCGTGCGCAGGCAGTAAGCAGCAGTGCATCCGGTTCGGGATTCGATTCCGGAGCGAACGGTATGTTGTACAGAATGCGAACGCCTCGCCCGGTTATCGCCTGAGCGAGAATACCCTCGGTAAGGAGAAGAAACGCTCCGATGCCGCCCGGATCAAGTTCGCGAACTGTCTCCTGTTCGTAATCCCGGCAGTTCTCCGGAGCCGGAACAGGAGGCAGGTTCTCGACAATCAGAGGCTCGAGATCGGATCGCACAGTTGCGACGACCTCAGCGGTGAATCCGGCGAGACCTCGTGGCACGACTATCGCCCAGGGTCTGCTGCCATCGGCAGGGAACCTGCGAGCGAGCGCTGAGATCACCCGCTCGGTGACGTCGAATGACAGCCCGTTCTTTGCAGCAGGGACAACGGTTACCCCGCACAGCGACAACATCTCGTGGTGGTTCGCCGGCTCGTGCCTGCCCAGCCTGACCACACGCGGAGGCACAGAAACCGACTCACTGCCGGCCCGTGTGCCGAGTGCCAGAGCGTACCTGCGCGCTATTGCCGAAAGTCGGGAAGTTGATGATCCTGGCTCGGAAGCGTGACTGTGAATATTCCCGTTCACGCGCGCGGCGTGAAACAGGGTCTGCCTGACCTCCTGGATCGCCGCCTTCCGCTCGATGTTAACCTCTGCGTTACCACCGGTGAGTTCGGTATAGATCCGGTCGCGCGCGCCGTCGAGTGTGAGCTTTCGTTCCTGAACCAGATACCGCAGTCGGGCCAGGATGTGCAGATCATGCGCGGTGTACAGCCGTCTTCCCGAATGAGCCTTTTCCGGTGAGAGGAGGTCCACCTCCTGCTCCCAGTAGCGTATAACGTGGGGTTTCAAATGCAGCAGGGAGCAGACTTCTCCGATGGTCAGACGATCCCCGAGTGCGTTCATATCATGATACTGCTAATCCCGAAGCATGATGTCCATAGGCACGTGGGTAAGATTGAAATCTTTGCGAATCTGGTTCTGAACGTAGGAGACATACGTAGAAGGGAATCCTTCGACCCGACTGACGAACATTACGAAGTTCAGCGGGTGGACGCTCACCTGTGTCAGGTACCGGACCTTCCAGTGCCGCTTGCCTGACGGAGGAGGTGTGTGAGCAACCCACCGGGCGACGCTCTGGTTCAATCGTGCAGTTTCAATCCGCGTTTCGAGCTCCTGCTTCACCTGTACTGCCATGTCAAGAAGTTTGGGTAGTCCGCTTCCGTTTGCCGCGGATGCAGGCAGTATGGGGGCAAAGTGAAGTATCGGGAACAGATAGTGAATGCGGTCGCTGATTGCTTCGAGCTGATTTCCCACGCGTGGCACAAGGTCCCATTTATTGAGGACGAGGATGATACCCCGACCTTTCTTCACCACCTGGGCTGCGATCTTCTTGTCCTGATCGGTAAGTCCCTTTATGGCGTCGATGAGCAGGAAGACTACGTCCGCGTTTTCGATGGAACCGATAGCCCGGTTCACCGAATAGTACTCGACATCCTCGTTTACCTTGCTCTTCCTCCGAATGCCGGCAGTATCGAGCACCAGAAACTTTCGCCCTTTGTGACTGAAGGTTCCTTCGATGACGTCACGCGTGGTTCCCGGAATGTCGGACACGATCGAGTTTTCGCTCCCCACAAGCCGGTTGCAGAGGGTCGACTTGCCGGTGTTCGGTTGACCGAGAATTGCTATGCGGACAACATCGTCCGCGACAGTTTCCTCGGGCGGCACTCCGGCAGACTCTGCCGCCGGGGAAACCGCAAGACGAAGCTTATCGCTCACCGCATTCATGAGGTCGTTGATATTCAGTCCGTGTGTTGCCGAAATCCCGACAACAGGTCCGTAACCGAATCGGTGAAACTCCCAGACCGCCTGTGCGCGCTCCGGATTATCGACCTTGTTCACTGCAACAACTATTCGACTGTCGAACGGACGCAGGTGCGAAATGAACTCCTCGTCTTCCGCTGTCACCTCATTCAAATCGAGGACCAGCACGATGCATGCTGCACGTGCGGCAACTCCAAGGCTCCGTTCCGTAACTAATTCGTTGATGACACCTTTCTCGATTGTCATACCGCCGGTGTCAACGAAGGAGACATCAGTCCCGTTCACCGTTCCGTCAGCAAAAACCGGGTCGCGGGTCACTCCCGGAGTTTCGTCTGTTATTGCGAGCCTTCGCCCCACAAGCCGATTGAAGAGCGTAGACTTCCCTACGTTCGGTCGTCCGACAAATGCAACTATCGGACGTTCTGTTTTGTATTGGTTCATATTATTGGTTATCTCAGTAAGCTTTCACGCCGAATCGCGTGTCCATCAGTTCGTTAACGTATTGATCGATCTCATTAAATGACTTCATTTCCATAATATTGCCGACTATCTGTTCGGCCTCTGAAAGCGTTACCGACCTGATAATCCGCTTCACCTCAGGGATTCCGACGGCTCCCATCGAGAACTCGTCGAGTCCCAGCCCAAGCAACACGACGGTTGCAAGCGGATCACCTGCCATCTCGCCGCACATCCCCACCGGAATACCAACCGCATGAGCGCTGTCTATGATCATCTTCAGCAGTCGCAGTACGCCGGGATGAAATGGTTCGTACAGGTAGGCTATCTTCTCGTTTCCGCGATCAACTGCAATTGTATACTGAATCAGGTCGTTCGTCCCGATCGAGAAGAACTGTGACCGGGTCGCAAGCAGGTCCGCAGTAATTGCCGCCGACGGCACTTCGATCATCGTCCCCACCGGCGTTGATTCCTGAAACGGTACTTTCTCACGTCGAAGATCCGCTTTCACCTCGTCGAGCATCGACAACGCCCGCGAAAGTTCCTCGACTCCCGAGATCATGGGAAACATGATCTGCAGGTTCCCGTGCATGCTTGCCCGCAGAAGCGCTCGCAGCTGAGTGCGGAAAAGTTCCGGTTTTGAAAGGCAGAACCGAATAGCCCTCCATCCGAGAATGGGATTCTTCTCCTCCATTCCCTCCATGTCGGGGACGACCTTGTCCCCTCCCACATCAAGGGTACGAATCGTCACCGGCTTGTTGCCCATCTGCTTGAGTACGTAGGAATACGCTTCGTACTGTTCCTGCTCTTCCGGCATCTTTCCCGGGTGGAGGAACAGGAACTCGGATCGGAACAGACCAACACCGTCCGCGCCGTGTGCAAGAATCGAGTCGACCTCCTCGGGTACCTCGATATTCGCTTTGAGGCTTATGAGCTTGCCGTCCTTTGTCTCCGCTGGAAGCTCGTTCAGCCCCATCAGCTGAACTTCCCGCTTCCGCCACTCACTCTGGACGCGGATATACCGCTTCAGCGTTTTTGCGTCCGGATTGATGATGAGCCTGCCGCGATTGCCGTCGACGATTGCCTGATCCCCGGATTGAACTTCTCTCGATACCGTTGAAAGTCCGACAACGGCCGGAATCTCGAACGAGCGGGCAAGTATCGCGGTGTGCGAAGTCTTTCCACCGGCGTCCATGCAGATTCCCTTCACCATCCGCTTGTTCATGCTGATGGCGTCGGACGGCAGGAGGTCGTGGGTGATCAGGATAACCTCTTCGGAAAGATCTGCGAGGTTGACCCGCTCGCGCGACAGAAGGTGGTTCAGAACTCGCCGTGTCACATCGTTCAGGTCGGTCGACCGTTCGCTCAGATAGTCGTTGCCCGATTCCCTGAGTTTGGTGACCACTTCATCGATCGCACTCGAAAGGATCCACTCGATATTGAGCCGTTTCGCTTTCAGATCGCTTGTTATCTTTCGGGTGAAGTCCGGATCATGCAGCATCAGCAGATGGGTGTCCAGCAGCTTTACCTGCTCGTCCTGCTTTTCGGCCTGACTTCCTGCCCTGAGATCCATGATCTCATCCGAGGCGCGGTTGACAGCCTTCTCGAGCCGCCTTACTTCGCCTTCGATGTTCTCCGTTCGAATGGCGTAACGCGGAATCGAAAGACTCTCTTCAAGATGGAGAAACACTTTGCCTATTGCGATGCCGGGCGATGCTGAGATTCCGCTAAGTTCATGCATTGTCGTCATATAATACGACCATTCCTTCAACTCTGTCAAATTGTTTCCGGACTAACAGGAAACGCCCCGGACGCCGATAATAGATCGTATGGCGAACACGAAGCGAAAACGCAAAGCATCATTCGGCGTCCTGTTCTGGATCGCCGTCATCCTGCTCTTCCTGGTTGTGTTTATCGCGACAAAACCGCGGATTCAGAAAGTCGTGCAGGATACAGGTCTGATGACTGTCCTCCAGGACAAGTTCGGCACACCGCAGCCAGGTACCGGTTCCGGCGTTGAAACAAAGAGTGTCATCATCGGCGACGCCAAAGCCGCGCCAACGGCGACCAAAGTCCCCAAAAGCGGTACCCAGCCGCAGTTCAGAAGTGTGCCCGGCCTCGGAGGCGTCAGCTCATCAGAAAGCGCAACTCAACCGGCAGCACCGACCGGGAATGCCACGCAGTCAACGGTAACCGTATTGCCGCAAAGCGCGCCGTCAAACAAAGTACCGGACACGCAGCCTGCCACATCGATCGTGGTTTCCGCACCGTCTGCCGCACCTGCAAGCACCAGTACCGGCACCGGCACAACAACGACTGCGGCGCCACCGGCAACAATTCCCTATCACATCCGTGCAGCAAAACTCTACTTCACGCTTGTCACCGAGGATGGAAAAATCCTGCCAGAGGCAGTAACCCGCGACGTACGCTACGTGGACAGCCCGCTCACCGACACGATTCGGGCACTGTTGAAGGGACCGACGGCTGAGGAGCTGAACAAAGGGCTTCTGAATCTCATTCCGCAGAACACGCGGTTGTTGTCCGCATACATACAGAACGGGATCGCCTATCTGAACTTCAACGATGCGTTTGAGTTCAACCCCATGGGCGTTGAAGGCTTCGTTGCGCAGCTACAGCAGGTCGTCCACACAGCAATCGAGTTCCCTTCGGTAAGCAGAGTGCAGTTCCTCATCAACGGGAAGAAAATGAACTACCTCGGCGGCGAAGGAATCTATATCGGAAAGCCAATCGGTCCGGACTCATTCTCCTGAACGGCAAGCCGGACAAGATGTCGCAAGTCGCCATCCGCCGCCTCGGCCCGACCGGTATCCGATTCACTATCGGAGCGAACGAGCCAGAGTAGAAACTCCCTGTTCCCCTTGCGTCCTCGTATGGGCGATGAGGTCACTCCCCGGACGGCGAGCCCTTCACCCGCAAGTTCCTCCAGAAGGTCGACTAGCACGCTCTGAACGACAGCGGGGTCTCTCAAGACTCCATCAAACTCAGCGCCAGGCTGTCGCACCTCAAATTGCGGCTTCGCAAGGGCCACCAGCCACCCTTCCGCGGTCAGGTCGACAATATGCCGAGCCGCCCGCAAGAGCGAGCGGAAAGAGAGATCCGCAACCGCAGCGTCCGCCGGCGGGTCGAAATCTGACAATTCCATCGACATGATATTCGCACGTTCATGAGAGTGCACTCGCGCATCGGTCCGCAAGCGGTAGTCAAGCTGGTTGTACCCCACGTCCACGCTGTGCACTCCGCCGGCGCCATGCCGCAGCAGACAGTCGGTAAACCCGCCGGTGGACGCCCCCGCGTCGATCATAATCTTTCCGGCAACCGGTAACTTCCACAGGCGAAGTGCGTGATCAAGCTTCTCACCACCGCGAGAAACGAAACCGCGCTTTTCCTGAATGCGGACATCAGCGTCGGCGGTGACCGTTCGCGTTGAGTCACGGACGCACTCACCTTCGACAGTCACATCGCCGCAGGCTACAAAGGCAAAAAGCTCATCGCTCGTGTATTCGGGAAACCTGGCACGGAGAACTGTGAGCAGCGTTCGAGCTTTCACACCACGCTTTCTTCCCGGATCCTCGTGATAGCAAGCGCCTTCCCAGTCGCGGGGTCAATATCCACGACAACGCCCCGCAGGAAGGAGGGATTGTTCGATACTTCATTCTTGAGCGGCATCTGAGTGAGTGCCCGCTGAATGCCGATCTGCGGGTCAAATCCGATGACGCTCGAACGCGGTCCGCTCATGCCCAGATCGGTAATGTAAGCAGTGCCCTTCGAGAAGATCCGCTCGTCGGCGGTCTGAGTGTGGGTATGAGTACCGACGATGGCCGAAACGTCACCATCGAGATAGCAGGCAAGCGCTTCCTTCTCCTCGGTTGCCTCTGCATGAAAGTCGAGGATGATGATTTTGGTCTCCTGACGCAGTTTACGCACCATCTCCTTTGCCTTGCGAAATGGGCAGTCGATGCTCCACATGCGAACGCGTCCCTGGAGATTCAGTACTCCGACTTGCACTCCATGAACGGTAACGGTGCAACTACCGTGGCCGGCTACTCCACTCGGATAGTTTGCGGGACGGAGAATATGTTCCTCGGAATCGAGGTATGGAAGGATTTCGGCTTTCTGCCACACATGATTACCCGTTGTAATGACGTGAGCGCCTGCCTTGAATATCTGTGATGCTATATCAGGGGTAATTCCGAAGCCGTCTATCGCGTTTTCGCCGTTTACAATTACTACGTCTGCCGAATGTTTACGAATCAGACCGTGAAGGCCCAAAAGAACTGCCCTGCATCCGGACTGGCCGACAACGTCGCCAAGGATGAGGGCGCGAAAACCGTTTGCCATCTTTCTCCCTTACGCGGATTCACTGCAGAAGACGGTCTCCCGCCCTCTGCAGTGGAACATTCAGTATGCAGTTACCTCGCGTACTCGATAATCCGCGTCTCCCGGATCATGGTGACCTTTATTCGACCCGGGTAGCGAAGCTGCGCCTCAATCTTGCGCGCAATTCCCTTCGCCATCTCGCGAGCGCCGCTGTCGTCCACCTGTTCATGGTTCACCATGATACGAAGCTCGCGGCCTGCCTGTATTGCGTAGGCCTTCTCGACGCCTTCAAATTCACTTGCAATCTTCTCAAGGCTTTCGAGACGCTTGATGTAGTTGTCAAGAGTCTCCCGCCGTGCTCCCGGACGCGAGGCCGAAAGCGCATCGGCAATCTGTACAATGACCGACTCGATGCAGCTATGCGGAACGTCGCCGTGATGTGCTGCAATTCCGTTGATGACCCGGGGATCTTCACCCATTCTGCGGGCGAGCTCCACGCCGAGTTCAACGTGGTTACTGTCACCATCGGACTCGATTCCCTTCCCGATATCGTGCAACAGGCCGCCGCGTTTGGCGATTTCCCTGTCCGCGCCGAGCTCGGAAGCGAGCATTCCTGCGAAGGTAGCGACCTCCTTGGAATGCGCAAGCACATTCTGTCCGTAGCTGGTTCTGTACAGAAGCCTTCCCACTCCGCGAATCCCCTCCGGCTTCATGGAGTGAATTCCAAGGTCGAAGAGGACTTTTTCCCCCTCTTCGTAGATAGTCTGACTAATGTCCTGAGTAACCTTCTGGACAACTTCCTCTATGCGAGTCGGATGAATCCGTCCATCAGTTATCAGTCGCTCAAGTGAGCGCTTTGCAATTTCCTTGCGTACCGGATCGAAGCATGAAACAACAACTGCTTCGGGAGTATCATCGATAATGATATCTACCCCGGTAAGCGTCTCGAGTGTCCGTATATTCCGGCCCTCGCGACCAATGATTCGGCCCTTCATCTCATCGTTCGGCAGACTGACCGATGCAACAGTAACCTCCGCGTTTACCTCGGAGGCCATCCGCTGGATGGTCGTAACCAGAATATCCCGCCCTTTCTTGTCGGCGGTTGCCTGGGCTTCCTGCTCGATCTTGTTGATGAGCGCCTGCGCATCGTGCCGCGCATCGTTTTCGAGGGAGACCATAAGAAGCTTTTTGGCTTCTTCGGTCGTCAACGCCGATATACGCTCCAGTTCAGCTCTCCATTCGTTTTCACGCTGGCCAAGCTGATCTTCCCGTTCTACAAATTTCCTCTCTCGGTCTGAAAAGGCCTGCTGTTGTTTTTCAACAGCCGCCAGTTTTCTTTCTAGGTTTTCTTCCTTTTGCAGAACCCGTCGTTCCAGCCTCTGCAGATCAACACGTCTTTCCCGAAGTTCTTTTTCCTGCTGATTCCGTTCTCGTAAAAGTTCATCCCTCGTTTCCAGGATAAGCTCTTTCTTAAGAGCTTCTGCCTCTCTAACCGCGTCTTTCTTGAGCCGTTCAGCCCG
>DATKUC010000046.1:0-8835 GCA_035530835.1 Spirochaetia bacterium
TGGGGGGTAGGGACACATCTGGTGACCGGAGGCAACAGTGCCTCACTTACCGGCGTATACAAGCTTGCCTCGGTCGAGACTGAGGGCGGCTGGAAACCGGTGCTCAAGATGTCGAATAACCCGGCAAAAATGACAAACCCCGGTGCAAAGCAGGTATATCGTTTTCTGAACGGAGGCGGCAGTCCGATTGCCGATCTTCTGGTCCTCGAGTCAGAGGATCCGGCGTTTCTCGAGAAGCCGGAGATCGTCTTTCACCATCCGGCGATCATGGAGCGCGGTAATTTCGTCCTGCGGGAGTGGAGCGCGGCAATACCGCTGCTGCACAAGAAGATGGAAAACGGCAAGCGGGTAGTCGCATCCCCGACATTGCCTGAAATCCATGAGCGGGCTGCACTGCAGGTGGCATCACTGGACAAGACATTCAAGCGCTTTTTGAATCCGCACATCTATAAGGTCTCTCTGAGCGGAGAGTTGAAGGAGATGAAGGCGGATCTGATCCGCAGTTACCGTGAACGGTATTACGCAGGTTCCAGGTAGCGGACCTCAGCGCAGGATGCGCTCGAGATGGAGGTCCGCCGAAAGCGGACGATCAGTGAACATGCAGCCGGGATTCAACAGGTCCTCCGGATCGAAGGCTCCCTTCAGCGCCCTCATGACATCGTACACCTCGCGTCCCCACTCGGCCTCAAGGTAGGGTGCGCGCAGCCTTCCCATTCCGTGTTCACCGGAAACCGTGCCGCCGAGCCGGATTGCCAGCCAGTAGATCTCGTCCGCCACCGCCTGAATCGTACTCTCCAGATTCTCGCTTCGCATATCGAACAGGGGCCGAAGGTGGAGGTTGCCATTTCCCGCATGGCCGTAGATTGGCGCGACGAGCCCGTACCGACGAAAGCATGCTTCCGCGCCACCGATGAAGGATGCAAGATGTTCAATCGGCACTCCGACATCGTTCACTACCGAAAGGGCCTTGAAGTTCCGACCATAGTTGGCTACCGCCGGAAGCAGACCCTTTCTCGCGGCCCAGATAGAGGCCCGCTCCTCCTCAGTCCGCGCAGGATGAAATCCCGGGAACATGCCCGCACGGGAACCGGTAACGCATAGCGACTGAACTTTCGCATCGGCATCGCTTCCGGAGTATTCGACAAGCAGCACGGCGGCGTAGTTCGCAGTTGCCTCAAGTGGTTCGACCTGATGAGCAGCAGCCCCCGTGCGCTTTCGGGCCCCTTCCCGGCTAACTCGCAGCGCCTCGCCGTTCATGATTTCAATGGCCGCCGGATCGGTCTCGAGCAGGAACGGCACCGCCGCGCACGCTGACTGCAGTGAGTCGAAGCCGAGCAGCACATCGGCGCTTCCGCCCGGTTGACGCTCTGCGACCAGCTCAACCTCGGTAATGATGCCGAGTGTGCCGATCTGTCCGGCCATAAGGCCGGTCAGATCACTCTCCGGGCGTGCGGCTCGCAACAACGGCGACAGGTTGTATCCGCTTGCGCACTTGATCCGTGTACTCCGATCGATCCGTTCACGCGTTGTCGGGGATGCCCCGATTGACTCCCTTGCCGCGCCGATCGCCTCCGACAGATGTGCGGGAACGGTTGCAGGATCCGAACTGTCGACAACCGCTCCGTCGGCGGTTACAAAGCGCACGCGCCTGAGGTACCGGTCGATTGCACCGTGCCGAAGCGCGTGCGGTCCGCTTGCGCGGGTCGCGACGTTTCCGCCAATACAGGAGATCGATCCACTTGTGGGATCAGCCGGCAGAAAGAAGCCGTGCCGTTCAAGCGCCGTCTGCACTTCGCTGTGGCGAACCCCTGCACCCGCACTGATGTACGCCTCGCCGTCCTGCAGGCGAACCTCGCCAGGCGCGGCAAGTCGACCGCGCTGACTGATCACCAGAAGCAGACCACTTCCCACCGCGCATCCCCCGGTACTGGAGCCGCCGCCGCGCGCGGTGACCGGGATGCGTTCAGCCCGGGCAAAAGCAACCGCCCGCATGACATCCTCTTCGGTTTGCGGGAAGATCACCGCGCGCGGCGCGACGCGGTACATGCTCATGTCACGGGAAAATCTGTCGAGCAGGCTGCGATCGCGCGACCAGTTGCCGGGAAGATGTTCAGCGAAATAGGTATCGATCCGCCGGTCGATTGTGTCATCAGTTGCCATTCAGCTCAAAGCTATGCACGTCACTCACCGCTGTCAACCGATTGGCCTGTCGACGTTTTTTTTATATTCTTAGCTGAATGGAACCGGTTCAAACCGTCCTGTCACGTATTAAGGATTCTCTGGACGATGAGGGCCGCTGGGCGCTGCCGCTTGCTTCGCTCTCGCATATCCTGTCCATTCCCGAGCCTGAGCTCTATGGCAGATTGTACCGCAATATGCACAGAGCGGGTGCAGTGCGCGAGCTCTCGGATGTTGTCTTCACGGCTGGGAACGCAGGCGAGCTCATCGGGATGCTCGAGCTGTTTATGGATGGTGACATCGAAGGCGAGTTTACGCGGGCCGGACTCTTTCTTCCGCACGCGCTTCGGGCCGATCTGCAGGAGCGCCTTGTTCGGCGCTATATGACCGAATACATCATCCACGCAGTCCAGATGGACGCGTTCGATTCGATGCTGCGCGTGGCGCGGCGAGCCGATCGGGCAATTGATCTCTATCTCGATGAGTATTTTCCACTCGATGATGCAATTCGCCGCTGTTCGGCCGAGTTTGCACATGACGGCGGTTTTCCGTCAGCTATGGAGGCAACGGCGACCCACTTTCTCGAGCTTCTTTTTGCGCGGCACATCCTCGAGCGCAGGCAACTGCTGGGACCGCTGGTAAGTCTGCTGAGAGGAAGGGCGCGCGATACCGGGTATGAGCGCCGCGCTGAAGGGCGGGAATCGCGGCACGATGGGAATACCGCCGTGCACGAGGGAGTCGAGCGCGAAGTCAGGCGAGCGTGCGAAGTTCTCGGAATAGAGCACCGGGAAATCAGCCGGGTAAAAATCCGGGAAAGGTACAAGGCGCTCATCAGAAAGTATCACCCGGACGTGAATCCTCAGGGACTCGAGATGAGCAAGCTGATCAATACGTCGTATGCGCTGCTGCTGACCCGCTGCAGCGAGTGACATCTTCCAACGGCTGTTCGTTCGGTTCCATGGCCATCGGCGGCCTAATCCGGTGAACGCCAGTTGTCCTCACCGGTCGGCACAATGACGGAGTAACCGTTTCCGACTCTCGGTTTCTCCATGATGGGCTCAACCGCACTTCGCCACTTCAGGTAGTGTGCAGTGAGTTTATGGGCATCAACTGCTTCATCTGAGGCATAGACTTCATACAACAGATATTCGCCCGCACGGTCTGCACTCTTGAGCACGTCGAAGCGCAGGACACCCGGCTCCCGGATCGACCCTTCATGATTTTCCCGTGTGGCCGCTTCGAACTCACGGGAGTATTGTGGCTTTACCCAGACCGTCACCGCTCTGACCGTCACGTGGCTCCCTCCTGTCGCTGTACTTGTTCTGAATTGATTGAACAACGCTCTTCATGTCAAGGAAGATCTCCGCAAGCTCGGGATCGAAAATCTTTCCCCGATTCTCGGCAAGGTAGTCCCGGATTCTGTCCTCTTTCCACGCTTCCTTGTAGCTTCGTTTTGTCGAGAGTGCGTCGTAGATATCCGCAACAGTCACGATGCGTGCCATGAGCGGAATGTCGCGCTCCTTCTTGCCGGGGCCGGGGGTGAACGATGCCGAATCAAGATCGGTAATGTAGCCCGGATAGCCGAGTCCATCCCATCGTTCATGATGATTCAGAGTGATTTCCATTGCCATTTTGTCGTAGGGAGAGCTGGTGCGTCTGAACAGTCGCGCACCGAACACCGTGTGGAGCCTGATCCGCGCCTTCTCAACGTCATTGAGCTCCGACGGCTTTTTTACGATCAGATCGCTCACTGCCACTTTGCCGATATCGTGCAGAATCGCGCCGGTCCTGAGTGGATCCCGATTCTGAATGATCTCCCGATCTGGTACGCCATGACTGCGAGCCCACGCTTCGTACAGCTCGACAGCATACGCTGATACCCGCTTTGCGTGTTCACCGGTTTCGTACGGATCCCGCAACTCGATAATCTCGATCAGTCGAAGCACCATCTCCCGCGTGAGCTTTGCCTTTTCGATTGCCAGGGTTGCACTCTGTGCGAATTGATTGATGTAGAACCGGTCCTGCATGGAGAATGGCACAATCTCGCTCGGTGACTTTTTGTTGATGAGCTGCAACACGCCGAGAACCTCGTCTTCCCGCGTCTTGAGCGGAACCACGAGAATGGAGCGCGTCGTGTAGGAGGACTTCCTGTCGATATCCGGATTGAACGTGTAGGTGACGCCGCTGCGAATGTCATAGACGTTGTCGACGAGGAGGGATTCACCGGAGGTCGCAACATAGCCAGCAAGGCTCGACTTGTCGATCGGGAGGCTCTGATCACCGGAAATATACCGATTGGACGGGAGCTGTCCCGGGGTTCCTGCACCATTGGCTCCGCCGAACAATGTATCGTTTTGAACGAAGCTGAAGTAGAGGCGACCGTTCGCAACCAGATATATGGTTCCTGCATCGGCGTTCGTGAAACGCCGTGCTTCGAAGAGAACACTCTCCAGAAGTGATTCGAGGTCTTTTATGTGAAAGATGTTGTCTATGACTGCCAGCAGCTCTTCCGCGCGTGAGCCGTTATGCAGTTCAGGCAACTCAAGTTTCAGGAGATTTTCTGCTTTCACAAGAAAAGACATAGGTCAGTATGACTCCATTTCCCGTACTGGATTCAAAGCAATGTCAGCGCATAACGTAGGTGTACGAGGGAATGAAATACACTTCCGAATGTATTTCCTGTACGCCTTTGATCTTCTTTGCCGACTCTTCCACAAGTGCTACATGTTCTTCGATCATTACCATTCCGCGAAGCTGCACCCGTCCGTGATTGCACTGGACTTCAAGGTTCTGTACCGGAATGCGGTCGCGATAAATTACCTGGGAGATAATTTCCTGCTGCAGGAACAGGTCCTCAAGCACTTCACGTGATCGGACCCTTACGTCGTCGCGGTTCAAATCATCCATCGCGCGCGTGATAATGTCAATCATGGCTGCATCGTCGAGGTTATCTCCATTGAGAACAAGATCATAGGATTGCGGCGCTTCCCAGTTCGCGTTAAAGAAAAAGCGATGGAAACCGGTTCTCTCTGAATCGCTGTGAGCGATCATCTGCTCGGCAAGTTCGCGCGTCAAGCCCTCCTTCTTCATGATCCGATCAACGCGCGTTGCATGCGTCGCAATGAACCGAACCGAAAGAATCCCCGGAACTTCGGCGAGAATCAGATGAGCGCCACGCCCCATGATGACCGCATTCGGCTCCCGCGCGCATTCATATACCGCTGCCTTCAGGAAGTGAAGGTAGGTATTCTTGTCACGCGAAAAGTGGCGAAAAAAACGAGGACTGCGTTCGTCATATCGCTCGACGCTGACAGGCGAAATTCCGTCGCGGGCGAATCGGCTCTCGATGAGCTCCTTGTTCAGGCATGCGTAGCCGTCACGATCCACCAGAAGCTGTCCGATTTCGTCGCCGCGACTTCCAATCTGCCGGGAAATCGTTACAACACCCATGGGCGCCCCCTTTTTTCATTGTACGTCGTGCACCGACAGTTTGCAACGCTTTTCCCGGATTGGGCCGGCCGTCATGTGCGGCGTGGAGCCCATCGCAGCGAGCAGGCGAACGAAGGGTTGCCGTCCTCGGTTACCACCTGCTGGACGGTCCGCAGATCGCTGTCAGCGGGAGTGTCGAGTTCGGCAGTTCTCACCCGGATTTCCTCGTTACAGTGGGTCTCCGATAGAAAATTCAGTGTCGCTTCCCGAACTTCCCACGTCGCGAAGTGGTCAATCGAAAACGCGTCAAGGCACCATTCGAGGTAGCGCGCGTTGTTGACGTGCCCCTGGCTGTCAAGCGCGCTGACCCGAACCGTGAAGGGTTTCGAATCGTGCCACTCGAGTGCTTCGGATTCCGCCGGAAGCTCCACTCTGCCGGCAACTTCGCCCAGTGCAAGCTCTTCGGTGGGAACAATACGAACGGTTTCGAAGGCGTTTTGCGGGCGTACCGGTCGTCGGGTGTTCATATCAAGCACAATCCAGGAGCTTGTTGCCGCCGCGGCAACACCACGGTCGTCGATTACTCGAAAATCGCGCGTGACCAGCAGGCGCTGAATGCCGGAAGGCCAGGTCTCGAGCATGAACTCTTCGCCCCACGCCGGATACCTGGTTATCCGGATCTGGAGGCGGGAGAGCACCCAGACGAGTCCAGTACTCTTCATCTGCTCGAAACCGACTCCAATGGCCTCCGCATGCTTCCACGCCGCTTCCTGCATCATTTTCAGCAGCGTGACGCTTGTCGACAGACCGAGGTGATTCACATCGAACGAATGGACGAAAAACGGTTCTACCCAGCGTGCAGGGGTCGTTTGGGTGCTCATGAACCAAGTTTAGCATGCAAGTTCAGCTTCAAGAAGTCAGCGAGTCGTGATACCATAGGCAGAAGCAAATAAAATAGCACTCTCTCAGAATATTCCAGGAGGGCAGATGATGAAGAGTCTTGAACAGTATGAAGTATGGTTCGTCACGGGAAGCCAGTCGCTTTACGGAGAAGATACGCTGAAGCTGGTTGCCGAGCATGCAATGGCGATTGCGCGTGGATTGAACGAGGCCACGAAGATCTCCGTGCGGGTCATCTACAAGCCGATATTGACGACTCCGGACGGTATTCACGCCCTCTGCCTCGAGGCGAATGCCGCGGAGTCATGCGTGGGGCTGATCATGTGGATGCATACCTTCTCTCCGGCAAAGATGTGGATAGCCGGCCTGATGGCGCTCCAGAAACCCTTCGTACACCTGCATACGCAGTTCAACCGTGACATTCCATGGGCATCCATCGACATGGATTTCATGAATCTGAATCAGTCGGCGCACGGCGGACGGGAATTCGGTTTCATGGCGTCCCGGTTGCGGATTGAGCGAACGGTCATTGTCGGCTACTGGCAGGATGATACGGTTCAGGCGCGGCTTGATGTCTGGGCGCGGGCGGCGAGTGGCTGGCATGAAACCCGCCGAATGAAGGTTGCTCGATTCGGCGATAATATGCGCGAGGTTGCGGTCACCGAGGGTGACAAGGTCGCCGCGCAGATGCAGTTCGGTTACTCGGTGAACGGGTACGGTACCGGTGATCTTGTCGAGCAGGTCAATGGAGTGACTGATTCCGATGTGGAGTCGCTTCTGAAGATCTACGAGGATCAGTATGCCCTGGCTGATGAATTGAAGAAGGGCGGCGCAAAACGACAGTCGCTTCGCGACGCGGCCCGCATCGAGCTTGGTATGCGGAGTTTTCTCGACGATGGCGGCTTCAAGGCATTTACGACGAACTTTCAGGACCTGCACGGTCTTCCCCAGCTTCCTGGTATTGCGGTTCAGCGCCTGATGGCTGACGGGTACGGATTCGGCGGTGAAGGCGACTGGAAGACAGCTGCCCTGGTGCGCGCAGTCAAGGTCATGGCCACCGGTCAACCGGGCGGCACTTCATTCATGGAAGACTACACCTATCATCTTGATCCGAAAGGCATGAAGGTACTTGGCGCCCATATGCTCGAAGTGTGCCCCTCTATCGGCGATGGAAAGGCACGCGTTGAGATCCACCCGCTTTCAATCGGAGGCAAAGGTGATCCGGTCCGCCTGGTGTTCAACGTAACGAAGGGACCGGCGCTGAATGTTACGCTCGTTGACATGGGAAACCGCTTCCGCATGATTGTGAACGAGGTTGATGCGGTTGCCCCCGATGCATCGTTGCCGAAGCTCCCGGTTGCGCGGGTCGTCTGGATTCCGCGACCGAATCTGCCCGTGGCGGCGGCGACGTGGATCCTCGGCGGCGGAGCCCACCATACTGTTTTCAGCAAGGCGGTGACGTTCGACCACATCCAGGACTACGCTGAGATGGCCGGAGTCGAGATGCTTCGCATCGGCGAAGAGACCACGGTGAGCGAGTTCAAGAAGGAACTTCGCTGGAACGAAGCGTACTACCACATGGCACACGGCTTCTAGAACTTTGTTTGTGATGCCCGGCCGCCGAGCCGTACCGGAGCGGCGGCCGAGTTCTGCGATTCCGATCAATTCTTAGGCTGCCGGCGCGCATACCTTTGATCTTTCCGGATTATATTCGCCTCTCATTCGGTGTGATTACTATCCCAGTAGCTGGAGACTCCGGTCCCTTAAACGTGAGCCAGGCTCTGTCGAGATACTGAGCCGGTTCCCAGCGTATGGAGGACGCATGCCGAAACAGCTGCGCTATTTTGCCACACTCTGTGTCGTCACACTTTCATTATCTGCCTGTGCGGCTTCCTCGCAGAGTTCCGTACTCACCGGGATGGCCCGGTACGGTTATCCACACGTTCTGGCAAGCATGAATCTGCAGGCAGGACAGAGCGGAACTATCACCGTACCTGACCAGTTTGCGAATGGACGCGTGAACGGCTCCATGACCATTGCCATTCCGTCGGATGCGTTTTCAGTTCCCGTTCGGTTTGAAGTACTGACGGGAAAAAACCGGGACTGGAATGCTGCAATCTCTCCGGGTGCGGCCGTCATCGCGAACATCGCGTACCGGGTCACCGATCTGAAAAACGGGTCGTTGATCAAGCGGTTCAATGCGCCGATTGAGTTTACCGTTACCGATCCAATGATTACTTCGAGCAGCCAGTACCTTGAGACAACCCCGGCCCGGCCGCCTGAGGTCATCAACGCAAATGCGGCAACTCAAATCTCAGGCGATTCACT
>DATKUC010000047.1:0-18307 GCA_035530835.1 Spirochaetia bacterium
CGAACGTCGGTGCTTTGCCGATATCATGCAGAAGCGCCGCCATCCTCAGTTCGAGTACGTCCGCGGGCGCACCGTCACATGCCAGGATGGAGTGCTTGAATACATCGAACGAGGGCGCACTGTCTGCGCGTGTCGGTCCGGAGAATGCAAAAATGAGCGCACGAGGGGCGGTCGCCTGTTCGACACCGACGCAGGCGTCAAGTTCCGGAAGAATTGATTTGAGGACGCCCGTTTCCTGTGCGAGATTCAGGCCAATAGACGGGTGAGGGGACTGCAGGGTCTTTGACAGTTCATCCCGTATGCGCTCAGGTGAAACCGAACTCAGTCGGGCGAGTGAACCGGTCATTGCGCGGCGGGTATCATCATCTACGGCGAAGTCAAGCTGAGCGGCAAACCGCACGGCCCGGAGAATCCGGAGGCCATCCTCACTGAACCGCTCGTCCGGGACGCCTATAGCGCGGATTATTGAGCCTTTGATATCCATGAGACCATTGTGCGGATCGACAAACGCACCGTCGTGCAGGTTCAGTGCCATTGCATTCATCGTAAAATCGCGGCGCTTCAGGTCTTCGTGGATGTCCCGGGTGAAGGTTACCGAGTCCGGGTGCCGGGAGTCGCTATAGTCGGACTCAATCCGGAACGTTGTCACCTCAATCTGCAGTTTTCTGAAGTGAACTGTAACGGTACCGTGCCGTGCTCCGGTAGGGATCACCCGTTGAAAGATGGAACCCACCTGTTCAGGTGTTGCATCCGTCGCGATGTCCCAATCGGTGTGGGGGCGGCGCATGGCGATGTTCCGGAGAGCTCCGCCGACCAGATAGCACTGAAATCCCGCCTGTTGAAAAACTTTCGCAAAATCACGCAGCTCCCGCGGTGGGAGCATGGCACCGGGCCGGAATATCGACATGTGGCGAGTATATAAAAAAAAGGCCGCTCGATCTATCGAGCGGCCACTCCAGTTCACCTGCTGGACTCTGTTATCTGAAGAGCTGGAGAATTGACTGTGGTCTCTGATTTGCCTGAGCGAGCATTGCGGTCGAGCTCTGAACAAGAATCTGATCCTTCGTGTAGGCGACCATGGCCTTGGCCATGTCGGTGTCACGAATCCGGGATTCGGCAGCCTGGAGGTTCTCGGCTCCAACCGACAGTCCCTTGCGGGCGTAGTCGAGTCGGTTCTGATAGGCGCCGAGGTCTGCACGCTGTTTGTTCACGATCCGGAGTGCCCGATCGAGCATACCGATTGCAGCGTTCGCCTTGTCGGGGGAGGAGAGCGAAAGGAAGGTAGCCGTTGAAGCATTTCCCTGTGCGCTCTGTAGACCGAGGCCCTGTGCGTTCATCGTGCCGATGAATACGCGCATGCGCTGGTCCATGTTGGCACCAACGTGGAACCACATGCTGGCGGTGACGGCGTTGGCTCCGGTGTCCCGGGCAAACCGTCCGGTCAGCAGGTTCAAACCGTTGAACTGTGCCTGCGATGCGATGCGATTGATCTCGTGGACAAGCTGTGACACTTCCACCTGGATCTGCATCCGGTCCTCGCTGGTGTAGATACCGTTGGCTGCCTGGACAGCAAGCTCACGCACACGCTGGATAATGTCGGTGGTCTCCTGAAGGTAACCTTCAGTTGTCTGCACCAGCGAAATACCGTCGGCAGCGTTCATTTCGGCCCGATTCAGGCCACGGATCTGTGACCGCATCTTTTCAGAGACAGCAAGACCTGACGGATCGTCGCCGGCCTTGTTAATCCTGAGTCCCGAGGCGAGCTTCTGGCTATCCTCGTTCAACTGAATGTCGTTGAACTTCAATTGACGGTCAGCGAACATAGCGCTGAGATTGTGGTTGATTACCATACAATCCTCCTTGATTGCATTTCCGATATCATTTTCTGCCGGACATCCGTGTTCGGCATTGTGTCTCCGCAGGGGAGACTTCTGTATTGACTATCGGCGGATGGCTTTCGCACTTGAGATCTTTCGGCTGTTATTTTCGAAAAAGAGCGCAAAAAAAGCTGCCCTGAAAAAGGGCAGCTTCGAAAGAGTCCGAGAAGGGAGATTATTACCGGAACAGCTGGAGAACGTTCTGCGGCAACTGGTTTGCATGCGACAGCATTGCAGTCGAACTCTGAACCAGGATCTGGTCTTTCGTAAACTGCACCATGGCCTTGGCCATATCGGTGTCACGAATGCGGGACTCGGCAGCCTGGAGGTTCTCGGCTCCAACCGACAGTCCCTTGCGGGCGTAGTCGAGTCGGTTCTGATAGGCGCCGAGGTCTGCACGCTGCTTGTTCACGATCCGGAGTGCCCGATCGAGCATACCGATTGCAGCGTTCGCCTTGTCGGGGGAGGAGAGCGAAAGGAAGGTAGCTGTTGAAGCATTTCCCTGTGCGCTCTGCAGGCCGAGGCCCTGTGCGTTCATCGTGCCGATGAATACGCGCATCCTCTGGTCCATGTTGGCGCCGACCTGGAACCACATGCTGGCGGTGACGGCGTTGGATCCGGTGTCCCGGGCAAACCGTCCGGTCAGCAGGTTCAAACCGTTGAACTGTGCCTGCGATGCGATGCGATTGACTTCGTGAATGAGCTGTGACACTTCCACCTGGATCTGCATCCGGTCTTCGCTGGTGTAGATACCGTTGGCTGCCTGGACAGCAAGCTCACGCACACGCTGGATGATATCCGTGGTCTCCTGAAGGTACCCTTCAGTTGTCTGCACCAGGGAAATACCGTCGGCAGCGTTCATTTCGGCCCGATTCAGGCCACGGATCTGCGCTCGCATCTTCTCGGAGACAGCAAGACCTGACGGATCGTCACCGGCCTTGTTAATCCTCTGGCCCGAGGCGAGCTTCTGGATATCATTGTTCAACTGAATGTTGTTGAACTTCAACTGACGGTCAGCGAACATAGCGCTGAGATTGTGGTTGATTACCATACAATCCTCCCTGATTGTAGTACAGACATTGTTTGCGGCGCTTCCTTGCGCCGTAATCGGTGAGCCTCAACGAACACAGGTCCGGAAAGACGACAACGTGTACATTATCGGCCCGGAGGTCGCAGGACTGAACAGTTGGTCCTCACGAAAAACGGAAAAGTTGAGCGAGCAAGCAAGGTATTTGCAAACCGGCCCGATTTCGACTAATCTTTGCGGAGCATGCGAGGGGTACTTTTTACCGGCGGGGACGCGCCACACAAGAATCACGTAGCGAAGTGGGTCCGTGACGCCTCAATTATTGTTGCAGCAGACTCAGGATACGATGCGGCAATCTCGTTCGGCATCTCGCCCGATCTGGTCGTGGGGGATATGGATTCGATCGGCAACCGGGGGGATATTGAACGCCTTCCCGCGTCGAAGGTCCGAATCTTCCCGACCGATAAGGACTTTACCGACACCGAGCTTGGAATCGATGCGCTCCTGAATGCCGGCGTCGATGAAGTTGTTATCGTCGGTGGCGGAGGAGGGCGGCTTGATCACCTCCTCGGGATCTTCGCACTGTTTGATCGACCCGTTCATCCTTCTGTCTGGGTGAGTCCGGGTGCCGAGATCTACGCCGTCGATAATGTGTGGCAAATCGACGGGATGCTGGGAAGTACCGTCTCCTTTTTCCCCGCCGGCCTTGACGTCTGCACGATGGAAAGCCGGGGACTGAAATGGAACCTCAACGGCCTTACGTGGCGGAAGGGATCGGCGGGAATAAGCAATATCGCAACCGAAGATCGAATAGAGGTCACAATGCGTTCCGGAAGGCTCATCATGGTCCATCCGATCGAGGCGTAGTCTATGGCCAGAACAAGCACGCGTCTGCATGACCTTGCGAACGCTCTTTCCACTGATGAACGAAAAAAACTATACAATCGCATAGTTCAAAGCCTGAGCCTGCATGATGAGCGCGGTCAGAAGATTTACCACGCCGATTTGCCGAAAACCCGAAGGGACGAGATCGTCGCCAAGGACATGGCTACACTCGGATTGTGGGATCGATTCCGATTCTGGCTGATGCGACTGTTTTCGCACAGAAGCAACGAAGAAGTCTTTCTGCGGTTCAAGCTCAACCGTCTTCACGACAGGATTTGCTCCCGGGGAAACGCACTCGTGGACTTCAGCGAAAACCTGGTGCTTCCCGAACTTCCGGCCCGGATCTATCAGTTCTATCAGTCGGTTTATCCGGTCATGCCGATGATTCGCAGACTGTGGCGCCGAACCGAATTGCTGCAGCGAATGATTTCGTTTCTGCTCGAGCAACGCATTCCGAATGCACGTTCGGAACTCCACGATTTCATGCCGATGAGGGAGATGCAGGATCTCTATATGCAGACAGAGAACAAACAGAGCATCCGAAAGGAAGTTTCCGCCCGGCTCGAACACTACCTGCAGAGCATTCAGTCGGGCCTCTTTTCGGAACTTGAAGATGGCATTCTTCCGCTCTATTACCTGAAGGATGTCTGCCTGTTTCCCTACAGCGAGTTCTTTTCCAGGTTCGGCGTGGATGTCGGTTATGAGGTGCCGGAGAAAATCCCGGCCTTCAAACCTGCGCGAGTCATCGACGTTGAACGGTACCTCGAGCAGTTGTACTTTGCGCTCTACAGTGCGCGTCGTATGCCGTCCACGCTCGCGGTTCATCCTGAGCTGCTCAGTTTCTATGCGCGATTTGGCGAGCGTAACGACGATACTTCAGCCGAAGAACTGACATTGCTGGAACATGAGGAGTCGTTCACTGACGATTCGGAACATGATGCGGAGGTCGCAGCAAATGTCGCCGAGCGCGTTACCTCAATTCGGTCCGCATTGAAGGAGCTGAGGAGCGCAGCCGACGTCGCCCACGCTCGTATTCCGCTCGCCGAAGTCATCAAGTATTTTCGTCGGGATCCCTACTATCGATTTCTTGTCTACATGCCCAAGGTGAATCTGCGGGAGTACTATTCCTCATCGCTTTCTATTTCGATATTCGGGGAAATTGAATCGCGGCTCGAAGATGTTCTCATGGGCGTTGTCGGGCGGATGATCACGAGCATCTTCGCAACCGAACCGCCTGAGCTTGACTATTATCGTCAGTCAGCCTTTTCCTGGGTCAAAAAGCTCGGCATGTCGCCGGTGCGTTACGTGAAATCGCTGAACATCGTGTACAACTACGTAAGGTTCCACTATCACGGGGAACTGCAGGAGTTCGTACGCAGCATGAGCAAGATCATTCCGAGCAGATTGCGGGACATCCAGAGTGCAATGATTTTCCACGCAGGCGCTCTCGAGGAACTGGCCGACGCTATTCATGAGTTTGACGAATCATTCGGTCCGAACGGGGACGACGGGAAATCAGTTGCACGAATGAGAATGTCACTTGAAAAGGACGCATCACTGCAGCGTTCATTCTTCATCCTGATGGCACAGAAGGATCGGGATGCACGGAATCTCATCGACAAGGGAATAGAGCACATTCAGGGGCTGGGTAACGCCTTCTCCGAGCTGCTGCGCAGTCGAAGCGAGGATGCCGGCAATCAGACCGCGTTGCTTATGGAGACTCGTATCGCCGGACAAACCGCTGAACAGGCGCTCTCGCGATATGTCGAACGACTCCTGTTGCTGAAAAAGCTGCTGAACCAGCTTATCGCCATGGAGGAAGGCTAATGTGCCTGATGTGGAAGTTCTGCAATTACCTGCAGGAGGTGCTCTGCCGTGACGAGGGGACTCTCGACAAGAACGCGAGTGCCGGCGATAAGATCGGCAATCCCGGTTTCGCGCGGATACCGCGGAATGATATGTACGTGAATGTGATCAATTGAGGCTCCCGCTACCGGTCCCATATTGTAGCCAATGTTGTATGCGTGCGGCGAGTAGGTTCGGTCGAGCGCATCGAGCAGAATCCGGGTGACGCGGCTGAGGTCCTGTTCCTCATCGGTCGTGTATTCCCTGATATCAAGCAGATGCCGCTTCGGGAAGACCATGAGATGTCCAGGATTATACGGATACAGATTTACTGTCGCAACGAAATAGTCACTCTCGAATACCGTGAGATCCTGTACGTCCGGTGAATGATCCCGGACCAGGCAGAGTATGCAACCGACCGGACGTTTCCCCTTTACATACTCCATTTTATCGAAATTAAAAAAATACTCCATAATTGTGTTGATTACTGTTTCGCGGGCGGGGCGGTGCTGTTATCAAGCGTTATCGAATCCGGGTTCTGCCCCGCTTCGAGTGCCAGGTACTTCAGAAGAATTGGATACTGCGACAGGAGCTCACCGTATCGTTTCAGCGTCTCAAAGCGGTTGTCCTGGCTCACCTGGTTTGCAGCAGATGCGCGCGTGGCAGCTTCGATAGATTGGGTTTTGGACGCGAGTATCCCTTCGTAAATCAGCCGTGCCCTGTTGTACAGCGCAATATCGGGCATCCTGATCGCATGCGGATCCACGCTCGAGATCACTACGTCGGGAAACTCATCGGTGAGCTGCTTTTTGAGCAGGTCTGCAATCTGCGAGAACTCCATACCGTTACCCGATTTTCCGGACTTATCCATCACTGCAGGAACGTCCCGCTGGAGTGTCGATACAAGGGAGTCACCGAAGCTCTTGTACCATTCGGGAAGCGATTTCGGTGTGAGAGAACCGGATCGAGTCAGATCGGCGAGCCGGTCCGGATTGATCCGGAATGTGACCGAAATGTCGATCGTATAGGAGAAATCCGGCTTTCCGGGCAAATACTGCGAATAGATGTCTCCTGAAGGCAGTGTGCCGCTTGCCTTCAGATCCTGTACCTGAGGAACGATAGTGTACTTGTACAGTGTGAAGTTTGTCGGAATGAGCCGCTCCCATCGCCATTCGAATTTTCCCGGGACGAGGACCGTCGGGCTCCAGCCACCGGATTTCGTAAACATGACTCCGTAGGTGTCTGCCGGAAGGAGCAGCTGCACCCATCCAAAGTAGAAGACGGCTGCTGCGGCGACGACGATAATCACCAGACTTACGAGAAATTTCTTCATCACTGCTCCTTCGCCGCAGTCAACTGGAGGTCGAGAATGCGTGCCACCTGATCGAGTCCGGTCACTGTGTGATCGGGAACCAGCCGGGTACACAACGGGTGGTCTTCTCTCAGACGCAGCGAGCGCTCATCACCCGCAAAAAGGCAGGTCGAAAATCCTGTCTCGTGCGCGGGCCAGATATCGTTCAACATATCATTTCCGACAAAGAGAACCTCTTCCGGCGCTATTGCCAGCTGCCTGAACAGCAGCTCCCGGACTCCCTCATACAGGTGAACCGAAGGCTTTGCCTCGCCTCGGCGGAAGGAGAAGCTGCACAACCTGTCGTTGAACCCGATTTCCCCGAGTGTTCGATCGAAGAACGCGGAGAACAGGAGCGGCGTGTAGAACTGCGCATTCGACACGAGACCCATGGGGATGCCGGAACGGGCGGCTGCGTCGAGCAATGCTTCACAATCCGGCATCGGCCACACCGGGTTGGACAGACATTCGTAGCTCACGGCAACCCGATACGGCACGCCTGGCAGATCGGGCACCATAATCAGACCGCTGCCGTTCAGCTCTCCGAGCACCTGCTCCCACACCTGCACAATGTCGACCTCCGGATACTGCACCCCAAGGCGACGCTTCTCGGCGTGTATCGAGCGGATCGCTTCCTCGTATTCGGTTTCAGCTACCTCATCCACGGCTCCAGGATCCAGCACCGTACATCCGCTTTCAAGCAACGCCCGGCAGATGGGAGCCTTCCGCGCGAATGCTCCGCTCACGTCAGTATCGGATTCCGCGTGAAGCGCGTCGATATCACCTGAGCTTGAAACGAACAGCGTGCCGTAGATGTCGAACAGCACAGCCCGTATCGACTGGTCGACAGTGAAGCGTGGATCGCGGAGAGTCGGGCGGGGCTCGAGCGGTGAGCTGAAGCGCCGGATCGTGCGCACGAGGTCAAGCGCGAGATCGTCGGTGACGTACGCATCTTCCCATTGTGCTTCAGCCATGATGTTTATACTAAAAGAAAATAGCTATTCAATGCAAGCTGCGTTTCGTGGTAGACTCGTTGCGAACAATGCACCAGGATCAGGAAAATCACATACTCTACCGTAGTGTGCGCATCCTCGAAGGCGCCTATGCGGGACTGTTTCTATTTTCGATCTTTGTACTTGCCCTCTATTTTCTGGGCAACTCCCAGGAGTTTCTCGACAGCTCGCAAACGTTGCTGCTTGATCTGCTGAAACGTTCCAGCCTGATCTGCGCTCTCACATCCGGGTACTATCTGATCGGACTTATCATATGGATGATACGCCGACGGCACCTCACGCCGTTTCGGCTCCTGTTCGGAATTGTGGCACTCGGAACATCGATTTTCTTCTCTCTTGGCACGAACTTCCTGCTGATCATCCTCGCTCCGGTGAACGGAGTCCCCGGGTCATGAAAGAGGAGATTGAACTGAAGACCTCGGATGAGGTCGATGCAATTCGCGTCTCTGCATCAGTCGTCGAACTCGTGCTCGCGCATCTGCGTCAGAGCATTGCGCCAGGGCGAACCACCTCCTCAGTGGAAGCGCAGTGTGCGACACTCTTGAGCCGCCACAACGCGTTACCCGAACGTTCCCAGACTGGCGGATTCCCGGCTGCAGCCTGCATCTCGGTCAACAACGTCATAGCCCACGGCATTCCCGGCGACTACGTCCTCGCAGAAGGCGATATCGTTACCGTCGACGTTACCGCGTGTGTCAACGGCTGGTACGCCGACGGCGCGTGGACCTACGTTGCGGGTACCCCTTCCGATGAGAGCCTTCGCCTCATTCAGGCGGCGTGGGCGTGCACCATGAGCGGGTTGCGAGCGGCGCACGCCGGCGGCAGACTCGGCGACATTGGCGCCGCGGTGCAGCGCACAGCGCGGCGGCTCGGCTGCTCGGTGCTCAGCGAGTTCGCAGGGCACGGTATTGGCCGCCGGATGCATGAGTCGCCAACTGTTCTTCATGAGGCAGAGCAGGGAACTGGATTGCCGGTGGTCCCGGGCCTCGTTTTCACCGTTGAGCCGATCGTTTGCTTCGGCACTCCGGCAACTCGAAAACTCGACGACGGATGGACATACATCGCAGACGACGGTACGCGGACTGCGCAATTCGAACACACCATTGCCATTTTCTCCCGTCGATCGGAGATTCTGACCATGTCCAATGCACTGCAATACGTTGACTCTCCTCCCTTTTTTTAGTAGGGTGTACGCCTTCGAGAGTTGGGTACATGCCACCTTAGCTCAGTTGGCCAGAGCACGTGATTTGTAATCTCGGGGTCCCCGGTTCGAATCCGGGAGGTGGCTTTCACTCAAAAAAATGGGTGCATATTGACACCGCGCGCAGCGGTGTGTTATGTTCGTGGCTCTTAAGGGGAGATTCCCGAGCGGTCAAAGGGGGCAGACTGTAAATCTGTTGGCTCAGCCTTCGAAGGTTCGAATCCTTCTCTCCCCAGTACTCTTGCCATTTATTGTTTTCCGGACCTGCCAGAATCCGATCAGATCAGACTTGTATCGTCATTGTAGCGCGGCTCATTCGGTGCCGATCGTGGCGACGCATGATATACTACCGATCAGGACTGCCCTATGAGCACACCATTTTACGAGAAGGGTCTCCAGTTCGCCTGTACCAGATGTTCACGGTGCTGTCGTCATCAGCCGGGATACGTGTTTCTTTCGGAAACGGATCTCGCCCGTTTGCAGACCGAAACGGGAATGGAACGGCACGAGTTCGTCGAGACATACTGCAGACAGGTAAACGTAAATGGATTCATCCGACTGAGCCTGAAGGAAAAGCCGAACTTCGATTGCATTTTCTGGGAAAACGGCGGATGCGGAGTATACAGGAACCGACCCCTACAGTGCCGAAGCTATCCGTTCTGGCCAAGCAACCTCGATTCGCAGGAATCCTGGGACGAACTCGAGAAGGAGTGTCCAGGTGTGAATATCGGACGGATCCATCTGCGCGAAGAGATCGACGGATGGGTCGCGCAGCGCCGTTCGGAACCGCTTGTCGACGGCCATACACCGTAGCAGGTATAGTTGCATGAGAGGTCGATTCTGGGGTGTACGGGGCTCACACCCAACACCAATGACGCCGGACGCGGTACGAAGTAAAATCGCCAGCGTTATTCAGCGTGTTCGTCCACAGGACCTTGAGAACTCATTGTCCCGCGAGTCGTTCCTCGCTGCACTGCCACGCTGGCTGTTCGGCTCAACGGGCGGAAATACGCCGTGTATCGAAGTTCGACTGTCAGACGGCACATTTCTGATCTTCGACACCGGATCCGGCATTCGGGAACTCTCTGCTCAGCTTTCGCACCAGCTCACCGTGCCCGACAAGTTTCACATCTTCTATTCGCACTTCCATTACGATCACGTCCAGGGTCTTCCGTTCTTTGCACCTGCATACAATCCTCGGAGTACGATTCGATTCTACAGTCCGGTGCCGGAACTGCGCACCTACCTGAACAGTCACATGCGCCATCCGTACTTCCCGGTAACGATGGAAGAGCGGATGAGCAAAAGCATAGAGTACCACACCCTGACCGGCTCTTCGATGAACTTCGGGTCCGCGCAGATTACCTGGAGGCTTCTCAATCATCCGGGCGGATCATACGCCTATCGAATTGACGAAGACGGCCGCTCTCTGGTTATTGCAACTGATACGGAGTTACTCGAGTCGGATTTCGAAAAAAACCCCGCCAATATCAGTTTTTTCCGCGGGGTTGACCTGCTCATACTGGATACCCAGTACACTCTCGGAGAGGCGATCGAGAAGTTCAACTGGGGTCACAGTTCTTTCAGCCTGGGCGTCGATTTCGCAACCGTCTGGGAGATCAAACAGCTCTATCTGTTTCACCACGAACCGTTGTATGATGACAAAAAGCTGCACAAGAACCTTCAGTCAGCCCGCTGGTATGCTCACCGACTCGGAAACACCATGCTGCAAATTCATCTTTCCGAGGAGGGAATGGAGTTCTCTGTATGAATATCCGGGTGGAAGGGATACAGTTAATGGGACTGTACCTTTTCTTTCGTCGCCATGAAGACGAGCTTGATGAGAACCTCCTTGCGGTTCTTGATCAGGTACAGGAAACGCTCTATTCGGCGGCATCGATCGACCAGATCGAGGAGATGGAAACCCTGTACCGGCAAAAGGTCGACCTGTTTGCAGGCAGCAAGACCGCCGATGAGGCATGATCAATTCCCGGAGAAGTAAATGAAACGCACAGTTTTAATCGTCCTGGCGGCTCTGATTTCCGTCGCCACATCCTACGCTCAATATAACCCGCCGGCTGGTGGCGCGGATCTGCAACAATTCTACTCGCCGCTTTTTCTTTCGACCGGCGAAAGCGTAACCTCGTCGGAGACCCCGGAGGCGGATACCTTGAATCCTGCCGTGTCCGGCGCGAATCAGCGATCAGTGCTCGACCTGAGCTACATCGGAATAACCGGTTTCAACCCGTCTGCGGGTAATGGATGGCTCGGCCACGCCGCAAACATCGGCGTAAGCTTTCCCTCATCCGCTGGCGTATTCTCAGGATCTCTGCACCTGCTCTCCTCGTTTCTTCCGGCAATGCAGCTCGGCAACAACCTCGGGGCGCGGTTCTCCTTTTCAAAGGATCTGTATCCCTATCTGCTCGTGGGCGTGGGGCTGAATTTCGACGTTGGAGGCCTTACAACCACCGATTTCGGAGCAAGCGCGGATCTGGGCATGCTGATGCTGCCGGGGACGATTGGACCGCTGCAGGATTTCCGATGGGGAGTCGCGCTGCGAAACATCGGCCGATCCTACACACCGGTCGCGGGCTACTCAGCGATCCCCGCGCCCTTCACTCCGGCGATCGGAGCGGCGTTCAACGCAGTAAAGACGCAGGATCTCAGGATTTCGCTGAACAGCGATTTGAGCTTTCCCTCGTTTCAGGATGTCAGACTTGCTCTTGGCGGAACAGTCTCGCTTTTCAATACTGTTTCCCTGAACGCGGGCTGGCAGGCCGATCTGCACAGTCTTATCAATCCCGCGTCGCCGCAACGCAGCCTTCTGCCGACCTTCGGCGTTTCGGTAACCTTCAAAACCGACTTCAAGGGCAATTCGGGTATTATTGCCGAAAATGGCTGGAATCAGAGTGAGGTGCATACCCATTTTGCCGCGGCTCCGCTCTATGGCGGCGACTGGGGCTTCGGTGGAGGTATTCACGCGCTCCTCGGGGTAATCGACAATACGCCGCCCGCGGTAACCGTCGACTATCCCAGGACACTCTACATCTCACCGAACAACGATGGGACGCAGGATGCCCTTGATCTGCCCATCACCATCACCGACCAGAGATACGTGATGGGTTACGACCTGAAAATCACGGATGCAGCCGGAAATCTGGTGCGCGATATACGCAACAAGGATTCCCGGCCTGAGAATCGCGGCTTTCAGAACGTGGTTGACAGACTTCTGGCAGTCAAGCGAGGAATCGACGTGCCGAAAATGCTCAGATGGGACGGCACAGCCGATTCCGGAAGCATCGTAAAGGACGGCGAATATGGTTTCTCTCTCGAGGCATGGGACGATAACGGAAACATCGGACGAACACCTGTCTACCATGTGATGGTCGACGACACACCGCCCTCGGTGAGCATTGTCGTGCCGAATCCAGCAGACACCATCTTCTCTCCGAACGGAGACGGGAACAAGGACACGTTCACCATTCTGCAGTCCGGCAGCAGCGAACTCCTGTGGACAGCAGCCATCCGGAACAGCGCAGGCAAGGTTGTCCTGACACACACGTGGCACGGAGAGCCGACCGATTTCACCTGGGACGGACGTGCGACCGATGGAGTGACGGTGCCCGATGGCGTCTACGACTACACGATAACGAGCACCGATCTTGCCGGCAATCGTGGCTCTGCGGTTCTGAATAACATCATTGTGAACACCGAAGCGACGCCGATAAAACTCACGATCGATAACCGTTACTTCTCACCAAATGGTGACGGTGTGAAAGACACGGTGACATTTACGCCGGTGGTGCCGGTGCGCTCGGGCATCGACACGTGGACGCTTGATATCATCGACGCAAAGGGAACTACTGTGCGGGAACTGGGTGGGAACGGCGTACCTCCCGAGCACATTGTGTTCAACGGTATGGGCTCAAGCGGTACGGTACTCCCCGAAGCGACCTACCACGCAACACTTGCATTGAAATACCAGAACGGCAATCAACCCAATGATACCTCCCCGCCGTTCACGCTCCAGTTGACACCGCCCAATGCCGCTGTCACCGACAACTATTCGGTGTTTTCTCCGAACGGCGACGGGAATAAGGATACGATCACTTTCTTCCAGGAGACCTCGCCGGCTACCGAGTGGACGGGCACCGTTCGAAGTGCGGCGGGAAAGGTAATGAAGACATTCACCTGGCCAGGCACCGCGGATCTTCAAACTGTCTGGGATGGTCGAGGCAATGATGGCGCGCTCGTTCCTGACGGTGAGTACACCTACCAGCTGACGGGTTCCGATGCGGCCGGAAACAACGGCAGCTCAAATACGCTGACGTTCAGCATCAACACCGAAGCGACGCCGGTGCTGCTCTCCGCCCAGTATGAAGCATTTTCGCCGAACTCCGATGGGGTGAAGGACACGATTCAGCTTATACCGCGACTGAAGAAGAACGACGGCATTACTGCCTACACCCTGAGCATCCTCGACTCGGCCGGGAAATCGGTACGCACCATGACAGGTAACGGCAGTATCGCGGGACCCTTTACGTGGGACGGACAGAATAACGCCGGCGTTCGGGCGCCTGACGGCACGTACACCGCTGAGCTTTCGGTTCAGTACGTGAACGGTAACCAGGAAATTGCCCGGACCGCACCATTCGCTCTTGATACCGTCTATCCGACTGCAACGCTGAGTGCTGACTACACGCTCTTCTCTCCGGACGGTGACGGGCATCGGGACACGGTCACGATTCATCAGACCACGAGTGATGAAACCCTCTGGCAGGGAAAGATCGTCAACGACAAGGGGCAGGAAGTCCGAACTGTCTACTGGAAGGGCTCGGCTGGCGACCTTATCTGGGACGGCACCGACGACGCGGGAAACAAGGTCCCGGACGGAACCTACCGTTACACCTTGAGTGCCGAAGATCGCGCCGGTAATCGTACCGAAAAGTCGATAGATCTCCAGGTGGATACACGACCTGCTTCGGTGTTCGTTACCGTCGGAACTCCCGGTTTCTCGCCGAACGGCGACGGCGTGCTTGATACCGAAAAGTTCTCCATGTACGTGAATCTGCTCGACGGCGTGACGAAGTGGTCGCTACAGATCATCAAACAGGCCGACGGCTCATCGCCGGAGACCGTGGTTCGACAGTTCAACGGAACTACTGTCACTCCCAGCTTCTCGGTAACGTGGGACGGCAAGAGTTCAGATGGAAAAGTGCTGGAAGGGAAGTATCGCGCGCGATTCGAGGTCGACTACCTCAAGGGGAACCAGCCAGTCGCGCAGACACCCGACTTTGTGCTGAATATTACTCCGCCAAAGGTTGACCTTTCGATCGGGCCTCTTCCATTCTCTCCGGACAACGACGGGGTCAACGACGAGCTCCACATCAAAATCAACGAGACTGACGTCAGTGATATCCGCCAGTGGCGGTTCGAAATCCTCGACCGGAACAATCGGTACTTCACCGACTTCTCGGGAACGGGAAGACCGTCCAGCGAACTTGTCTGGGATGGACGGGCCAAGGATGGAGAACTTGTCATCTCGGCCGAGGACTATCCATACGTGTTCACGATTACCGATGTGCTCGGCAACACAACAGTGAAACGCGGAATCATTCCGGTGGATATCCTGGTGATCCGGGAGGGCGATCAGCTGAAAGTTCGGATAAACAGCATAACCTTCACGCCGAACAGTCCCGAACTCATCCTCGACAATTCCACCGAGCGCGGAGTGAAGAATAATGAGATACTCAATCGGCTGGCACAGATATTCGCCAAGTACTCGTCCTATAAAATCCGCATCGAAGGCCATGCCGTAAATATCAGCGGGACGGCGCGGGAACAGCAGCAGGAGCTCATCCCCTTGAGCCTGGCACGCGCACAATCGGTAAAGGATGCCCTGGTGAAAATCGGACTCAGCGCGAGCCGAATCTCGGTCGCGGGACTTGGCGATGAAAACCCGATCGTCCCGGACACTGACCTGGAAAACCGCTGGAAGAACCGACGTGTTGAGTTTATATTGATCAAATAGGTAGGGTAAAAGGAAACCGTGTCCGAGGGTAGTGAATACACAAGCGCCCAGCAACAGCCAACTCCGGATAGCGCGACGCCCGAAAAGGTGCGCCGCAGGCGGCCACGAGCGGTCATTACCGCGATAACTGCGATCATCCTCATTGCTGCAGCGGGTGCGGCAGCGGCTGCCTATCTGAACAGTCCTGCACGCAGCTCAGCGACGGAAGTACCGTTTGTGGTAAAGAAGGGCGAAACGCTCGACTCAATAGCTAACAGACTGGCCGATCAGCATCTTATTCGTTCGTCGCTCTTTCTCAGGCTGCTCGGCAAGTTTTCGGGCACCGGCACTGACATACAGGCGGGACATTACGCACTGAAAGCATCGATGACCACAAATGCAATTCAGCAGACCTTTGTGAGCGGTCGCCAGATGCTGTTTCGCGTTACGATTCCTGAAGGTTACACCATCAGCCAGATAGCTGATCGGCTGCAGAATGCAGGCATTACGACCATCGCCGACTTCACGAAGGCCGCGAAGAATCCGTCAATTCTTGCACGCTTTCACATCCCGGCTCAGGACGCGCAGGGATTTCTCTTCCCTGATACCTATCTGTTCCCGAAGGACTACCCTGCGAATGAAGTCGTCGGGACGATGATAGAGAACTTTTTCACACGATTGAAAACAGTCTACCCCGATTATGCGCAGCTGACGCCGAAGGAGCTGCTGGCAAAACTCACGCTCGCATCGATAGTCGAACGGGAATACGTGAGCCCCGATGAAGCGCCGCTCATTGCATCGGTATTCTACAATCGCCTCCGCGCACATATGCGCCTTGAGAGCTGCGCTACGGTCGTCTATGTCATGACCGAGCAGGATGGCCTTCCACATCCGGATCGAGTCTACTACAAGGATCTTGAACGGCCCTCGCCGTACAACACCTACCTGCACGCAGGCCTTCCACCGGGTCCGATTTCGAATCCGGGAATCACGTCGCTGAATGCGGCGTTTCATCCGGCAAAGAGTGATTACTGGTATTTCGTGCTGCAGTCCGCCGGCGCAACTCATCACCGGTTCTCCAAATCGCTCGCTGAGCACGATCGAGCCGCGGTATACTATCTGAAGACACTCGACACCCACAGTTAGGGGAAACGCATTGAAGATCCCCGAACGAATCATCGAAGAGATCTCCTCACGCGCGGACATCGTTTCGGTTGTCGGTGAATACGTGCAGCTGACGCGTCGTGGCAACCGATACTGGGGTCTCTGTCCATTTCACACCGAGAAGTCCCCGTCGTTTACGGTAAGTCCCGAACGGGATGGATACTATTGTTTTGGGTGCCAGAAGGGCGGGTCGGTCTTCACCTTCGTCATGGAGATGGAGAAGCTGACCTTTCCTGAGGCGGTGGAGCTGCTTGGCAAGAAGACCGGAGTTCAGGTCGATCTCGGAAACACCCCTGCGGATGACGAAGCGTCGAGAAAGCGAGACGCTCTGCTTGAGCTCTACCGACGAGTGTCCGGCAGCTTTCGTTATCTTCTGCGCGAAAACAAGCAGGGAGCCTCGGCGCTCGAATACCTCTCATCCCGGGGACTCACTGCGGACACGATCGATAAGTTCGGCCTCGGGTACGCACCCGCGGATTCGATGTGGCTTCATCGATTCCTCCTGGGAAAGGGGTATTCGAAAGAATTTCTCCCTGAAACAGGGCTGTTCACCCGAGCCCGACCCGATCGTTCCCTGTTCAGTAATCGCATCACTTTCCCTATCCGATCCCGTTCCGGCGACGTTATTGCCTTTGGCGGCCGTACACTTGTCGATGGCGGACCGAAGTATCTGAACTCACCGGACTCCGCGATTTTCCACAAGGGAGATCAGCTGTACGGCATCGATCTTGCGCTCCCAGCCATCCGTGAAACCGGCGCGTTCCTGCTTGTCGAAGGCTATATGGACGTCATCGCCCTTCACCAGGCAGGCGTCAACATTGCAATTGCGCCACTCGGGACCGCCTTCACGGAGAATCAGGCGCGCCTTCTCAGGCGCTACGCCGCCACCGGATTTCTGCTGTTCGACAACGATGAGGCGGGCACGCGCGCAACCGAACGCTCCGCACGGATCTGCGAACAGTATGCGATCGACTGTCAGGTGATTCAGCTTCCCGAAGGCAAAGATCCCGCTGAGTTTCTTGTGCGCCGCGGTGAGGGGGAGTTGAAAGAGTTCTCGAAGTATACTATAAGTATTCTGGATTACCTCGTTACGCGTGCAGTTGGTCGAAGCAATATAAGTACGCCCCAGGGAAAACAGGTTGTCTTGGGCGAATTATTTCCTTACATTAGTTCCATAACGTCCGACACTAAACGTGAAGACAGCCTTGGAGCGATTGCTGACGCGTTGGGGGTGGACCGACAATCGGTCGTGAATGATTTCCGGAAAAGAGGGGTTGGTGCTGCAGAGCCCGAACATGCGATTCAAAAAAGTGCGGATACACGAATAACTGCGGATCTCTTCCTGATGTTGGCCACGGTCATTAACCGGGGGCATTTCGTGTTTGTGCGCCGTATGTTGAAACCTGAGGACCTTGAAGATACCAGGGCGCGTGCCCTGTTTATAGCTCTTGAGGAGTGTTTTCGACGCGAGGAGGCTTCGCTTGAGATGCTCCTGGACAGAATCGAGGATCAGAATCTTCGTGCACTCGTGCTCGAAAAGACCAATTCCGACGAGTATAGTCTCAACCAGGAGAAATCCATAAAGGACGGGGTCTACCGTGTTCGACAGAGGATTCTGCAAAGCAAACGGTCGCTTATCGAGAGCCAGATAAGACAAAACGGTCGCAAGAGCGGTGGTGATGTTGCCGGCCAGCTCCTTGAGCTGCAACAGGAAAAAATGTACCTCGACGACGAGCTCCAGAAGCTGAAGGTGATAACACATGACAGAACTGCAGAATGATCCTGCAATTGTAAAACTTATCGATTACGCCAAGAACAAGAAAACCATCAGTTTTGATGAGGTCAGCGACTTTCTTCCCGAAGCCATGGTGAATTCGGAAAAAATTGAGGAGGTCATCACGCTGCTCGGTAAGTACAATGTTCGCCTCGAAGAA
>DATKUC010000048.1:0-15496 GCA_035530835.1 Spirochaetia bacterium
GCCATCGTGAGCGTACTCATGATGTCGGTCATTCAGCTTTCAACTCCCGCACACATGCGCGGAAAGGTGATGGGACTGCTCGACACGCTGATGCAGGGGCTGACTCCGGTCGGCATGGCCGTCGGAGGCATTCTCGGTCAGTACCTTCCGCTTCCACTGGTCATGAGCGCATCGTTTGCCGTCATTGCGCTTGTTGTCGTCCCCGGGCTTCTGATGCGGGATGTTCGTGATTTTTTCGTCCGGGAACCGTCACCCGAATCCCCGTAGCTCTGCGATCACCGGCTCTCGCGGATGAGGTATAATGGCGTCCAGGAGCGTACTGAATGCGCATTCGGGCCAAGCTGTTTTCAATTACCGGACTGATCTTTCTCAACGTCATCATCATCCTGGTCTTATCGGTCTGGACGATGCGCGAGATCTCGCGGTCCGAACACACAGTCGACCAGGGTTTGTCGCTCCTGGCAGAGTCCCGGCTCATTCACGGCTATATGAAGGACCTCGTGTTCGATCTCTTTACACCGCAGATGTACACGCTGGTGAAGGATCTGGTCTACACACCCGGATACTCCTCGACAATCGATTATCTCGATCAGTCGGTAACAGAGTTCACGCTTTCGTTCGACCATTTCATGGCCTCTCCGAGAGTCGTCGGCCTGCTGCACGACACGCAGCTGCGCGACGAATACAACACAGCAATTACCATGAGCCACAAGGCGTTCGGGAAGATCGGCGCGCTGCAGAAGAGTCTTGTCGCTCTGCAGGAAGCGGGTGTTCTGGGACAGGTTGATCTGTATTTAAAGATACAGAACGACGCCTCGCTCCTGAGCTTCTTCGACAACGTTCGCACCACCTCCTACTACCTGGACAACAGTTTTCAAAGCTTCCTCGAGCATTTTGTTGCAAGTCTGCAGCAGGAGGCAAACCACACGCAACGACGCATCCTCTGGGTATTCTGGCTCTACTCCGCATTTTCGGGTCTGCTGACAGTGTTTATCTCCTTTCTGTTCTCCGACCGCATTGCAAAGAGGATCGGAATGGTCGAAGAGGGTGTGCGGGCGATGTCTCAGGGCAACTTCAGCCTCCACCTGGATATCAAGACGCGGGACGAGTTCGGCATTCTCTCTTCGAGAATTTCGGGATTCGTGCAGGATCTGAAGCACAACGTGGATGCAGTCTTGAGGCTGATGCGCGACGTGAGCTCCGCGATCAACGACCGTTCCGACCTCGACGGCCTGCTGGTCGTCGTCGTTCAGGCGATCTGCCAGGACCTCGAGGCTGACTGCGCGCTCGTCGCCTCAGCCGGCGATGACGGAATATTTCTGATTCGTGCACAAGCCGGGAAGATACCGACAAACATGGATGAGGCCGCGTTGCGTTGCGCCTACGATCGAGTCATCGCCGGGGGGAACACCGTATTCGACGGAAGAAACGGTGCGGAGCCAGTTGTAGTCGGTTCTCTCATCGCGCTGCCGCTTGAGGTGCAGAAGCAGCAGTTCGGAGTTCTCATGGTGATGACCGGAGAAGGTTCGCCTCAGCTGAACGATCTTGATGTCACGAGCGTTACGACGTTCGCCCTCTACACCAGCGTCACAATTGAAAACTATCGTACCTACAACGAACTGCTTGAACGCCGGGAGGCGGAGTTCCAGGCTCTGCAGTCGCAGATACAGCCGCATTTTCTGTACAATGTACTGAGCGGATTCGTGGGCCTGAACCGTCTCGGTGACCGGTCCGGGCTTGAACGTGCAATTCTCGCGCTGAAGGAGATGATGAGATACATTCTTGAGCACGACGAACATTCAACTGTCAAAGAAGAGTTTCTGTTTCTGGAAAAGTATTGCGCACTCCAGAAGATCCGCTTCCAGGAGCGTCTGGAAGTCAGGCTCGAGTGCGACACTGAGGCGGGTGATATCCGGATTCCGAAGCTGCTGCTGCAGCCGCTGGTTGAAAACGCCATCATTCACGGTATCGAACCGCTTGACCGGGGCGGGAGGCTCAGCGTTGTGGCGGCAATGAGGAACGGTGCCGGCGGGCGCCATCTGGAAGTAACGATCGACGATGACGGTATCGGCTTTGTTCCCGGGCGTATTGAACAGGATTCGCACATCGGGCTCTGGAATGTGCTTCAGCGCCTGAACCTTTCAAACCCTGCGTCCGCCCTCCAGATCCGATCCGAACCGGGGTCAGGCACCTCCATCGAAATCCGCATACCAGCCGTGGAGTACGTCGCATGACAGTGGTCGTTGCGGACGACGAACAGCTCGTTCGCTTCAGTCTCGGCAGCATGATAGCCGAGCTTGACCTTCCGATCTCCATTGCGGCGTATGCGACGAGCGGAACGGAACTTACACAGCAGCTATCGCTACACCGGCCGGATATCGCAATTGTAGACATCCGCATGCCCGGAATGTCGGGTCTGGACGCGATGGCCGAAGCGCTCCGGGAGTTTCCCGACATCGGATGGATCGTTCTCACCGGCTACTCCGAGTTTGCCTACGCGAAACGCGCAATCGAACTTGGAGCTTCGGACTACCTCACAAAACCGGTTGCGCCCGAGGAGCTCGGACGGGTTCTCACATCGCTCATCGAGAGCAGAATGCAGCTGTATCGGAACCGAAGCAGCGAATATGAGTTTCGACTGAGCGCCGTACTCACGCGTTCGGCACCGGTGTCGGCGATTCTCGATGAACGCGAGTTTCGGCATGTCGGCGAACTCATTCACGTCGACTCGTGGCGGGAACCGGAAGCCGTGCAGGCATTCCGGCTGGAGCTTTCGGATACGCTTCGGGCCCGTGTCGTACAGTTCAGCGGACGGACGCGACGGGCCGCGGTGGTTGCGCCGAACCGAAGCGATCTCGCGGTAGTTCTTTCCTGGGATGGGGAGGACGACGATGCGGAAGCGATTGCCCGGCACACCCTCGGTGTGGCGGCAAAGCTGTCGCTCGCCCGGTCAACAGCGGACTGTGCGCTGACCGTGGTGACAACTGCGACCGCGACTTCACTCGATCAGTGGATTGAATTGCTTTCCATTTGCCGACGCGGTGCAACCGGCAGACCGCTCCTCGGCGTTGCGCGCGTTCACGAAGCGGAACGGCTTCACCGCGCAGTCTGCTCACTGCCGCCTGCGATGTTGAGACTTTCGGCCCTGCTGGTCGAGCTTGGCGGAGCGTATGCAGAGCGTGACATGCTCGCCTACTTCAAGCACATCGAAGAACTCGAACACCACATGCAATCGGCGGGCTCGGCTCTCGCATCGGTCGATCTTGCCCCTGCGGTTGATTTTCTCAGTGCGGCGACCGGTTATTCTTCGGACAACGGGGTCGCAGGCAGTGCCAGGATCGAAATCCAGTCACTGCGGGCACGCATGGAAACCGGGGCGCCAGACAGGCGGGACCTTCGTTCGGGAGAGCTCGCGCAGCAGATTGTCTCCTACGTCGAGGCAAACTATATGGGGAACCTTTCACTTGCGGACCTCGCCGGACACTTCGGTGTTACCCCGAACTACCTGAGCACGCTATTTCGCCGCGCTCAGGGGGAGACGTTCGTGAAGTTCGTGACCCGCGTCAGGATGGAGAGGGCGGCGGAGCTGCTGCTCGACCGGAGCCTTCAGATACAGCAGATTGCCCGTCTGGTCGGATACGCCGACCCGAGGCACTTCACCCGCATTTTTCGCGGATACTTCGGCCATGCGCCCGCCGACCACCGAAGATAGCGTTCGAATACCGTAGTTTTTGCACCCTCGATTGTAGAACAGCACCCTGTCAGGCTGAAGACACCCATGTTACGATTCTGTATCGCGGAAATCCGCGGATTGTAGAACTCAAGAGGAGGACTCTATGACTTCAGTCAAACGCGTTCTGATCGCGCTCTGTCTCACGGTCGGAATGACAGCAATGGTATTCGCCAGCGGCGCCAAGGAGAGCTCATCAACTTCGGCAGCTCAGCCGCTTCGCATTGCCATGGTCGTAAAAAGCCTTGGTAACGGGTTCTTTGACGCGGCGCGTGATGGCGGCAACGAGGCTGCGAAGCAGATTGGAAACGTGCAACTGATCTATCAGGGACCGAGCACGCCGACTGCAGAGGGGCAGATCTCGATCATCAATGCGCTCATCGCACAGAAGGTCGACGCAATTGAGATTTCGGCAAATGATCCGGATGCGCTCGTGCCAATCACAAAGAAAGCGATGGCCGCGGGAATCAAGGTCATAAGCTTTGACTCGGGAATTGCGCCTGCCGGCCGCATGCTTCACCTTGCCCCATCAAACGATGAGTTCATCGGTCGAAGCGAAGTGCAGATGATGGGCGAACTGATTGGGTACAAGGGAGACATCGCGATTCTCAGTGCCTCCTCCCAGGCGACCAACCAGAACACCTGGATCAAGTACATGAAGGAAGAGCTTTCACTCCCGAAATACAAGGACATGAAACTCGTATCCGTCGTTTACGGCGATGACCTGTCGGACAAGAGCTATCGCGAGGCGATGGGACTGTTCAAATCCTATCCGAACCTGAAGGGCATTATTTCACCGACCACTGTCGGAATGGCCGCAACCGGCAAGGCGATCGAGGACGCGGGACTCCAGGGCAAAGTTCTCCTGACCGGACTGGGACTCCCCTCAGAAATGAAGCAGTACATCCTCGATGGTACCTGCCCCAAGATGGAACTCTGGAATCCGATCGATCTTGGATACTCCGCGACAATGATCGCTTACGATCTGGTCAAAGACAAGACAACATCGGTCAGCCCGGGTGACACCTTTGCAGCGGGCCGCATGGGAACCATCACCGTGGGAGCCGACAACGTTGCCGTCATGGGCAAACCGTTCGTGTTCGACAAGACCAACATCGACAAGTACGCTGCGATTTACTGATCCCGCATACACAGATCGGGGCCGCCGTGAGGCGGCCCTTCTTTCGGAGACTTCATTTTGGACAACGCAATTCTCGAACTCCACGACATCAGGAAGTACTTCCCGGGCATCAAGGCGCTTGACGGCGTGAATCTTTCGGTAAGGGCGGGGGAGGTCCACGCACTCATCGGGGAAAACGGTGCAGGCAAGTCGACCCTCGTCAAGGTTCTTACCGGGATTTACTCGGCGGACTCCGGGCAGATCATGCTGAATGGTGCGGATGTCTCGTTCCGCTCGCCGCTCGAGTCGCAGGCCGCAGGCATAGCTGCCATCCACCAGGAAGCAACGATGTTCGGTGAGCTCACGGTGACCGAGAACATCTTCATGGGGCACCATCTGCGTCGCGGACCGTTCGTGGACTGGCGGCGGATGAAGAGCGCGACTGCAGAGCTGCTCGCCAGACTGGAGCTGGACATCGATCCGGATGCCGTCGTGCGCAGTTTGAGCATTGCCCAGCGCCACCTCGTTGAAATAGTAAAGGCACTCTCGTTCGATGCACGTATCGTTATCATGGACGAACCAACCTCAGCGCTCTCACTTCGGGAAGTTGAGGAGTTGTATGCGATCATCAGGAGGCTGAAGCAGGAGGGGAAGGCGGTCATCTTCATCTCCCACAAGTTCGACGAAATCTTCGAGATCGCGGACTGCTTTACCGTCCTGCGGGATGGCAAGTACATCGGCGAGGGACGAATCGAGGACGCAAGCACCGATTCGATCATCGGAATGATGGTAGGGCGAACGCTCGATCACATGTATCCGGACTACACGCGTACGCAGGGAGCGCCAATCCTCACGGCTACCGGACTCTCTCGTGCCGGAGTATTCAAGGATGTCAGCTTCGATCTGCATGAAGGTGAGATCCTGGGTTTCTTCGGTCTTGTCGGCGCAGGTCGCAGTGAGATTATGCGGGCAATGTTCGGCATAGATCGGCTCGACGCAGGAACGATCGCGGTGCGCGGGAAGCCAGTTCAGATCGGTGAACCGTCGGACGCAATGAAGATGGGGATTGCATTTGTCCCGGAGGATAGACAGCAGCAGGGAGTGATTCTGAAGATGAAGATACGGGAGAACGAAACGGTACCGCTGCTCAAGCTGCTGCGGAAGGGGTTGTTTCTCGACCGCAAACGGGAAGCGGAGATAGCCGACCGATATGCCACGATGCTCGAGGTCCGGGCAACGAGCTGGGAGCAACCGGTGGAATCGCTTTCCGGCGGGAACCAGCAGAAGGTTGTTCTTGCAAAGTGGCTCGCAACTGAGCCGGAGATGCTTATTCTTGACGAACCGACAAAGGGCATCGACGTTGCGACGAAGGCTGCTGTGCATGACTTTGTCGGCCGAATGGCGGCACAGGGCAAGGGCATTATTCTCGTATCGTCGGAGCTCCCCGAGGTGCTCGGAATGTCCGACAACATTATCGTGCTGCACGAGGGAGAGGTGACCGGACGATTCACCCGCGCGCAGGCAAGTCCGGAGAACGTCATGCGCGCTGCGCTTGGTGCGCTTCCGGCCGAGGGAGAATCGGCGTGAAATCAATTCTTGCGCTTCTACGGCGACGCGAAGTGTCGCTTGTGGTGTTCGGAATCGTCCTCTGCGCGGTGATCGCAATCCGCGCGCCGCGTTTCCTCGATCCGAGCAATCTCCAGTACATTCTGAACGATACGTCAATCCTCATCATGGTTGCTCTCGGCCAGTTCCTGGTTATTCTGATAGGCGGTATCGATCTTTCAGTGGCATCCGGTATAGCTCTTGCCGGAATGATCACGGCTCTGGTGAATCATGCCGCGCCCGGGATACCGATGGTCGGCATTGTCGCGCTTGCACTCGCCGTCGGGCTGGTACTCGGAGCATTCAACGGACTTCTCGTGTCGGTGGCGGGCATTCCTCCCATCATTACCACGCTCGGCACACTCAGCATCTACCGCGGCACCGTCTTCCTGTTCAGCGGCGGCGCCTGGGTAAGTGCCGATGAGATGACGAAATCATATCGGGATCTCCCCCATCATATGGTGCTGGGATTTACCACACTCATGATCGCCGCACTCATTACCTTCGTGCTGATTGCCGTTTTCCTCCGTTTCACCCGAACCGGACGGGAACTGTACGGAGTGGGCGGAAACCTTACTGCCGCCAAATACGTCGGAATCAAACTCAGAAAGGTCAACTTTCTGCCGTTCCTCATCTCGGGACTGATCGTCGGCCTCGCAGGGCTACTGTGGGTCTCCCGGTACGCATCGGCTCAGAACGACACGGCATCAGGATTCGAGTTGCAGACGATTGCCGCCTGCGTTATCGGCGGAGTAAGCATTTCGGGTGGAACGGGATCCGCAATCGGCGTTGTGCTTGGTGCGGTGCTGCTCGGGATTATCAATAACGCGTTGACGCTCACTGACATCTCGCCATTCTGGCAGATGGCCATTCAGGGCTTCGTTATCCTCGTTGCCATCGTCACCAACACTCTCATGGACCGGCGCAACCAGCGGATTCTGCTTGCCAGGAGGACGCTGGTATGAGCGCGCACGAGGGAGTTCGCGAGCCGGAGAAGGCTTCACCGCAGATCGGGGGCGGAAGAAGCGTGGGCACACCCCGCTGGGTCACCGTCGTGACTTCATGGGAGATGGTGCTCGGAATGATCCTGGTCGCGATCTTCATTCTGAACACGAGCATCTCCCCCTATTTTCTGAATGCGAATAACATGCTCGACGCGACCACCTCCTTCCTGGAGACCGCTATCATTGCGCTGCCGATGATGCTCGTTATCATCTGCGCGGATATCGACATATCGGTCGCATCGATCATTTCTCTGTCGTCCGTGTTCATGGGCATGGCGGCGCAGGTGTGGCACCTGAACATCTTCTGGCTGCCGGTCATCGGGCTCTTCGTCGGGCTCATTGCCGGTCTGTTGAATGGAATCCTCATCACCAGATTGAATATCCCGTCAATTGCCGTGACAATCGGCACCATGTCGCTGTTCCGCGGAATATCCTATGTCATTCTCGGTGATCAGGCGTACACGAAGTATCCCGCAGCATTCGAGTTCTTCGGGCAGGGTTACATCGGGAGCACGCACATCCCGTTCGAACTCGTGCTCTTTATTGTCCTTGCCGTCCTGTTCGGCTTTCTGCTCCACCGAACGCCTTTCGGACGAAAGGTGTACACCGTCGGCAACAATCCCGTCGCGGCCCGATTCTCCGGAGTCCGCGTGCAGAATATACGGCTTGCGGCATTTGCACTGAACGGTCTCATGAGCGGAGTAGCTGCGGTGCTGCTCACGTCTCGCATCATGAGTACGCGTCCGAACATCGCCGACGGATGGGAACTCCAGATAATCACCGCTGTGGTCATGGGCGGAGTAAGCATTCTCGGCGGCAAGGGGAACATCTTCGGCGTGATCCTTGCGATCTTCAGCCTCGGATTTCTCCGCTACGGAATGAGCCTCGTGAACATCCCGGGTACTGTCATGAACATCGTCACTGGATTTCTTCTCATCTTCGCAATACTGCTTCCGGGTGCCCTTGCCTCCGCGCGGCGCGTGTTAATTGTGCGCAGCGCGCATGCACGGAGCATGAGGCAGGGCGATGATGAGGCCGAACAGGCAGGTTGAGGGCTACCTGCCTTCGAACAGTACTTCCATGTAGACACCAGGATTCTCGTCGAGAAAATGCATGAAGTCCTCCACCTTCATCTGATAGAGGCGCGAGGGCTTCTCCACGCGATATTCGTGACGGCACGGCTCGTCTTCGCGTATGGCGAGAATGTCGCCGAGGATACTTCCCTGCTTCACGTATTCGGGCTTTCCATCGGCAATTCGTCTGCTGATCCTGCCGTCGATGAAGAGGTAGATATACTCCGGTGGTTCACCGGGCGCAAGCAAAATCTGAGCGTTGTCGAACGTCACCGGCGAAAGAATGAGTTCCAGTCCGGTGATCTGTGCGCTCGAGAGGTTTCGGAAGAATCGATTCGATTTGATGACGGTCCAGCTCTCACCCGTTCGCATCTTCGCAATGCGCCGGATGTTGTCCTCGATCGGCGTATCCTGGATGAGGCGGAGAAATGCCTGCTTTTCCAGTGAATATGCGGTCACCGAAGTTGCGGCAATGACATCCGCACCACGGGGTACTCCCAGCACGAGTGAAGCTTCGCCGAAGTATTCATAGGAACCGTACACTTTCTCGGTGATGTCCTGCACGCCGCTTATGCTCACATTGCCGGTAACTATCACGTAGAACTTGTCTCCGGGTGTGTTCTTGCGAATAATCGAGTCGCCGCGGGAAAAATGCTCGGTCTTTACGTTCAGGAGCAGATACTTGCTCTTCTTGAACGGCAGATCACCGAAGAGTTCAATGCGCGAAAATACATCGAGGATGTGAAACGCGTCCTCGAACTCGTGCTTCTCGAAGTCCGGATAAACGGTATTGCCGATACCGAACTTCGCGAGGGTCAGCGAGGTGTCCTTCGGGAAGTCCTTTTCGGCGATATGGTAGACCGTGATCTTCTTCTGAATCTCCACCGGCAACGAGTTCAGATAGCTGACCGGGGTATGAAGCGGCGGTATGCCCGCTTCATGATAGATGATATCCATCTCCCAGGGAACGCTCAGCAGGAAGTCGAGCCGCTCTTTCGCGATCACCCCCCGGGAGTGCAATTCCCGTAACACTTCCGGATCAGACATGTGGTCCGACGAGTAGAGGAAGGTCTTGTCCCGATAGAGGAAATAGAATCCCATTGTCGGAATCGAATGTACCGAATAGTAGAAGTTGAACAGGCCCCCATGGATGTTGTACTGCACGTTCATTTTCACCGGTCGGAAGTTGAACATGGTCATGAGGGTGCTCGCGGGGATCCGTGTGAGCGTCGAGTACTTGGTCAGAAAGCTCTGCATGACAGTCGGTGTGGCGTAGACTGCGATCTTGGTCTCTTCCAGGATCTTCTGAAATGTTCCCGCGTCGTGGTCAGCGTGACAATGCGTCAGGATCACCGTGTCGATAAGTTTCGGATTGACGTTCGAGTCGCGGAGCCACGAGGTGATATTCACCGGCGGGTCGACCATAATGCCCATCTTGTTCAGCCAGATAATGAATCCGGAGGTATTCTGGGTGCAGTCGAATCCGTGCGACGGGCCAAGGCAGGTAATCCCGAACTCGGGCGGAACGAACGCCTCGTTCAGGGTCTTGCCCAGATCGTATTTTGCCTGGGACTTCATTCTTCCTGGCACCTTCGCCACCAGCGTTTCGTTGTCCCAGACATCAAAGCCTTTTGATTCGGATGGTACAATTCTCACGTTGCCGTGAGTCACACCCTCGTCACCCAATTTGCGAATGTCGACGACGTCCTCCACCGTGAGTCCGCCGCGGAAGTACTCCATTTCGGACTTGATGTCGGGCACATAGTAGCCTTCGATTCTTTCAATCTCGGAACTCACATCGACCCGATCGGGACCAACGAACGCTTCCTTGAATACAGTTCTCAGATCATCAACGTGATCCGGGTGTACGTAGACCACCACCTTGCGCTTCTTGAGGAAGAAGTTGTAGTAGCTGGGAAACTCTATCTCAGCCATGCTGATTCCCACAGACGGATCGAAATGGTCGAACGGCAGCACAAAGATCTGAGGCGTTCCCTCAGGCATTACCATTGTATCCTTGATGGTCTCAGGCGGTGAGCCGAACTGGATCTGGCCCTCTGAGGTTGACAGGAGATAGCCGCCCCTCGGAAGCGGCAACAGCTTCTCGGCGGCGGGATTCCGTTTTTCACTTTTCGACATGTCTCGTCTCCGTCTCTGCTGAAGTAATAGTAGTCGCTAAATCAGGAATTTGCAAACACAACCCACGACAGGGCAGCATACCACCGGCACCAATCGCTTCGCCTTGCCATTGGTTTCCGGACCGTGTAGGCTCTTTCACCATACTCGATTTGGAAGCGGTATCGAAGTGATTGAAGCATTTCTTCTTCGACTCATGCAAGGCGCGCCGCTCGTCGCCCTGCTTCTGATCATCGCCGTGATGATCTATCTCCTCGCAAAGGGAGCGGATATCCTGGTTGACGAGGCGGTGACGCTCTCCGCGCAGTGGGGCGTGCCGAAGATGCTCATCGGCGCAACGATCGTGAGCCTGGGGACGACGTTGCCTGAGACGTCGGTTTCCGTGGTTGCGGCACTGTCAGGAACTCCCGGTCTCGCGCTGGGGAATGCTGTCGGTTCAATTATCGCGGATACGGGCCTCATTCTGGGTATTGCGACGCTCATTGCACCGTTGAAACTGAATCCCCATGTTGTCAACCGTCAGGGCTGGATTCAGCTTGGCTCCGGCGTTCTTCTGGTGCTGTCGAGCATTCTGTTCGTTCCTGCGAACGGCACTCTGTTCAGCAAGGGTGGCCGTATTCCTCAATTTGTCGGGTTTGTCTTTCTTGCACTTCTTGTGGGTTACATACTGCTATCAATACAGTGGGCGCGAAGCGGCCTCCTTGCCGCAGAAGATCGTGGTCCGGAACGTACCAGGAGCGCACTCCTGACCGGATCCCTCCTGTTGCTGGGCGTGGTTATGGTAGTCGGAGCCTCGGAAGTGCTGATTCCTGCTGTACGTGAGGCGGCAACCCGGCTTCACATACCCGACAGCGTCATTGGCGCTACTCTCGTCGCGTTTGGAACCTCACTTCCGGAACTTGTCACCGCGGTAACCTCGGCGCGGAAGGGGCATGGCGATCTGGCAGTCGGAAACATCATCGGTGCAGATATTCTGAACGTCCTCTTCGTGACAGGGGCTGCCGCGTCAGTGACGAGTGGAGGACTTCTCGTTCAGCCGGACTTCTACACGCTCTACTTCCCGATTATGCTGACGGTGCTGGTAGTTTTCCGGATTGGGATTTTCATGTCGAAGGAGTCGATGAAAAGGCCGTTTGGGATGATACTGCTTGCACTCTACATTCTGGTGACAGTCGTCAGTTACGTCGGCGGACGTCCGCGGTAAAGTCACCCTGCACGATGTTTTCACGAAGCTGCTATTCAGATAGAACCAATCAGGGAGGAACAGCATGAATGTAACGGTAATCGGTGGAACCGGACACGTCGGCACCTATCTCGTACCTCGTCTGGTCGAACTCGGGCACACCGTTTCCTGCATCTCGAGAAACAACAGGAAGCCGTATGCCGCGCACGCCGCCTGGAAAGGTGTGAAGATGGTGGCCCTCGATCGGGAAGCTGCCGAGGCGGATGGTTCCTTCGGCAGCTCGATTCTTGCCGAAAAGCCGGACGTCGTCATCGACATGATCTGTTTCACCGCCAGAAGCGGCCAGATCCTGGTCAAGGCTCTCGCAGGACAGGTGCAGCAGTTGCTGGTCTGCGGGACGATCTGGGTTCACGGAGCGAGTGTTTCGGTTCCGACCCGCGAGACCGAAGCGCTCAACCCGTTCGGGGAATATGGCGTGAACAAGCTCGAGCTCACGCGCTATCTGCTCGATGAATCACGTCGCACCGGTTTCCCCGTCTCGGTGATCCACCCCGGGCATATCGTCGGCCCCGGATGGTACCCCATCAATCCGCTCGGGAACTGGAATCCGCTGGTCTTCTCCCGGCTCGCCCGGGGAGAAGAGATTGCGTATCCGACATTGGGAATGGAGACTGTCCATCACGTCCACGCCGATGACATAGCCCAGCTCTTTCTGCTTGCCATGGAGCGCTGGTCGGTGGCACGGGGCGAGGATTTCAACTGTGTCTCGGAAGCTGCGGTAACTCTGCGCGGTTTCGCCGAAGTCGCGGCCGGCTGGTTCGGCCGCAAAGCGCGGCTTGTTTTCCGGGCGCCGGACGAGGTGTGGACGAAGGGACTGACCGAAGACGATGTGAAGAGCACCTGGGATCACATGTCCCGGAGTCCGAATTCCAGCATACAGAAGGCGAAATCCCTCCTCGGGTACGCTCCGCGATACAGTTCCCTCGAAGCTGTCTACGAATCGGTTCAATGGTTGCTCTCGCAGAAGATGATCGAAGTGTAGGGGCTCGACCCGGAGCACTTCACAGAGCGACGAAAGAAACGGTAATGTGTCAGGGGGCACGTCACGGAAAAGCGCAACTTCACCTACAAAGCTGAAGACGGAAAGGATATTTTCGCGACCGAATGGCAGTCGACCGAACCATCGGCGCCTAAGGCGATCGTGCAGATCATTCACGGAATGGCCGAGCACCGCGCCCGCTACGATGAGTTCGCGCGCTACCTCGCCGGCGCGGGCTATGCAGTCTATGCGGAGGACCATCGCGGTCACGGTGAAACTGCCGGCGCACTTGCGGAAGCCGGACATCTGGCCGATTCGGGCGGTTGGGATCTCGTGGTGAGTGACTTGAGGAAGCTCAGCACGATTGCGCGCGAGAGTCACCCGGATCTGCCGCTATTTCTATTTGGCCACAGCATGGGGAGTATCTTTGCCCGTGATTACCTGGTGAACGAAGGCCATTCGCTCGCGGGTGTCATCCTGTCCGGAGCAAACGGAAATCCCGGCGCCATGTTGCGCGTGGGACTCTTCCTCTCGAAGCGACAGATCGCACGTAAGGGGGCGCGGCATCCGAGCAGCAGCCTGAACGGTCTCACGTTCGGAAGCTTCAATCGACCATTCAAACCGGCGGTAACAGAGTTCGACTGGCTTTCGCGGGATGCAGAGGAAGTCGCAGCCTATGTCGCCGATCCCTATTGCGGATTCGTCTGCACCGCGGCGTTCTTTCTCGATCTGTTTACCGGAACGCAGCGGATCTATCGTCAGGACCAGATTCGCAAAGTGCCCGCCGAGCTCCCGCTGTTCTTCATCTCCGGCGAACAGGACCCTGTCGGGAGCTTCGGCAAGGGCGTGAAGCGCAGTGCGGACGAGTATCGCGCTGCGGGGGGCCGCGATGTATCGGTCAGGCTCTATCCTGAGGCGCGGCACGAGCTTCTGCATGAACTCAACAGATCCGAGGTGTATGAGGACGTGCTTTCCTGGCTTGATAGCCACCTGCCGGGGCGGTGATGCGACACTGACTCCACGCGAACCCACTCATGGAGAAACAGGTGAGTGAAACAGATGTCATAACGAAATTTCCGAAGGCGCCTGTTACCGTCGACCAGATAGCTGCCGACCTGCGGAAACTTGGCGTGGAACCGGGAATGACGATTCTGGTTCACTCGAGCCTGAGTGCACTCGGTTGGGTCTGCGGCGGTGAGGTAGCAGTTGTCGACGCGCTCATGGCCGTCATTCGTCCCTTCGGGAATCTCATCATGCCGACCCATACCTCGCACCTTTCAGACCCTTCACGGTGGGAAAATCCTCCCGTGCCGCGCAGCTGGTGGCCGGTCATCCGACAGGCAACACCGCCGTTCCGTCCGGAGACAACTCCGTCCCGTGGAATGGGTTCAATTCCGGAGTTGTTTCGGACCATGGCCGAAGTTGTCCGCAGTGTACACCCGCACTTCTCGTTTGCCGCCTGGGGCGAGCGAAGCATCGACCTCGTCAATAATCATGAATTGAACTTCGGGCTTGGGGAGGGTTCACCGCTCGCGCGGGTCTATGATATGGACGGAAGCGTGTTGCTTCTGGGCGTGGATTTCGATCGAAATACCTCGTTTCACCTTGCCGAGCATCGAGCCGAATATGCAACAAAGGAAATGATCTATGAGATGGCCCCGATCATGGAAAACGGGCATCGCAGGTGGAAACGGCATCGAAATATCAACCTCGACTCAAGCGATTTCAATGACATCGGAAGGGACTTCTGCGATTCCTACTCCCAGCATGTTCGCACTGGATTGGTCGGCAACGCGTTTTGCCGACTCTTTCCCCAGCGTATCGCCGTCGATTATGCCCGCGAGTGGATTCACCGAAAAAGAAGATAGCGTCCGGGTGATGTAAGTTGATCTTCGGCCGTGATATACTTTGGATAAAGTGGTAATATAATGGTCAGGTTTATGAGAACCCTGACGAACGGAATGGTCCGGACGCAAAAAATGGAGGAGTGGCTGCATGAAAGGTAAGGTGATTGCAATTCTGCTGCTCATAGCCGCAACGGGAATTGCAGCAGCAGATAGTTTTTCAGCCGATTACGTACAGGGTACGGTTGAACTTCAGCAGACCGACGGCTGGTACAGTGTAGCGATCGGCGACACGATACCGTCGGACGGTACAATTCGTCTCGGGGCAAACGCTTATGCCGAGATCTCCAACGGCTCAGTTACCGTCAAATTGAGCAGCCCCGGTGTCTATCACATGACAAGTCTGGTTCAGGGAAGCGCGGCAGCAAGCTCCGCCGGGCTTGCGAGTCTTCTCACACAGAGAGTCGAGGCGCTCGTAAAGAGTTCCGACAACCAGAACAGCGCGGTCGTCGGTGGCGTACGTGCGGCGGAAGCTCAATCGGGACCGCAGACGGTCTGGGCGGGCGGCGGAAACACCGAGCAACTGATCAGCCAGGGTCTGACTCTGATGCAGCAGGGCAAATATAACGAGGCGTTCTACACGTTCAAGGATGCATACGACAACGCGAGTTCCGGATCGGCTCCAAAGGCGAGCTTCTACATGGGATACGCCGCATCGCTTCGAAACGATACGTTCAACGCGATCAAGTACCTTGCGACCTA
>DATKUC010000049.1:0-5780 GCA_035530835.1 Spirochaetia bacterium
GGCAATCCGAACACCCGGTACATGGGTATTCTCGGTGAGGATTCAGTTGAGCAGGCAGCGCAACAGCTTGAGAAGCTGTGCGGCGAGTACAACGCGGTGAATGGACCGAAGGGCGTTGTTCCGGCATTCGAAATCGTCTACGGTACCGTCTATGCGAACGCGGACATCGGTTACGTGAGCACCGCGAAAGTGATGCAGTACATCAGGTACGCGCAATCACACGGTATGCTCGTTATCCTCGACCACCAGCTCGGCAAGTACAGCGTCGAGGAGGCGATCCGCAAGATGCTGCCATTTCTGATGTATCCCTGCGTAAATCTCGCTATCGATCCGGAATGGAAGACTCTGCAGCCGGGCAAAGTGATCGGAACCATCTCCGGAAAGGACATCAACGCGGCCGAGCAGCTCATGCAGGACTACATGAGGCAGCATGGAATCCCCGGCAAGAAGATCCTCATCGTCCATCAGTTCAACTACCGGATGATCACCGACCGCCAGCTTGTGCGGGCCGATTTTTCGGATATCAGTCTGGTGCTCAACGCGGATGGGTTCGGCCCGCCCAACCTGAAGCATATGTCATGGGACTACAATGTTGAGGCGACCAACATTCCGCTCAAGGGCTTCAAGCTTTTCTTCGCAAAGCCGTGGGAACGCACCGGATATGATGATCCGATCATGACTCCCGCGGACGTCATGAAGATGAATCCTCAACCTGCGTACGTGAGCTATCAGTGAACCGCTGATCAGCTCCCATTATCGTTGCCGATAGACGGTTTCCCTGCTATATTTTGCTCACACATCACTTTATACGATGGCTATAGTGTCCTTCGCTCATTTTCGAAGGGGGATCAAGTCGGGTGTGCAGCAGCGCATGAGGAACCGCTTCAGTCGGTTTCAGGCGCAGTCCAGCGATGTACAGAAAGGAGTGTTTCATGGCACGGCATCAATTTCAGACTGAGGTGAGCCAGCTTCTCCACCTCATTATTCATTCGCTCTATTCCCACAAGGAGATCTTCATTCGCGAACTCATTTCAAATGGTTCGGATGCGCTCGACAAGCTGAAGTATCTGACAATGACCGATGAGGCGTTCAAATCGCTCTCCTACGACGGCAGGATCGATGTGAGGATGGACGAAGAGAGCAAGAAGACGCTCACGATCGAAGATACCGGCATCGGTATGAACGAACAGGACCTCATCGAGAACCTCGGTACCATCGCCCGATCGGGCACCAGGGGATTTCTCGCCATGCTCTCCGGGGATGCGCGACGCGATTCGAATCTGATCGGTCAGTTCGGCGTCGGCTTCTACAGCGCGTTCATGGTTGCAGACCGCGTCGAGGTTCTGACGCGAAAGGCGGGCGAGGAGAAGGCGTACCTTTGGACGAGCAGCGGCGCGGGAGACTTCGATATCGTGGAAGCCGAGAAGCCGGGCCACGGCACCATTGTCACGCTTCACCTGAATGAAGAGGGGCAGGAGTACGCGAGCAGATGGTCGGTCGAGGAAGTCATCAAGAAGTATTCGAATCACATCGCTTTTCCTATCTACCTGCACTACACCAGGAAAGAGTATGACGACAAGGGAAAGGAGAAGAAGAGCGAGGAGGCGGTCGAACAGGTCAATTCGGCAAGCGCAATGTGGCGCAAGTCGAAGAGCGAGCTTGCCGACAGTGATTACCACGAGTTCTACAAGACCATCGGCCACGACACCGAAGATCCGCTTTTCTGGCTGCACACGCAGGCGGAAGGTACTCTCGAGTACTCGACGCTGTTCTATATTGCCCGGAAAGCGCCGTTCGACATGTACTATATGGATTACCGCCCTGGCGTGAAACTTTACGTTCGGCGAGTCTTCATCACCGATGATGAAAAAGAGCTGCTTCCCTCCTACCTGCGGTTTGTCCGCGGTGTAATCGACAGTGAGGACCTGCCGCTCAACGTGAGCCGTGAAATTTTGCAGCAGAACAAGATCATGCTGAACATCCGTAACCAATCGGTGAAGAAGCTGCTGAACGAGTTCGCCCGCATCGCGCAGGAAGACAAAGAGCTCTACGTGAAGTTTATCGAACAGTACAACAGGCCGATCAAGGAAGGGCTCTACTCCGACTACGGAAACCGTGAGCAGCTGCTCGATCTCGTGCGGTACAAGTCCACGAAGGTTGATGGTTTCACGAGCCTTGCCGAGTACAAGGAGAGGATGCTGCCCGATCAGAAGGCGATCTACTACATAAGTGGCCAGAACGAGCAGACGCTTCGGCACTCTCCGCTGATCGAGGCGTACAAGCGCAAGGACATCGAAGTGCTCATCATGGACGACGAGATCGATGAAGTTGTAGCGCCAATGATCGGCAAGTACAAAGATCTCGATCTGAAACCGGTGAATCGTGCGGATGCGGGCGAGGATCTGAACACTGAGACGGACAAGGCGAAGGAGAAGGAAGCGCAGCCTGTCATCGAGAAGATCAGGAAGGCGCTCGGTGACCGCGTCAAGGATGTCCGCTCATCGGTCCGTCTGTCGGACTCCCCCTCATGTATCGTCGTCGACGCGAATGATCCGAGCATTCAGATGCAGCAGATGATGAAGGCGATGGGACAGAAGGATCTGCCGGAAGTTAAGCCGATTCTTGAAATCAACACCGACCACGCGGTCGTACTGAAGCTCAAGGATGATGTCGATGAGGCATTTGTCCAGGATGTGAGTGCTCTCCTGCTCGATCAGGCGCTCCTGCTCGAAGGCATGCCCATAGCCGATCCTGCCGACTTCGTCGGGCGTCTGAATCGCGTCATGGAAAAGGCTCGCTGAAAAAGCACTGCCTCGCGTTACTGCTCCTCCTGCTCCTTCAGCAGCAATCTCGTCACGAGCATGACGAGGAATGATACTGCGACGAGCAGGATGGAGAGTGCGAGCGCAACGTCGAGATTGATCTCAAAGCCGATGTAGATCGCAAGTGGCATCGTCTGGGTGCGACCCGGCAGATTGCCGGCAAAGATGATGGTTGCCCCGAACTCACCGAGCGCGCGGGCAAACGTGAGGATCGAGCCGCTGAGCAGAGCGTTGCGGGTGAGCGGAAGCGTGATATGCAGGAACGTCGCCCATCGCGATGCGCCGTCGAGCGCGGCGGCCTCCTTCGTATCCGGGCTGATTGCCGCAAATGCGACCGCCGCGGTCTTGATGAAGTAGGGCGCGGCGACGAACAGCTGCGCGAGCACAACCGCTGCTGTCGTGAACGATACGCCGATGCCGAGCGCCGAAAGCTGGGCGCCGATGATTCCCCGCCGTCCGAAGGTCAGAAGCAGCGCGATACCGGCCACAGCCGGTGGCAGCACCACCGGCAGGTCGACAACCGTCTCAACGAGCCTGTGGCCGAAGCCGCGGAGCCGCGGAAGCAGATAGGCTACCGGCGTGCCGACGACGAGAGCAATAAGCGTGGTAGTCACCGTGGTCAGAACGCTCAGTCTGATTGCCTGTGCAACCTGGTGCTGATCGAGATTCGCAAGAATGCGCCCGGGATTTTCGTACAGAAGAAGGGTCGCAATCGGGATCACGAGAAAGGCAAGGCAAGGCACTACGGCCGCGTACCAGAGTTTGCTTCCGGTTCTCCCTCCGCGCATCCGGCCGCCGGGAATCCTGAGCCGCAATGCCGGAGTCGGACCACCTGTCCGCATGAGCTCCGATCCGGGTTGGCGCCTCACTTCGCTGCAATTCCCGCCGGGTGCGCCGGCACAAAGCCGTAATCGGCCAGCACCTTCTGTCCGTACGCCGAGAGCACAAGATCAACAAAGGCCGCGGCGGCGCGAGGATTCGTGCTGTCGGCCACCGGCGCTATCGGATAACTTGCAATTGTGTTGAGCGCGTCGGGAATCGGTATCGTTGTTACCTCTGCGGCGCTCTTCGCACTCAGATCGCTCGAATAGACAATCCCTGCATCCGCCTCTCCCAGGATCACCTTGTTCAGCACCGCGCGCACATTCTCCTCGAGCGAGACGATATTGGCGGTTACTCCGTCGCGAAACGCCGCGCCGTAGGCGGGGTCCGCAGCCGCTTTGTCCAGGAAGATGCGCGAGTATCTGCCGACCGGTACCGGTTGTGCCGCGAGCACGATCTTCAGACCACGCCGCGCAAGGTCGGCAAGTCCGCGAACGGGAGCCGATGTATTGCGGGCGACCACGACGATCAGCCTGTTGTGGGCGAAAATTCGTGGCGCACCCGGCCCGATGCGTCCGTGATCTTCCGCCCTTTTCATCTGATTTGAGTCTGCACTTGCAAACACGTCGGCCGATGCGCCGAGTGCCAGCTGCTGGGACAGCTGCTGGGAGCCTGCGAAGTTCAACAGCACTTTCGTTCCGGGATGGCGCTTCATGAACTCATCACCGATTACCGTGAATGCCTGCGTGAGGGAGGCGGCAGCGTAGACGACCACCGATCCGTGGATGCCCGAGGGCCGCGGATGACCCACCTGTTCCCGCCCTCCTTCGCCCCACGCCGAACCTGCCGCGATTGCCAGCAGCAACAGCACCGATGCGTATTTCATCAATCTTCCTTCCGGTGAACCACCGGCTTGATCGCCGCAGTGATCACTTCGCTTCTTTTGTCGAGAAATGCCTCACACCGTTCGAGCCACGCGATGATTGCGCTGAGCTGTCCCGCCCGGAACTCGTAGACGAGCACGTCGAACTCGGTGGGATCCGGGGACGAATCCCGTCGCGCCGTTGTTTCCTCGTACCAGAGTGTGCATGCACGCTTCTGTTCCCGCACGAGCGTGCGCGCCGCGACCGGGTTCAGTCGCTCGGCAAAGTAGAGCTTCGCGATGAACTCGATGCGGATGTTCCGGCCGTGTCGCACCGGACTCTGCATCCAGCGTGAAAACTCGGACTCTCCCGCTTCCGAAAGGCGAAAGACCTTTCGCGTGGGGCGGGTCGGCTGATCCTCCAGCGCGACAGTGACCAGTCCCCGGCTGCCCAGTTTTGCGAGCATACCGTAGAGATTGCTCTGCGATACGTGCCAGACGACACCCAGACCGGTTGGGTTGCGCAGTCTGCGTGCGAGCTCATAGCCGTACATCGGCCGCTCGTTGAGGAGGCCGAGGAGTGAGTATTCGATAGTGGATGACGCATCATCCGCCGGGGCCACCGACAGCCATCCTTTACTGATTACTCACACTGTGAATAATCAGTACGTGAATCGTAACCGGAGCGTTGTGAGCTGTCAATTATGATCAGCTACGAGTTGTCCGGAGGATCGTCGGATCGCGCAGGAATTTCAGGCTCATCATCCGCGGCAGGCTTATCTGAGCCATCGCCGCTCTCGATGCGTTTGAGTGTCTCCAGAATCGGCCGCTGTTTCATCACTTCGGCCATCATCTCAGGGCTGTCGACCAGGCGCATCAGATCGTGCTGTGCGTTCGAAAGCAACTGGATATCGGTGTCGCTCAATTCGATGCCGCGGAACTCGTCGGAGTTCACGATGGTGCTGATGCGGTCGGTGATGTCTTTGAACAGGTTCGATTCCATGAAGTTTTCAAGCCAGGGGAAGCGTTCGGCGAACTCCGCCTCATGGCTGCGGTTCGTGCGCAATTCGTTCAGGCTCGAGGTGAGCGCGCGCTTCTGCTCGTGGTCGATCTGCAGCGCATCGATCCTGTTCCGCAGATCTTCGATGATGTCGTTCTTCTCCCGGATGCGCTGCCGGTACTCCGATTCGGTGAAATCGGTTCTCGTCTTCAGGTAGCGCATGTAGGAGCCGAGCTCATCGGCGTTCGCCGCAAGCCGGTTCAGAATCATCGAC
>DATKUC010000050.1:0-6471 GCA_035530835.1 Spirochaetia bacterium
CATGGCACGGGTATTGCTATAAGTACAGTGCAGTACGGAGGCATCCATGTTCGGGAATTCTGTTCTGGTGAGGGAACGGTCGGGGAGTCATCCCGGCGGCGCTGTAGTGCCCGAGTTCCTGCTGACTCGGGATCAGAGGGATCGGCTTCAGTCGAGTTTCGAGCGCTATGCGGTGACCTTCGGATTGTACCGGAATCAACAGTTTCAGGATCGTCTCTTTCCGTTCGGAGCTGTGCCGAGGATCATCGGCCGGTGGGAGTTCGACACCCTGGAAAAGGGGCTGATGCAGAGAATCGACGCACTGAACCTCTTTCTGAAGGACGTGTACGGGCCCGCCCATATCGTGAAGGACAAGGTCGTGCCCGCGGATTTTCTCTACGCGTCCACCGGCTTTCTGCCGGAGGTCAGAGGCCTTCGCCCTCCGAAGGACATTTTCTGCCATGTAGCCGGAATCGACCTGGTGCAGGAACGCAACGGAACCTGGATCATCCTGGAGGACAATCTTCGAGTCCCCTCCGGAGCTGCCTATCCGCTCATCGCGCGCAAGACCTATCGCCGCCTTTCCGACGATTTCCTTGATCCTCTTGCCTTCCGCGAGGACAGCATGGTCGGCGTGCCGGGGCTGTTCGATGTGCTCAGACGCGGCGGGGTTGCACTCCTCAATGCGCCGGGTAACGGAGTTGCCGACGACAAGGGGATCTACTACTTCGTGCCGGAGCTAATCCGGTATTACCTGAATCAGGAACCGACGCTCGCGAACGCGCCAACTTATCTTGCCGCATTCGACCGCGATCGCAGCTACATCCTCGAGCATCTCGGCCGTCTCGTGGTGAAGGACGTCGCGGAAGCCGGTGGCTACGGCGTGGTGTTCGGGCAGAACATGAGCCGTTCAGAGCTTGCAGTCTGGAAGGAACGGATACGGGCGCAACCGAGACGGTACATCGCGCAGGAAATAGTTGATTTTTGTGAGCTATCGGTTCTTCGGGGCGACCGGGTCGTTCGCCGGAAGGCTGACTTCCGCGCGTTTGTGCTCTCCGGATCGTCAACGCGCGTATGGGCGAGCGGACTCACCCGGTACGCAGTCGAAAAAGGGTCACTGGTGGTCAACTCATCGCAGGGAGGCGGTTTCAAAGACACATGGGTATTGTCTCGGTAACGAAAGGCGGCGCGCTCTACTGGTTGGGACGCTATGCTCAGCGAACCATCATCCTGTCGACTGAGGTGTACCAGACGTTCGATCACGATCGCACATACTCGATGATCAGTTCTCTGCAGAATGCCTATGACAATGTGCTGGTGTTGCGCGATCTTCTTCCTCTCGAATGCTTTGCGTCTTTCCGCTCGGGATACAGCATGCTTGACAGTCTCGAGCAGCCTGACCTGTTTCGGATTCGGGCGGTCGTTGAATACCTGTACGCGTTCTGGGGCGCATTTGAAGATACCGGTGATGAGACCGAGGTGGCGCTCGCCCATTTCGGCCGGCTCGTGGAGCGGCTCGATCTGGCGCTGCAACTCGGTCATGACACTGGCCAACAGCGCGCGTGGAAAGCGAGGCTGCACAGACTCTCCTCTGTTCTCGCAGTCGATGTGCCGGCGGAGCGTATTCCCGACGCAGAGACTCCGGAGGAGCGAGCCGAAGCACTGCTCAGCGTCAACCGACTTTTTCAGGAGGCCTACACTCATGGAAGTTGATCTTCAGTATCGCGTTGAATGGCGATTTTCGGAACCCGTACGCGAACATCACCTGTTATGCCGCATCCAGCCCTGCGCTGAGTGGAGTGCCGCGGGCGGCGAGAATGGCTGGATCCTCGAGCCGCAGACGGAGTGCGAAATGCGCGAAGACTGCTGGGGACAGTCACTCTACTATGCATTCATCCCGGATGCCCACACCGATCTCACGATCGATATCCATGGCAGGTTCAGCCGTACCGCCGTGCACAGCGCGGAACCCGGGCCGGAATGGTGTGCGGGCTTTTCGGTGCTGACCGCGCCCGGTCCCACTCTGCTCGACTGGGCAGGCCGCTTTGAATCGGCCGCCACCCCGCTCGGGATTGCCTGGAACGCCGCACGCTGGGTTCACAATCACATCGAGTACCGCGCCGAGGTGACCGGCCCCGCTACTCCCGCAGAAGAGTCAGCGACGCTCGGCGTGGGGGTCTGTCAGGATATGGTGCAGGCTTCGATAAGCCTTGTTCGAATGCGGGGTGTCCGGGCGCGCTATGTTGCAGGATTCGTTCCCGGTGAGGGCCAGAGTCATGCATGGATGGACGTGTGGTCAGAGGATCAGTGGCACGGAATTGACCCGACCCGTGGAGTTCCAGCCGGTCCGCACTACCTTGCATGGGCGCGTGGACGCGATGCCGCCGATTGCCGACTTGACCGTGGCGTGTTCTCAGGCGGCGGTACTCAAACGATGTCGGTGACATCGAAAGTCGTTGCATTGTGAAGCAATCCGTGGAGACAGTGGTCGATCTTACGCTACCCGTTGCCGAACGGCTGGTAATCCGCCGCACGCGGTTTGCGGCCGAACCGGGAGACGAAGAGAGTCTGCCGCGCATCGCAGTCGTAACGGGAACTCACGGTGACGAAGTGGAAGGGCAGCTTGTGTGCGCGTGGCTCGCCAGCGCGTTGACCGAAGGGCGATGGGATGTGAAGGGCATCGTCGACATCTATCCTGCGCTCAATCCGCTCGGACTCGATACGATAACGCGCAATATGCCACCGGCCGATGTGGATCTGAATCGCACCTTCGATCTTGATCGCAACAGTCACGGCTCGTTTCTTGCGCCCGTTACCGATGGAATCCTCGATTCGCTGACCGGCGCGCTTGCGGTTGTCGACGTGCACGCGTCGAATATATTCCTGCGCGAGATTCCGCAGGTCAGAATAAGCCAGGCGAATGCGGAGATGCTCAAACCGCTTGCCAGGTGGTTGAACGTCGAGTTTCTCTGGATTCACGAAGCTGCAACGGTGCTTGAGAATACGCTCGCCTATTCGCTGAACAGCAGGAATACGCCGACTCTCGTCGTTGAGATGGGCGTCGGGATGCGCCTTACCCCGGCCATGGCGCAGGATCTGGTAACCGGAATTGGCGCGCTCGGGACCTTTCTGGGTGTGTTGGGTGCGGACAGGAGCCACCCTGCAATTCGGGCGCCGATGGAGTCCGACAAAGGGGCAATACATCACGTGAACGCGCCTGCGGCCGGACTGTTTGTTCCCGAGGTCGGGCACCGGATGAGTATCAAGGAGGGGCAGGTTCTCGGTTCGATCCTCTCAGCACAGACCGGTGAGACAGTCGCCCGCATCGAGAGCCCGGCCGACGCTCTGGTTTTCACGCTTCGCGAGTACCCTATCGTGATGGAAGGTTCGCTTATCGCCCGGCTTTACGAGCCGTCCGCAATTGCGGAGGAAGAATGAAGCGTGACATGCTTTTTCGGCTCGCATCTCCCGGGCGCGACGATTTTGTTATCTGGGGATATAGATTCGGTTCCGGCGCTCCCGCTGTCGCAATCATTGCCGGCATGCGCGGTTCGGAGATCCAGCAGATGGCGGCCGCGGCACACCTTGTGCGTGAGCTTGAACTGCGGGAGCATCGGATAGCAGGAGGACAGGAGATTCTGGTAATACCTGCCGCGAATCCCTTTTCGTTCAATGTGGGAAGACGTTTCTGGAGCCTGGATAACACCGACGTCAACCGCATGTTTCCCGGGTATGCCGCCGGAGAGACGACCCAGCGCATTGCGCGGGCACTCATGGACGTTCTGACCACCTACGAATACGGTATCAACCTCACCTCGATCAACCAGCGCGGACAGTATGTGAACCATGTCAGGATTCACAGCACCGGATACGAGAATGTCACCGACGCACTGAAATTCGGCTTTCGCTATCTGCATCTTCATGAGCCGAATCCACAGGAGACCGGAAGTCTTAACTACAACTGGCAGATTTGGAACACGAAGGCGTATTCACTTCTTGGTGGCCAGTCATTTGCTGTCGATACTGCGCAAACCGATGAGACGGTGCGTGCCATACTGCGCTTTCTCAGGCAGACACAGGTTCTTGAAGAGGCGGACGGCGGGGGATTTCAGACTGAGGTGGTCACCGACAATCAGATGCATCTCGTCTGGACCGAGCACGCGGGACTCTGGCAAGCTCAGCGCAACCTGGGCGATGAAGTATCCGAAGGTGAGCAGTTGGGCGTCATCACCGACAGTCTCTGTGGCCGGGAGTTGTCGACAGTCGTGGCGCCGGCATCGGGTCGTGTCTTCTACCGCGAAGTTGAGCCTCTTGTCACGCAGAGAACAGTTTCGTTCGTGTTGTGCTGATGATACAGAACGGGAGATGTCCTTTTTCGCCCGGAGGCGACTCCATCCTCCGAGGCTGATTTATTACCTTGACAGTCATATTTCTATCGGTGATTCTTCTGAGCGGAGTACAAATGGCACTGACCGATCTTTTCCGCCTGTGGAATCCGCCGGTATTTCAGGGCAGGCTCACCCGCCGAACCTACTTTGAAGGCTGGTATTTCAAACTCGTGTCCCGGGATTGCAGCAGTGCGTATGCAATTATCGCTGGAATCGCGCTCGGAAAGCTGAGCAGCAAGTCGAGAGGTAACGCGTTCATTCAGATCATTGATGGAAAGACCACCGAAACGGCGTTCGTATCCTATCCAGTTGATCAGTTCAGATTCTCTCGTTCGCGTTTCGAAATATCGATCGCCGAAAACTATTTTTCCGGGGACCGCATTCACCTCGCCGTGGATCGCCCCGAGATGAGGCTGTCGGGAACTGTGGAGTTCTCATCACAAGTTCCCTACCCATCGACACTCTTTTCCCCGGGGGCAATGGGACCGTATGCGTTCGCCCCGTTCATGGAGTGTTACCACGGCGTGGTTTCAATGAACCACCGTCTGGACGGTGCGCTCACAATCGGCATTCGCACTGCGGAAGGCGCAGTTGAATCCGGCCTGGTGAAGTTCGACGGTGGTGGCGGCTACATCGAGAAGGACTGGGGCCGTTCGTTTCCATCATCGTGGATCTGGATGCAGTCGAATCATTTTCCCGAGGGTTCAACGTCGATCATGGTTTCGATAGGTCGCGTACCCTGGCTTGGGAATGCATTTTCCGGATTCATGATTGTGCTCTGGCACGCGGGCAGAATGCTCACATTCGCCACGTATACCGGCGCGCGCCTTACCACGCTCTCACTCTCCGATGTCGATGTGACGATCGAAGTTCGCGACAGGACTCACACGCTGCACGTCCGCGGATACCGCGCAGCGAGCGGCATTCTTGTTGCGCCGGTCGAGGGCCGCATGGAACGACGCATTCACGAAAGCATCGACGCACGGATCGACGTCTCACTGGAGAGCGTCCGTACGGGAGAATTGCTCTATTCAGGAATCGGGAAGGTCGCCGGAATGGAGGTTGCCGGCAACGTTGGCGAGCTTATCAGCGGGGCCGGGCTGCCTGCGCCGGGCGCCTGAATAACCGGCGGCGCAGACTGTCGTGGACAACATGGGCGCAGTTGTAGCCCGCCGCGCCGGAGATTCCGCCGCCCGGGTGCATGCCCGCGTTTGCCATGAACAGGTCGCGGAGCGGCGTCGAGTAGAGCGCGAGTTCGGGCAGCGGCCGGAACATGAACATCTGATCCAGGCTCATCTCAACGTGCATGACATTTGCATGGGGCATGTTGTGCTTCTTCTCGATGTCCACCGGACTCTGAATGTACCAGTCGATCAGCGCGTCGCGGGTTCCGGGGGCGAGCCGTTCAACTACTCCGATGAGTTTTTCAGCCTCCCGAATCCGAATGTCTTCCCACCGAAGGCCGTTTCGCAGTTTCCACGGGTAGTATTGCCCCCATACGAAAAGCGTGTGTTTTCCCGGTGGAGCAAGCGAGGGATCAATGGCGCTGAATGTCATTGCGACAGCAGCCGGGTTCTCCGACGGCTCGCCCCGGAGGTAGTCGCCGTAGGCGGCAAGCAGGTAGTCCGTAGAGGGGCAGATGAGCTGGAGACCGTTCAGCATCTCCTCAGGATCAACAGCAGAGAGACGGTAGCGCGGCAGGTGATCGACAGCGCAGCGTATCACCATCCCGAAGCCGTTGCCCACCCGTATTGAACGGATCCTCTCCCTGAGTGCCGGCGGCGTCCAGTCGGCGAGCAGATCGAGGTAGGTGACCCATACGTGCGCATTCGAAATGATGCGCTTCGCGGTAAAGCGGTCACCTGACACGGTTTCCACACCGCACGCTCTACCGTCTTCAACGAGGATCCTTCGGACCTCACTGCCGGCAAGAACAGTTCCGCCGTGGTCGCGAACGTGGGCAGCGAGGGCCTGTGTCAGCATGCCCGAACCGCCGCGCGGTCGCGCCGGCCCCACCTTGTGGATCAGCGCGTGCCATCCGACAAACTCTGCCGAGGCAGTATCGGTCGGCGGGGGACCGCTCTGTGCGCCCCACCAGGCGAGC
>DATKUC010000051.1:0-12403 GCA_035530835.1 Spirochaetia bacterium
GTCGGCCGTCATTCGTGGCTCAGTCTGAAGTTGCCGGCGGGCTCCTATGTAGAGACCGTACGCTCCGGCAATCCCGATCGCGGGAGCTCCCCTGACCTTCAGTCTCTTGATCGAGTCCCACACCTGTTCGGCGGAGGACTGTTCCTCCTGAACACTCTCTTCGGGCAGCCGCGTCTGGTCAAGAAAGTAGAGGCGGTCGTCCCGGAACGAGATCGAGAGTACGTCTGACTGCGTTGTTCGCAGATTCCCGTTGTTGTCGCCTTTCATCTGTATTTATCCTGTTACCTCTATTGGTTGCTCATCCGGTAGAGTTCAAGCAGAACTGTCTCTGCCACCTCGATAGTGGGGCCGTACGCAATCACCCCTTCGTCGTGTCCGCCCATATAGAATATTCCCGCCGGCTCACCGATTTGGCGAACAAGATGGTTTATTTCGTCTGCGATCTCCGGAGTACCGTTTGCCGCTTTCAGCGATGTAGAGGGAAACATCTGCGCGGCCAGATAGTCGAAAAGTCGGCGGCTATGAACGTGGATCACTCCCTGAATCTCCGGATTTGCCTCGTAACAGGCTCCGTGACTTAAGGATTCCGACGATGCGCGGAGACGTCCGCTGCACCGGAGAAAGTTGTTCGCCCGATCATACGAGTACACAAGCGCGTATTCGCCGGGAGACAGTACTTCTTCGGCACCGGTCTGAGTACCCGAAATGTAGAAGCAGGATGGCCCGGTATCGATGAGGGAATCGAGTGCGGAAGACGGTGCCCGCACGCTGACATTCCCGAAGCCGATTCCGTCGGGGTAGATTCCGATGAGTCCGGTGCGCCAGAGGCGCGTTCGGACCTTGTTCACGGCGGCAGTTGCTGCCTCGGAAGGAGGCGCAGCATCATGCATCTCCAGTGAAAACTTGATGTAACCTTCGCTCTGGTGCAACGCTCGAGCTCCTTGAAGTGGTTTATGTGCTGTGAATTGTAGCCGATTGGAGGAGCTCTGTCGTGGTCCAGGCTCGGTTGACGAGTTATCTTTTCACCAGAAGATCGACAAGTATTCCGGAGACAATCGCGAACAGGATAACGAAGGCGATGTAGTAGAGAAAATGCATTGGACGAAAGACGGCTTTCAGCGCACTGAGGTTCGTTATTTTCGTTGCCGGGCCGGAGAGCACGAACGCTACGGCGCTCCCCGCACTCATGCCGTTCTGTAGCCATTCTGCGAGCAGCGGAATTGTTCCGCCGCCGCAGACATAGAGCGGTACTCCGAGTGTTGTCGCCAGAAGGATTCCAAGGCCGTGCTCGCGGCGGCCAAATATGCCGGCGACCCATTCCTGCGGCACGTAGCGCTGATAGAGCGCTGTCAACAGTACGCCGAAGAGGAAGTACGGCCCGGTCACTTTCACGTTCCGCCAGATATTGAGCAGGAGACGGAGAGCAAAATTCGGATGAGTGTCCCGGTTTGTCGGTTCCGGGAGCCGTGGGAATGAAAAGAACGCTTTGCCACGAAAGAAGAACCGGACACACAGTCCTGCACACACACCGCCGAGGAAACAGAAGATAAAGCGCAGTGCGAACATCTGATTTCCAAGAGCCTTGCTGTATATAAGAAGCTGAGGATTCAGCAACATGGAGGACATCATGAATGATGCCAGCCAGTCGTCCCGCATTCCCTTTGAAGAAAAGGAGGCGACTATGGGAATTGTTCCGTACATGCAAAGGGGAGAGGCAATTCCGAGCAGACTTGCGGGAATTATGCCGAATACACCGAGATGCCTGTCCTGAAGCGACAGAAAAAGCGAATGGATCTTCTGCTTGGCGAATACGGATACGAGCGAACCAAGAAGTATTCCCAGCACCCAGTAGGGTGCTATCTGCTCGATCTGGATGCTGAGATAGTACGACAGGTAGACGTATTCACGTTCTAGCAGATCAACCATCAACTGTTACCAGTGTATACTTCTGGCTGCCCAGGCCAAGTGATTCCGCGTGATCGAGCGTGTGAATACCGTTCCTGGATTCCATCCGCTGACGCAACGATGCGCTCTGTTTCGGGTCTGCCGCGTATACCTGATCGACGCAGGCCTTATCCAGAGCTACCGGATCAAGTGAGCCGAGTATGCCGATATCTCCCATCTCAGGCGCTGCGGGGTGACTGTCACAATCGCAATCAACCGACAGATTATTCATAACGTTGATGTAAACGATGTTCTTCCCGAGCTTGTTCATGACGGCGCCGGCGGCCTCTGCCATTGATTCGAGAAATGCATCCTGACGGGTTGAGAATGCGAGATAGAGGTCGCTGGTCAGCCGGGTAGTGCCGGCGCTATGAATCCATATCTTGCCGCTGGAGGAGGCAATTCCTATCGATATGTTCTTCATTGCTCCCCCGAATCCGCCCATCGCATGGCCTTTGAAATGGGAAAGAACAAGGAACGAATTGTATTTGGTAAAATGAGAGCCGACAAGATCTTCCCTGATGTTCTTTCCGTCAACGAAAGGAAGAGAGATCGACCCCTGTTCGTCCATAATGTCTACCGGCGCAATTGCAGTATAGCCGTGATCCTTCGCCACCTGTCGGTGCATGGCCGTGTTTTCGCGCGGGCCGCCATATGCGGTGTTGCACTCTACGATCGTGCCGTTCACCGAATGAACGAGGTTCTTTATGAGTGCAGGAGAGAGGTAGTAATTGCCACCGGGCTCCCCTGTGCTCAGCTTCACCGCAACTTTCCCTGGCAGCTTGCGCCCCATCGCTGTGTAAATCGCGGCTAATCCAGCGGGACTTATATCCTTCGTCATGTAGACCTTTGGAATCTCGTTCGTGAGAGGTGACTTGTTGGATTCGCTTGATCGTATTTCCTGGCTGAATGCGGCACTTGATGTCATGCCCACAGAACCGCTCAGGAAGACGACGCCGACGCACACTCCCGTGCAGAGCAGGACGAACGCGAACACCCTGGTGAACCGTTTCATGCCCAAACCGTTCATCTGTCTCGACCTCCTTGTTGTCCGGAGAGAGCAGATACAGAGCAGGCAGCGCAAATGGACAATCTATAAATAATAGTCTATCTCCGGGAGTGGGCATTCAGTCAACCGTCTTTTCCACGACTTGCTTCATGAATCGGATTGCCGACAGGTTTCGCTGAATATGGATCAGGTCTGCTGGCGAGTCCGAGTTTGACGGACCCTTCGCCGGTCCGTATCTTCTGAGCATTCACGCAAATGGAGGTACGGACATGAGAGTAATCGTTGTAGGCGCAACCGGGCTCATCGGGCAGGAGATCGTGAAGGTGCTTCGCGCCGGCCACGAGGTTGTAGCCGTCGGCCACTCGAGCGGCGATGTGCGCGTCGATATTACTTCGAAGCGATCAATTGAAGAGATGTTCGACGAGGTGGGGCCGTTCGATGCACTCGTCAGTGCCGCCGGCGGCGCTGCATTCGGAGATCTGCAGAAGCTGACCGATGAAGATTTCGCGTTCGGACTGCGCGACAAGCTCATGGGGCAGGTGAACCTCGTGAGAGTAGGGCTCGCAACCGTACGTGACAACGGGTCATTCACTCTGACCACCGGTGTGCTCGCACGTGAGCCGATTCCCGGCAGCGCTGCAATCAGTATGGTCAATTCCGGGCTCGAGGGGTTTGTGCGTGCCGCAGCGCTCCAGATGCCGCGCGGAGTCCGAATCAATATCGTGAGCCCCCCGTTTGCGACAGAGACGTTGAAGGCGCTCGGCATGGACAAGCCTGCCGGACTCCCGGTAAGCACGTTCGCCGGAACCTATCGGGCAGCTATCGAAGGAAAGCACAACGGCGAAGTTCTCGATGTGCGAAAGTGGCAGTAGACAGTTCCTTGCCACAGTCTCGTGTGTTGACAACTCGTGTACCGTAGTTGATAATCAACTAACTGCACATCCAATAGCTGTTCTTCTCAAGTCACTCATGCCGTAATTCGGACAATGGAGTGAATCCTATGAAGGACGGGGATATTATCCAGACACCGCATTTCGTCCGATATTCCGGCAATTGCTTCGATCTGTATTTGGCTACATCAACGAGCTCGACAACAACGGCAAGATTTGCGCGCCGGAGAGACGTCTCCCGGCCTGATTCGTCGTTTATAATCACGCTCACCAATGGCGGGCAGTGACATATTACGGGATCGAACGGAGGTAGTCATATGAGAGGAAGACGTGTTGTGTTCAGGACGGTTATTGGATTGACCGCAGTTCTGATGTTTGTTGTGAGCGCGGGGATGCTCGTCGCCTCGGGTGCGACCGAGAAGACCGATACGAAGCAGTACACCATGGTGTCTATTCCCAAGCTTCGGGCCACCTGGTTCGACCGGCTGGAACAGGGTCTGAAAAAAGCGGGTACCGACTACTCAATGAATGTCAGCCAGCAGGCCCCGGCATCCGCGGACGAGGCGCAGCAGGTACGCTTGATCGAGGATGCGATCAACCAGGGCAACAATGCAATTCTTGTGGTACCCAACGACGCGAAATCGATTGAGCCGGCATTTGCGCGAGCGCAGGCGCAGAAGATCGTAACCATCACACACGAATCGCCGAATCAGAAGAACGCCGACTATGATGTCGAGATGATCGACAACGTCGCGTTCGGTGAGAAGGCGATGGATATTATGGTCAAGAACATGGCCGCCACTGACGGCGAGTTCGTGGTTTTTGTCGGTTCGCTCACGGTTCCGGCACATAATATCTGGGCCGACGCCGCGATAGCACGCGCGAAGCTGAAGTATCCCGGACTCAGGCAGGTTGCCGACAGATATCCGGTTTCCGAAGATCAGAACGCAGCCCGGCAGGCAGCGCTTGATATTATTACTGCACATCCGAATATCAAAGCATTCCTGACGTTTGGAAGCCAGGGCGGACCCGGCGCCGCACAGGCTGTGCGGGAAAAGGGGCTAATTGGCAAGATCACTGTGATCGGTACAACTTCGCCAAGCCAGGCTGCTCAGTTTCTCAAGGATGGATCGTTCAGCACCTCCATTCTGTGGGATCCGGGCGAGGCAGGGTATGCAATGGCATACCTGGCAAAGATGGTCCTGGACGGCAAGAGGAGCGAGATCGGCGCAAATCTGGACATTCCGACGCTGGGTAAGCCCCTTGCTTATTCGGGGAACACACTGGTCTACGACCGCCCGCTAATTCTGACGAAGGACAATGTCGACCAGTTCAGCGGATTCTAGGTGACGGGAAAGAGGAATCAGTTTCACGTTCATGGCGCCCGGAATCTTAGCGTTCCGGGCGCTGCATATTGAAGGGCCGGCGGAATGCAGGACGAGTTTCTACAGCTGAAAGAGGTCCGCAAGAGTTACGTAGGTGTTTACGCACTGAAAGGCGTCGACTTCGGCATTCGCCACGCGGAGATACACTGCCTTGTCGGCGAAAACGGTTCTGGAAAATCCACTCTTATCAAGATCATCTCGGGCGTGCTTCAACCCGATAGCGGCGAAATCCACATAGAGGGCAGGAAGATGGATCACATGGCCGCAGCGGCCTCTCTTGCCCGCGGTATCCACGTTATCTATCAGGATCTGTCATTGTTTCCCAATCTCACGGTTGCTGAGAACATAGCGATAAGCGAACTGCAGGAGCGGGGCAACGTATTCATCGATTGGGACCTCATTCATCGGATAGCCCGGTCAGCGATGGACCGTATCAAGGTTGACATGGATCTCGACATACCTGTTGGAGAGCTCCCGGTCGGAAGGCAGCAGCTTGTCGCAATTTCCCGTGCGTTGACTACCGATTTGAAACTGCTGATTCTCGATGAGCCGACCGCATCACTTACTGCGCACGATATCGACCACCTGCTCAAGGTCGTTCAGGATCTGCAGTCCAACGGGATTGCGGTCCTTTTTGTAAGTCACAAGCTGAATGAGGTGTTCGAAGTTGCCGAGCGGATCACAGTGCTTCGGGACGGAGAGAACGTAGGAACGCTGCCGCGGCAGGAGCTGACAAATGATCGGCTCATATCCCTGATGACCGGAAGGACGCTCAACGAGACGCGGTTTCGGTTTTCCGCGGACCGGACGAAGTTCCTGCTGGAGGTGCGAGCGCTTTCGAAAAAGAACAACTTCGAAGACATCTCGTTCACGCTTTCCCCAGGTGAGATCGTGGGAATAACAGGCGTCATCGGATCGGGACGCACAGAGCTTGCGATGGCGCTTTTCGGGATCGATCCGGCAGATGGTGGAGAAATTCTGATTGACGGGAGTCCAGTGCGCATTGCATCGGTTCAGGATGCGGTTCATGCAGGCATAGCCTATGTGCCTGAGAACCGGTTAACCCAGGGCGTAATCATGAAGCAGCCGGTCGGGGATAACCTTGTTGCCGCAATACTGCAAAAACTCGTGGACCGATTCGGGCTGATCAATTCGAAGCGGCGCCGCGAACAGGCCGAGCGCTGGATCAAGGCACTGGATATCAAAGTCGGCGATCAGGACGTTGCCGTCCAGACGCTTTCGGGAGGAAACCAGCAACGGGTAGTCATCGCGAAATGGCTCGCGGCCGGGCCGCGAATTCTCATCCTGGATGGTCCGACCGTGGGTATCGACATCATGGCGAAGAGCGCCATCCATGGAATCATTCGGGAATTGGCCGCTGAAGGTTTGGGAGTGCTGCTCATTTCCGATGAGATTTCGGAAGTGGTGAACAACTGCAACCGTATTCTCATTATGCGTACGGGTAAAATCCGGGCGGAAGTTGGGACTGACGGCGCAAGTTCCGAGGAAGTTCAGAAGCTCGTGGAACGCTCATAGGGCGGGGGATCATGCTGAAGAAGTTGCTGCGGCAAAACGAAACCTATCTCGGAGTTCTCATCGTCTGCCTGTGCATTGCGATCTCAATCGCCAATCCTTCATTTCTCTCATTCGAGAATATCGCCGGTTTCCTGAAGAGCTACTCGATGGTCGGCATCATGGCGGTTGGGACGCTATTTGTCCTGATCCTTGGCGGAACGCCTGATGTCTCGTTTACCGCGATCGCCCAGGTTGTCGAGTATGCGGTAGTTGTGATGACGATTGCCTGGGGCGGCGGTATATTCCTGGCGCTTCTTGCGGCGGCATTAATTGGTGCCCTGATGGGGTTGGCGAACGGATATATTATCCACTACTTCCGCGTCCCTACCATCATAGTTACTATTGCCACATTCAATATCTATTTTGGCCTGCTTTATGTCATAACGAGGGGGAAACTCATCAACAACATCCCCCAGCAGCTGAAGGACTTTGGCAATTTCCTCATCCTTCCCACCCAGAGCAAGATCGGCGGGACCTACGGCTTGTCGCTGCATCCGATCATCTGGCTCGGTTCGCTGCTTCTCGGATGGTTCATTCTGCGCAAGACTTTCCTTGGCCGGAGTGTGTTCGCCATGGGCGGCAACGAGACGGCAGCCGAGCGGGTTGGCATCCGCACCAGACGGGTTCGCGTCTTTGTGTTCGCGTTCGTCGGGTTTCTCGCAGGAATCGCCGCGGTAGTCCATGTTTCTATCGTCCAGTCGGTCGTGCCGAACATTATCGTCGGCAAGGAGCTTGAAGTAATCGCTGCGGTTGTGATAGGGGGGGCAAGCGTCTTCGGCGGAAAGGGTTCGGTGACCGGCACGTTTCTTGGAGTAGTGCTCTTTGCCATCCTGAATAACGGACTGACTCTGCTCTCGATCTCCTCCTACTGGTACGATGTGGCGATCGGCGTAGTTATTACGGCCGCAATTACCATCAGCGCGTATCAACAGCTGCGTCAGAGCAGGCGACGCGTGAACGTGCGAATCGAGGCATAGGTGGAAACGGTGACAGTCGTTCGCAAATCTGCGCCGGACCGATCACTCATGTTCATTCTCATCGGGATAGTCGTCCTCATGTCGGTACTCAATCCGCAGCGGTTTCCCACGCTCGGGAATATGATATCAATGTCCTACCAACTCCCGATCATAGCGTTCCTTTCGATTGGAATGATGGTCAGTATGCTGGGAGGCGGCATCAATCTTGCCATCATTTCCACTACCAATTTCACTGGCATTGTCACGGTGCTTTTGCTTCGGGCAATTGCCGGAGAGGGCGCCGCGGAAGCAAATGCGGCAACAGCGCTACTCGCGATGGCAGGCGGTCTGGCTGCGGCGCTGCTGATCGGCGCGCTTATGGGTTGGCTCATCGCATACGTAGAAGTTCCGGCAATACTTGCGACCCTCGGAGTAATGACGCTCCTCGATGGTGTGAACGTCGTCATTACCAAGGGTTACACTCTGTCCGGGTTTCCGGTCTTCCTGCTTGCGATCGGAAACGGAACTGTCCTGGGCGTTCCGATTCCGTTCCTGCTCCTGATCGGCGTCTGTCTTGTGCTCGGTCTGCTGCTGAGTCGGACCGTGTTTGGTGTAAGTCTCTACCTCATGGGATCGAATCCGATTGCCGCGAAGTTCTCGAACATCAATGTGCGTTCGATCCTGGTTCGCGAGTATATCCTCTCCTCATCCTTCGCCGCGATCACCTCATTTGTTATGATGGGACAGCTCAATTCGGTCAAGGCAAATTACGCGGAGTCCTACCTGCTTGTCGCGGTCCTTGCCTGCTTCCTTGGCGGTGTGGATCCTTTCGGCGGAGCGGGAAAGCTTTCGGGAATGATCCTTTCGATCGTCATTCTGCAGCTCATTTCGACCGGCGTAAATCTGCTCAGAATGGATCCGTTCTTCATACAGGCGATGTGGGGTTTCATCATCATTCTGGTGGTCGGCGCAAACTTTTCACGAACGCGCCTTCGCGAGCGAAAGAGGTTGCGAGAGATTCGCGCTGCTCGGTCACCGTAGCCGACGAAGCAGATATCATCAGCTTCGTCGGCCGGTCGCTACTGTCGCTTTGGTTGGGCCGGGAGTCCGGTCCGTTGCGATTCGTAGATTGCATCCATGAGCTGACTTTGAATAACGCCGTTGTGCACGCTGGTTTTCGGTTCGGCGCGGCCGAGGATTGCATCGACAAAGTTGTGGTCGGGGGAGAGCGCACCCATTTCCGCCGTAATTGGCGGATACTTCAACTGCTTGTCTCCCTGCCAGACATTCATCCAGGTTGCTTCCCATCCGTCAATTTCGATGCGTCCGTTGTCGAACACGAATGCCATGAATCTCCCGCCGCCGGGGCAGTTGCCGCCGACGGTGATATTCGCCATGACCCCGCCGGCGAACCGGATGCTGCTCACAGAGTTAATGTCAACTCTGGTGCCGTGGTTATCCACAAATGCAAAGACCTCCTCGACCTCTTTTTCGACCGACCAGCAGAGGCTGTTGAAGATGTGCGCGCCAGAATCGTACGCCTGTCCGCCGCCGGAGAGTTCCGGTTCCTGGCGCCACTTTCCGGAGGTCCCCCGCATCCAGTTTTGTGACAGGTATCCGGTGACGAGTTCGAGCTTTCCCAGAGATCCGGAGCGGATTGTCTCCCGAACATAGTGGAACTCGGGAGAGCAGGGGGTGTTGTATCCGATCACGAAGACTTTGCCGCTTTTTGTCACCTCTTTCTCGAGCGCATAGGCGTCGGCAAGAGAGGTGACCATGGGCTTCTCCATGAATATGTGACACCCTGCGGCAAGCGCAAGCCTTGCCTGGGCAAAGTGCTGGGTGTGAGGGGTTCCGATAAACACCGCGTCCGGCCTCAGTTCGGCAAACATCTGAGCGGGATCAGTGAAATGCGCTGGCGAAAAGGTAGAAAGATGTGCCGCCTCGAATGCTCGGGTCACATCCTCGGACACGTCGCATAGACCGACAATCTGCACGTCAGGCAGTTCCCGAAGCCGCTGCGCGTGTCTTCCCATCATACCGCCGCATCCGAGGAACGCAATCCGAATCACGCCTGAGTCTTTCGCCATGATGTGTCTCCTGTTGTTGACTGCTTTATTTGCCCGATGTCAGGCGTATTCGAGAAATGAGCGGCCGGCTATGAATCCCTGCTTTTCGCCGGCTTCGCTACCGTTGAACTCTTCATCCTCGAGTTCGATGCTCACGAATCCCTTGTAACCAGCAGCGGCGAGTTGAGAAAGCATCTTTCCCCATCGCCCGTGTCCGTGTCCAGGAATCGTGTAGCGCCAGCTTGAGCCGCCAAAACCGTGTTGTGTGACAAAGGTTGCGCTTTGCAGATTGCCGTGCTCGTAGAGCTCGTCGACCAGTATTTCGGTGTCTTTGCCATGGACATGAAAGACGTTCGCCGCGAACTCGTCGAGGAAACGCACCGGATCGATTCCCATGCGGATAAGGTGGGATGGGTCGAAGTTGATGCCAAGGCCGCGAGGGATCTCGGCGAGAAGCGCCCGGTAATCCGCCGGCGTGCAACCGATCACTGAATTGTTCGGCCCGGGCCACCCCTCGAGGACCACGTGTGCACCGAGCGGCGCTATGGCTTCGCAGAGCTGACCGTATCCGTCGACCACACGGCTGAAGTTGTCGCTCCGTTTCGCGCCGGTATCCTTCGGTATTGCGACCGCGAAGAAGTTTTTCACGCCGCGTGATACCGCTCCTCTCACGAGATCGACATTCTCCTGTGCGGCGGCCTTCCTCTCCCCTGCATCCGAGGAGGCAAGCTCCGGCCAGTGAACCAGATCGACGGTTCCGACGTTGAGTCCACCGTCTGCGATTCTGGCGAGCTCATCTGCTGCGCCTGTGCGTACGTCGATGCACTCGAAGCCGTTGGCAAGAGCGAAGGTGATCGCATCGCCAACGCTCAATTGCCAACCTCTGCCCAAACTGCGAAACCCAATCGGAAATTGACCCGTGCGCGTTTTCGCCATTGCTGCCTCCTGTTGACTGACCCAGATAGGTGTAACATCAGAATAGAGAACTGCGCAAGTAAGGTACTCTGTAGTGCGTTAGTCTTCCCGCCAGATCGGCCTGATCTCCAGACGACCGAACCGGGCCATCGGATGGGCAGAAGCTACTGCGACCGCCTCATCAAGATTCGCACATTCGAGCAGGTCGAAGCCGCCGATCCATTCCGCTGTCTCCGCGAACGGACCAGTTGTAATCGAAAGCTTCCCGTCGCGCTTGCGGACCACGACCGACTGCTCGACGCCGCTCAGACGATCTCCGGTGACGCGGACACCACGGGCGTCCATCTCCCTGACCCATTCGTCAACGTTATCCTCGGCAGGATCGTACTTTTCGGCCGAGGAATCACCACACACAAACATCAGAAAACGCATATAAACCTCCCGTAATCGGACTCAGCGCATGTTTCGCGAGGACTCACGGCCCCCTTCCATGCGCAAATTGTACAGAGTAGTCGTTCGGGGCACTCTGAAATCGACATTGCCGGAATGGAAGTCCGCTTTCGGTTATCAAAAAAGCTTGACCAATTATGTCATGCGGGTAGAGACTTCGAACAGGTGGAAAATAGTCGTGGGTAAACTGATTCTCTCTATCAATGTGAGTCTTGACGGATTCGCCGACCACACGGTGGCGGTTGCGGCAGACGATGAGATGCACGAGTTTTACAGCCGATTGCTCGACACAACCGCCCTTGCGCTCATGGGTCGGAGAACCTACGAACTTATGGCCGATTACTGGCCGCATGCACATGAGGATCCGGCAATCACACCGGGGGTGCTTGATTTCGCGGTAAAGTACAACGCAGTTCGGAAAATAGTATTCTCTCGTACACTGAGCAGTGTTGACTGGACGAATACGACGATAGTCCGGAACAACGTGATCGAGACTGTCTCTGCCCTGAAAAGTCAAACCGAAGGGGATATTTCCATTGGAGGAATATCCCTCGCGCAGGAATGCATGCGGAATCTTCTCGTCGATGAATACTATCTTGCCGTGCACCCGATTATCGCGGGAACAGGGAGATTGCTGTTCGATCAAAGGAAGGAGCCGATACATCTCAGACTGGTTGATACTGAAGTATTCAGTTCAGGTGTTGTTGTGCTCCATTACCTGTCAGCGAATGATGATCTTCTTTGACCCATCTCCTGCAATGAGGTCCACCAACGGCATCTCGAGGAGATAAACGTCGTTCAGATCGGTGACAGTCATCCGCAATCGCTCCTGATCACTCACAAAAAGCGCATCGGTTATGTGTGGAAAGTAGCTCTTGCTCACGATGAGCTGGTATTCGGCGGAGGCGAGAAACACCTTCGCATAATTGGTTTCAGTCGAGCTTCCCTGCACCGCAGCGGTCGGGTTGATATCGGAAAAATCGAGTGTCACGGTTCCGTTGTCCTTCACGGGGAAAAATGCCGCCGGCAAAATCTTCCGTCCTCGCAGCTGCCCCTCGGTATCGCGCGGATAAGCGATGGTGTACCGGTAGCCGAGTTGGGACTGGTCGTCCACCTTGTGCGATTCCACAAGAGCGCCACTCGGCAGACTGCCCTCGGCGGCGCGTATCTTCCGGTCAAGCGTTTCGAAGATCTGCAGTGGATCCAGACT
>DATKUC010000052.1:0-14773 GCA_035530835.1 Spirochaetia bacterium
GTGCTCAGTGTGAGCTCTTCGATCGGCACCATCTTTCTCCGACGATACTTTCTGAAGGTATCGGCTCCTGATGTTTTCTTCTTTACGCTGTTTGTGCTTTCGCTCAGTCTCAGCGGCTTGAAATCCGTGGAAGTCTACTTCCTCTACCTGAATCTTCCGACCTTTTACGGCGATGTGATTACGAGGGCAATCTACTTCGGACAATTCTTCGGTTCGTTTTGCTTGCTCGCCTCCAGCCTCTACGCCGCAGGTGTTCAATACCAGAAGTATGCGACAGTCCTTGAGGTCGCCGGACTCGTCTCGTTCGCCGTTGCCTATCTGGTTCCGGTGGATTCACTCGGGATCTACCCGAACCTCCTCTATCCGGTCGGCAACGAATCAACGATTGACACAATTCTTCTGCTCACCTCTATTCTCTCGATACTCAGCTATCTGACAACGATCGGTGGAGGAGGAACGAAGTTTTCGATTGCGGTTGCCGTCACGCTCGTCGTTGTTGGAAGAGGTTTGCTGTTCTACCTGTCATCACCTCCGGCCGTCATTGCCGGAGGATTATCGCTTGCAGGGGGAATTGCTCTGTACGGGATACGAAACTACGAACTGCACTTATGGATGTAGCGATGAGTCGACCGGTCAGCCTGCGATCAGAAAGTTCGCGAGCAGTCCGACGCCCATCGGAAGTAGCAGATTGTCGAGGTCGCGCACCGGAATCATTTCGAGGAGCGTTGCCCCGGCAGCGATAATTGCGGCTTCCTTCGGCGATCCGAGTACCGCGAGCGTTACTTCGTAGACTGCGACGAAGCAGGTTGCGCTGCCCACGAAAGTCTTTCCCCGCGTAAACGGGATGCGAAGCCGACCGAACATTTTGCCGACGAGACTTGCAAGACCATCACCGAACGCGAGAGAGTATATAGCAATCGATGCTGCAGGCAGGGGATAGAGCAGAAGCGCAAGCATCGCGCCCAGGCCCAGCGTTACGGGCCCCAGCACGAATCGACCGCGATCCCGATCGCGCGCTGCGACAGTAGTTATGTAGGATATTACGGCAACCGGGTGACCGTTCAGGCGAAGGGTCTCGGCGTATGCATAGAAGAGCGTTCCGATTCCGAGCAGCGCCAGCATGAAGTCGACGCCGGTTACCAGAGCGACACTGGGAACCAGGGCGATGAGCAAATGGATCGATTTTCGTACAAGTTCCGTCCGGACTTCCGAATACGCGGCTTCACGTGAACCTGGATAGATGAAACCCGACGTCGAGCCGAACACGCCTGCCGGCGCAGTTCTCAAAAGGCCAATGCGCTGAAATGGAGTAATGACTGCCGTTGCGAAGCGTAACTTTTGCATTTTCCCGTGTCCCTGGATATACTCTTTGTCGAATCTGAACGGTATGAGCGGCGCAGTGCAGGAACTTGCGGATTTCTCAAACCTATCACCCTATGTATAGCAAGAAGGGTACCAACTGCCACGATTCTGCTGCAACTTGTAATCTCCTACAATCCAACAAGTTGCACACGGTCCGGATGTCACCACACGAGAAAATTGGAAAAGTGTATATTTTAGTGAACAAGAAGATTCATAGATTGCTACACCTTCTCGACAGGCACCCATGGCAGATCGAGCAGGCGGGCCGTCAGGACCGTGTTATAATTTCCACCGGTACCAGGGAATACCAATGAAGAACATTCCATCGCTTCACCACGCTGCAGTGGTGCTCGCCGTTTTGTTCATCTCCTCCTGCGCGTCAGTACCGACGCCAATGAAAAATTCCGCCGCACCGGCACCATCCTCCCCGACTGGAATCGCACGACCAGCAGCCGCGACAGAACCTGCGGCGGAGACTTCCGGACAGAGTGAAGTCCCGGCGTCACCCGGCGCAACCGCACCCGGGGGCGGCATTGCCGCAACGAAGCCTCTGCCGAATGAGCCGGCGCTTCGTCAGACACGGGAGGCTGCAATCGCTTCCAGTGCCGGTTCGAAGGCAGCGTCACAACAGCGAACAGGCGCAATCCGGCAGACAGCGGTTGACGAGCTTCTTTCCCGGATGACCGTCGAGCAGAAAGTCGGGCAACTTCTGATGATCACCGTCTCCGACCCGACCACCGGACTCGAGCTTGCCTCACTCGATTCCCGGTTCCGAAGCCTGTTTCGGACTCTCCAGCCCGGCGGAGTCATACTGTTCGGCGGCAATCTGGACACCGTACCTCAATCGATTCGGCTTATCAACGCACTGCAGGAGATGTCGCGCGTACGGCTCTTTGTCGCAACCGACGAAGAAGGAGGAACGGTGAGCAGGCTCAATGCAAGCGGACACATTCCCGCGACACCGATTCCGAGTGCGCAGGTCATTGGCGAGACACAGGATCCGCAACTCGCATATGAGACTGGAAGAGTCATCGGCGAAGAGATGGGAGCTCTTGGCTTCAACATGGACCTCGCGCCGGTAGCCGATGTGCTGACGAATCCCAGAAATGTGGTAATCGGTACGAGGTCATTCGGTACCCAGGCGCAGCTCGTTGCGCGGATGGTTGCCGAGGAGGTCAGAGGCCTGCAGTCGGTGGGGATCTGCGCGGTACTGAAACATTTCCCCGGCCACGGAGGCACCGCGAACGATACCCACATCTCGACCGTCGTTGATCCTGAGCCTTTTTCTACGATGAAGCGGATCGCCCTTGTGCCCTTTGAGCGCGGAATCGATGCGGGCGCATCCGCTATCCTCATTGCTCACGTCGAATATCCGGATGTCACCGGGTCCCGCACGCCTGCTTCGCTATCGCCGGCGATAGTGAATCATCTGCTGCGACGGGAGCTGGGCTTTAACGGCGTGATTATGACCGACGCGATGAACATGGCGGCTATCACGAAGTTTGCACCACCTGACGAGGCAGCCGTGGACGCAATTCGCGCCGGATGCGACATCGTGCTGATGCCTCAGGATGTGCCGGCTGTGTACCGCGCGCTGCTGGCGGCAGTGAGGGATGGCTCAATTCCTGAACGCCGACTCGACGAATCGGTCAGACGCATTCTTGCACTGAAAGAGAGGATGCACATCCTCACACCTCAGGCGGAAGCGACAGTCGCCGAAGCGGATAGCATCATCGGCAACAGCACGCATCGCTCGCTCGTGCGGCGGATTTTTGCCGAGGAGACTGCGCGCCGTACATCCTACTGACAGCTGTTCGAACTTGCAAAACAGTAGATGTGCAGATACAGTTGTGAATTCGAGGAGAAATCAGTGCAGACGATTAAAATGCCGAAGGACTTTCTGTGGGGCACCGCGACTGCAAGCTATCAGGTTGAAGGTGCGGCTTTCGAGGACGGGCGTGGCACAAGTACCTGGGACACCTTCTGTCGGACACCCGGTATGGTCAGTCACGGTCACAACGGCGATATTGCAAGCGATCAGTATCACCGCTACGCCGAAGATATTGCATTGATGAAGGAACTCGGCGTCAAGTCGTACCGATTCTCCATTGCATGGCCCCGCATCTTCCCGGATGGCGGGACTCACCAGAATCCCAAAGGCTTCGACTACTACAACCGGCTGATTGACGGACTGCTTGGAGCAGGCATTGATCCTGCAGTAACCGTCTACCACTGGGATTTGCCCCAACCACTCGAAGATCGCGGCGGTTGGCCGAACCGCGACACCGCATATCGCTACCTTGACTATGCGAAGAGCTGCTTTCAGGCGCTCGGCGACCGGGTGAACAACTGGATCACGCTGAATGAACCGTTCTGCAGCTCGATTCTCGGCTATCTGATCGGCATTCACGCGCCGGGAATCCGTGATCGAAAGAAGGCGTACGAGGCTATTCATCATCTGAATCTTGCACACGGACTTGGACTTGCGGCATTTCATGAAGGTGGATACGCAGGCAAGATTGGTACGACGCTGAATCTTTCGACGCCTCGGGCGGCTACACTTGATCAGCGCGATACAGAGGCCGCCGATCGCGCGGCGGATCTCGGCACGCGCATGTTCCTCGACCCGCTGTTCGGGAAAGGATACCCTGCGCGTCACCTATCCGCGTACCCTGAGGTGAAGATGCCGATCGTCGATGGTGATATGGAGCTGATCTCCGCTCCGATCGACTTTCTCGGCATAAACTACTACTCCGAGCAGGTCGTCGCCTGGGACGAGCAGCACCCTGAGCACTTCAGGGATGTTCCACACTACCAGGCGGAGACGCACATGGACTGGCCGATAACCCCATGGGGACTCTACCGTCAGCTCATGTTTGTACACAAAAACTACCGTGTTCCCCAGCTCTACGTAACCGAGAATGGTTGCGCGGTGGATGACCGGCTCGATCAGACCGGAACCCGCTGCCATGACCGTCCGCGCATCGATTATCTTGCGGATCACTTTCGGGCGTGCGCGGAAGCGATCAATGCAGGAGTACCGCTTGCCGGTTATTACCTGTGGTCCTTCATCGACAACTTCGAGTGGTCGTTCGGCTACACCCGCAGGTTCGGCATCGTATACTGTGATTACGCGGATCAGCGGCGGATTCCAAAAGACAGCTTCTACTTCTACCGCGAAGTTATTGCCGGTAACGAGGGGCCGTAGCAGGCGACGTTACGCTACGTGTCCCCGAAGCAGGTTCCCACCCGCCGTGCGGTCTGCACAAGCGTATGATCCTGCGGCACGAGTTTGAGTTTGCCGGCGACTTCCTCGAGCGGCCGCGTGATTATTTCGGTCCCTTCTACTGCGACCATGCAGCCGTACTCCCGGCGAAACAGGAGCTGTGCCGCGGCGGTACCGAATCGGGTGGCGAGGACGCGGTCGTATGCGCTCGGTGTTCCGCCGCGCTGCTGGTAGCCGAGCACGGTGACTCTGGTCTCCATGCCGCACTTTGCTTCAACTGCGCGCGCAACCCGGTAGCCGGCTGACGGAATGCCCTTCTTCAGCCAGAGCCGTTCGAGCTCCTCCGCTGAAAGCTTCGATTCCTGCCTGCTGAGCGCCCCTTCGGCGACGACAACAATGGAAAAGCGTTTACCGGCGGCCGCCCGCGACTTCAGATGGTTGACCACGCTGTCGATTTCGTAGGGTATTTCGGGAATCAGTATGACGTCGCCGCCGCCCGCAATGCCCGCATTCAGTGCGAGCCATCCCGCCGAATGCCCCATGGTCTCTATCACCATGACTCGATTGTGGGAATGTGCCGTTGAATGCAGCCGGTCGATCGCGTCGGTGGCAATATCGACAGCGCTGTGGAAGCCGAAACTCATGTCCGTACCGAAGATGTCGTTGTCGATGGTCTTCGGCAAACCGATGACGTTCAGGCCGTTTCTCGCGAGTCGGTTTGCCGTCTTCATTGTTCCATTCCCGCCGAGCACCACCAGACAATCCAGCGAGAGCGCTTCGTAGGTTTCGCGAATTGCGTCCGGCTTTCTCCGTGCAGCTTCGGTGTCGCTCAAGGCGGACTCTTCGTCGAACGGCTTTTCACGGGAGGTGCCGAAAATCGTTCCTCCCAGCGTGAGAATCCCGTCGAAGTCGAAGGATTGCATGAGTCGCGAGTCGCCTTCAATCAGTCCGCGGTAGCCGTTTGCTATGCCGTAGAGCACGACTTTGTCGGCAGGGGTACCGTCTGATCCGCTATCGCGGAGCCCGTACGCAGCCTTGGCAACACCCCTGATGGCGGCGTTCAGGCCGGGGCAATCACCGCCGCTGGTGAGTATTGCAAATGTGAGTCGGCGCCTGGCAGCGCTCTTTTTCGAACCGCTTTTTGATTTCTTGTGACTCATCAGCCGCTCCGATGCGTTGCCTGATCTCAGGCTTCATCGGCATACTTCTGGGAGATCGTCCGTATCGAAGAGAGCGCCTCGAAGAACGCGTCGAGCACTTCCGGATCGAACTTTGTTCCCGACATCTTCTTCATCTCTTCGAGGACTTTTTCCTCAGTCCACGCTTCCTTGTATACACGGTGCGAACTGAGCGCGTCATAGACGTCGGCGATCGATACGATACGACCGAAAAGTGGTATCTCTTCGCCCTTCTTGCCGAGCGGGTTGCCCTTCTCGTCGGTCCGCACAGCTTCGCCGGTGACTATGTCGATGTGGCCAGGATAGCCTGTGCCGTCCCAGTTTTCGTGGTGATTGAGTGCGACAAGCTGCGCTATCTCATCGAACTCCGACTGCTTGTTCGTGAACAGGCGGGCTCCGACCCAGGTGTGGGACTTCATAATCGCGTACTCTTCGTCGGTGAACCGGCCAGGTTTTTTCAGGATGATGTCGGAAATCGACACTTTGCCGACATCGTGGAGCATTGCAGCCATGCGAAGGTTGTCCCGCGTCTTCTGAATATCCTCTTCGGAAATTCCGCGCTTATGCGCCCACCGTTCATAGATTTCAACCGAATAGCCGGCAACGCGGTTGACGTGAGGGCCGGTCTCCTTCGGGTCGCGCAGCTCCGCCATCATGATCATGCGAAGCAGAATTGCGCGAGTCATCTGCGCTCGCTGAAGTGCAACCGTCGCGTTCGCGGCGAAGTGCATGATGACGATCTCATCGTCGTGGCTGAACGGTACCACAGCGTGGCGCTCGTCCATCGCGTTGATCATCTGGATGACGCCGAGCAGCTCACCGGTGTTCGACTTGAGCGGAATGGCGAGCACCGACTGAGTACGGTAACCGGAGATACGGTCGAAGCTCGGATTGTGCTTGTAGGGGGAACTCGTGGGAAGTGAGTATACATCGGCAACATTGACGGCCGTTCCCGTGGCTGCCGAGTAGCCGGAGATCGTTGTTTCGTTGATCGGTACGGTGAAGATGTTGTAGATCAGCTTCTCGCCGGGAGGAAGTTCTTTCTGTTTCGTATCGTTCTGCGCATAGGTGATGACCAGCTCGTCGCCGCGCTTGACGTAAATTGAACCGGCGTCCGCATTCACCACTCTGCGTGCTTCGAGCAGGATGCGCTCGAGTAGGATGTCCATATCCTGTATCTTGTTCAGCTCTGAATCGAGGCTGATGATATCGCGAAGTTTGTCTATCTCTGACGTCATAATGTGCAATTCCCTATACGACACGGTTTGTCGCACTTTATTACATCGGCGCGCACAAGGGATGGAATCAGCGTCGAACTATAACATCTTTCGGGCCGGCACACAATCGGAGCTGCACCATTGCAAGTATTTCCAGAATTTGCGTATAATGTCGCGAATTCGGACAACTTTCTGCATAAAAATGCAGAATGATAGAACCTGCTGCACAGTTGCATGGATACCCGGTGAACCAAAGTCCGCCCGACCTGGAGTTTGCGCGAAATCGAGCCCGTCCATGGTTGCAGTTACCCGGCAAATGGACTTGATAGTCCACCGGTTTTGCGTAAGGATGGGATCATATGAAGAATGTTGCTGTGGGTAACCACGTCCTCGATAGGTGCAAGCTTCCGCCCGAACTTATGAAGGTCCTCGCACAGACCGAGGTGATAGTTCCGGAGAGCCGTGAACATCTCTTCGAGCTCGCCTGCATGGACGCATCCTGCGACAGCTGCGAAGTCGCCTACGAAGTGGCCGGACGCGGACGAGTGGTGGAAGCCACGGTCGCTCGCTGCAAGAACGGCATTGCCGTAAACTACACCGAGATCTACATGCGACGTCGCGATCCGGAAGCGATGGTCATTTCAGACGATCAACCGACCGACAAGACCCGGTTTGCCGACCGTTTCGGCGGATCGTTCGATCCGATTCGACAGGCTACTTTCGACTGGCTTGCCGAGCAGCAACTCATCGTGATGCCGTTCCTGTCAGGCGACAAGACGCGCGGCTATCCGACGCTCATCGTGGCGCCCGCAAATGCGGGCTTCTTTGTAGGCGGGCTCGCCGACCTGCAGGGATTCATACCTGCAGGTGAGCTTCCGGCGGGGTTTGCGCCTCGTGCCATCATCTACGTTGCCCCTCCGTTCCGGCACACACACTTCGACGGCAAACAGGTAGTCATACACAACCGGCTTCCCGGCATGCACGAACTTTTCTCCTACAACCTTTATCCGGGACCAAGCGCGAAAAAGGGTGTGTATGGAATTCTGCTCACCATCGGTGAAGAGGAGGGGTGGGTAACGCTGCACAGTTCGGCGGTGAAACTGATAACACCCTACGACAATGAGTTCGTCATTCTGCACGAAGGTGCAAGCGGCGGAGGCAAGAGCGAAATGACGCAGGCGATACACCGGGAGACCGACGGTCGCATTCTGCTCGGTGAGAATATCGTCACCAACGAAAAGCTCTTTATTGAAATGAACGATGCGTGCGAATTGCACCCGATTACCGACGACATGGCGCTTGCGCAACCGTCGCTGCAGGGCAGCAGCAAGAAGCTCGTAGTCGAGGATGCCGAAGCCGGCTGGTTCCTGCGGGTCGATCATCTGACCGAATACGGCACAGAGCCGCAGCTTGAGAAGCTGACCATCTCGCCCCCTGAGCCTTTGATCTTCCTGAACCTCGACGGTGTGCCCGGTTCTACAGTGCTGATCTGGGATCACACGCTCGACTCTCCGGGAAAGAAGTGTCCGAATCCGCGCGTCATCATGCCGCGTCACTTCATTCCGAACATCATTGATGGACCGGTCGAAATCGATGTACGGAGCTTTGGTGTCCGTACGCCGCCGAGCACGCGTGAGGAGCCGAACTACGGCATCATCGGCATGCTGCACATCCTTCCTCCGGCCCTGGGCTGGCTCTGGAGGCTGGTAGCGCCGCGCGGCCATTCGAACCCGAGCATCGTCTCCGGGGAAGGCCTCGTGACCGAAGGCGTTGGCTCCTACTGGCCATTTGCCACTGGCAAGATGGTAAGGCAGGCGAACCTGCTGCTCGATCAGATAGTTGCGACCCCGAGCACGAAGTTCGTGCTGATACCGAACCAGTACATTGGCGCATTCAAGGTCGGATTCAAACCCGAATGGATAGCGCGTGAATACATTGCACGGCGCGGCAGCGTGCGTTTCCGGCCCGGCCAGCTCATGGAATCCCGGTTGCCGCTGCTTGGCTACGCGCTGCCGTCACTGAGGGTCGACGGCCAGACAATTCCGAAGGGCATGCTTCGCGTCAACGAGCAGCTGGAGGTCGGCAATGAGGGGTACGATGCGGGAGCTCAGATCCTCGAAGAGTTCTTCCATCGCGAATTGAAGCAGTTCTATTCAGATGAGCTGAGCCCGCTTGGCCGCAGGATCATCGATGTGTGCATGAACGGCGGCTCGATTGAAGACTATGAAGAGGTGATGATCGGCTGATTGCTCAGTCCGCCGCCGTGCGGCCAGGGTTGAAATCCTCGGCCTGTGGCCGTACTTTAGGGTACAGGCGGATTGTATGTCAGACACCTTTCGAATCGGTATTGTAAGCGGCAAGCTCGGCGACGTCGACGGCGTATCGCTCGAAGTTGACAAGTGGATCGGGGTATTTAACACCCTCGGACACGAAGTTTTTACGATCGCCGGGTACTACCGCAGCCCGGTGGAAAACGTGCCTGAATCGCATCAGTTCACAATTCCGGCGATCCGGTTCGGCTCGGATCGGCAGACACTGTACGAACGGCACTTCTTCCCGCATCTGTCGAAAGTACCTCCGCGGGACACCGAAAACGAGCGGCGGGATCTCATCGAGCAGCTCCAGTCCGAGGGGCAGGAGACCGGCGAACTCATCTATGAGCAGCTTGCCGACAACCGCATTGACGTTCTAATCGGGGAAAACACCAACGCGATGCCGATGACGCTGCTTGGTGGAATCGGCCTCTACCACGTTGCAACCGAAAAGCGGGTTGCGACCATCTTCCACCATCACGACTTCTGGTGGGAGCGCAGCAGGTTCAGCAATTCACACATCGAGTCGCTGCTGAACAGGATCATGCCGCCGGTGGACATAAGCCACGAGCACGTGGTGATCTCATCCTACGCCGGACACATCCTTTCATCGCTGAAGCGCGTACAGCCGCATATAGTCCCGAACTGTGAAGATTTTGACAATCCAATCACGATAGACGATTACAACAGTTCATTCCGGAGTGATCTCGGTTTCAGCGCGGACGATATTCTCGTTGTGCAGCCAACCCGCGTGGTCAGACGGAAACGGATCGAGGATTCGGTGCGCCTGGTAGGCCGGTTTCTCGGCAGGTATCCGCAGTATCGTGAGCGTCTGCACTACATCGTCTCTCTCTACCAGGGTGACGAGCCGGATGAAAACTATGTGGCGGAGATACGGGAGCTCGCAGAATCACTTGGCGTGCGGTTGCACTTCATTTCGGAACGGGTCGCTTCGGTCCGCGGCACCGACGCTGTGGGACGAAAGCTCTACACGAATCGGGACGTGCTCGCGAATGCTGACATCGTAACCTACCTGCCGATCTGGGAGGGATTCGGCAACGCACTGCTCGAAGCGATCGCCGCGAGGGTTCCCGTAGTGACTACGACCTATCTCGTGTACAAGACCGATATCTCGGTGGCAGGTATCCGCAACATCGAGATCCGCGACCGGTACGACGAAGACGGCAGGCTCGTCATCGATGACGCGGTTCTTGAAGCCATGCAGCGCGTGCTCGAACACCCGGGCGAGCGGGCCGAGCTTGTCGAACGCAACTTCGAGGCGGCCCGGCGGGAGTTCGGTCTATCGACACTGTCGGATCGACTGGCAACAGTATTCGCCGCATACGGCGACGAGATACGCGCTTCGCGGATGCGGATTCGCAAGAGCAGCGCGCGCTACTCGGTGTAGCGCCGCCCGGCAACAGCCTATTTCCTGTGTCGACCTCTGTTGCCGCTCTCTTCGGGTGGAACCTTTTCGAACGCCTGGATCTGCGGACGGGCGTCGTGCCGCTTCTTGAACAGAATCAGTGCAATCACCCCTCCAATGATCATGAAGAAGCTCAGGGTCTGACCCATGGTGAAGTCAAACGGTGTCTGCAGCAGCTCCGGCGGAACGTTCTTCGGTGACATCCTGATGACATAGCCGATACCCTGGTCTGGCTGGCGGAAATACTCGATGATGAACCGGATCACGCCGTAACCGACCACGTAGGCGCCGACCATAAATCCCGGATAGGGCTTCTTCCTGCGAAAGATGAACCACAGGACTGCCCACAGCACTATTCCCTCAAAGAACGCTTCGTACAGCTGCGACGGCTGTCGCGGCAGGTTCAGGAGCTGATTCGAAAATGCCACCGGGATTCCGGTTTCGTGGGCGATTTTCGCCACCCACGGAAGGTTTGCCGGATAGGTCTGCGCATTCGGGAAGACCATGCCCCACGGTGCGGTGGTGATTCTGCCCCAAAGCTCGCCGTTTATGAAGTTGCCGAGTCGGCCGAAGGTGTAGCCAAGCGGAACGCCGGCCACCAGCATGTCGCCCCACTCCAGGATGTCGATCTTTCGCACGCGCGCGAAGATCACCGTTGCGACTATGGCGCCGACCAATCCACCATGATAGCTCATGCCCTGGAAGCCGGTGAAATGCATGCTCGCGTCGAACGGCCAGAAAATGAGCCATGGTTTGTGAAGGTAGAGACCGGTCGGATCATAAAATATGCCGGAGAACAGGCGCCCGCCGACGAGCACCCCGATAATCGCCCAGAAGAAGAAGCTGGTTACGTGATCAGGGTTCAGCTGCAGTTTCCTGCGTTTGACCTGATACATGAACAGCAGATAGGTGACTGCGAACGCGATGAGATACATCAGTCCATACCATCGAAACGGAAGGCCGGGTATGATTTCGGGTGAAATCCAGGTCGGATATTTCAGATAGAGCAGCATGCATTCCCCCTGTCATCTGTCCGAAAGCGGACGTTCTTCGATTCGACCGGCAGTAGTGTTGAACACGAATTGTACGTTCTTGCGGGCCGTTGAGATCTCAAGCGATCGTCCATGGCTTTCGAGCACGGTACCGGGGAAAATGGTTCCGCGAACCTTCACCGCCGACTCGAAATGTTCTTCGAACTTTTCACGAAACATGAAGATACGCATGTTCCGCTTTTCGATTGTGCGCAGGATGCGGCTTTTTTCCTGGTAGAGAGCGGCATTGTCCTTCGGAGTGTCACTCTGACGCAGTCGCGCCACAGCACCGGATTGTTCGTTATTCCGGATCAGCGACTCTACCTTTACAATTTGTTCCTTCAGCTTTTCGATCTCCTTGCTCTCCGCCTCGATGTGATCGGATATCAGGTAGTTCTGTCCGAATGAAATATGAGTCCTTACGCTCCGTTCGGAGCCGACATTCAGCGTTTCGACCCCATTCCTCGCCTGGATCTGCCCGCCGATGAGGCTCCCCTTCTCGCGCGAGAGAACAAGTCTTCCGTTGCATTTCACTCTGCTGTGCATGCACGAGGCGGCTATCATGATATCGCCAACCGAGAGCAGCGTCGCCTGTTCACAAAAGGCAACGGTGATATTCTTCTTGGTTCGCAGCACGGCCTTTCCCGCGCCACTGACACCCTGCCGCACGACGATATTTTCACTCGAGGAGAGCAATGCCGCTTCCACGCCCCCGCCGATGCGGATCTCCCCTTCGCTTACGACGAAGAAGCCTGACCGAACGGTGCCGGTGACAGTGACCGGACCCTGGAATCGTACATTTCCGGTTTTCAGGTCCACATCACCTCTGATAAGGTGGGAAGGCCGGATCGAAATGCGGTTTCTGTCATAGATGAGCTCGCCGGATACCCGGGCGACGATTACCATGGTACCATCGGGTCTCAATGATTGGGTCACATTGGCCCCGAGATCAATCTCCGGACCGGTCGCCATACCGGAGGGGATTACCGCGCCGGTCACATCGAAACCATCCCGCGGCATACTCTGTGGCGGTGCGATTTCCACGATCTCCTCACCGGCAGTAATCTGGGTCAGCCGATCCTGGTTCCGATAGTCCGCGGTGCCGTCCCCCCGGATGGTAACACCCCGGTTTGATGCGATCGGAACCAGGAATCGCAGAGTTCGCTGTCCCGGTCGAACCGGCATGTCGCCCCGGGCCACAACTTCCTCATCGACCTCTTCGCCCGCCGCAGCCCGCGCAATGACACTTCGAATCGCTGCGTCGTCGATACCCGAGCTTACACCAGAAGCGGCAAGTGCCTCGCGCAACGCCGCCTCGTCGGCCGGTTTCCCCGAACCTGTATGCTCCGTTATTCTTGCGACTGCAAGCATTCGGTCCGCGGTGATCCGGATCTGAACTTCGGCATCGCGGTCCTGGCGTACTCGGAACAGGTAGGTTCCGTCCTCGGTCTGGCCGATGTCCAGTATTCCGTCTTCAGTCGCTATGACGACATTGGGCGCTTCGGCGACGTTTTCGAACAGCCTGAATGATGTCTTCCTGCCGAGGATGCCGGGAATTGGCTCGCCGAATACATTGATTCCCGCTTCGCCTGCAGTTGGCTGTGAATGGCTCAGGATACGCTGATCCTTCTGGACGCTTGCTATCGACTGAATAAGCTGTGGCGGAAACTCCTCTCTGAGCGACGCCGGTACGCCATTCCCGGACATCGCGGATTGCAGCCGTGAGATGAGCTCTTTTACCGTCTTGTCGTCATATGGCCGGGCGGTGAGCTGCACGACACTGTCGGAACCCTTTCTGGGCTCCTTCCCTTCGGCAACCAGGTAATTTGTGAGCTGTTCTTCAGCGCTCCGGTAGAACGTGGAGATGTCCTTCTGCAGACGTACCTTGTCGAACGATTTGATCCCCGAACCAGTGATGGCGCTGCCGATATCCCTCATGCGCAGCGGTGTACCGTTTCCTCGTCCTTTTCTCAGGTTGAGAAACAGCTTGAGTTTGTCTTCGCTCATCGAAATCGAGACTTGAGCGTCCTGATTTATCGAGATCGGGACGTCAGACAGCGGCTGGGCGCGGGAAATCGAGTCGGAGATCATCGCATCAATTTCGGAGGCGGCAAGCAGAGATGTCTGCGGGTAGCTGAGTGCTCCTGCGGCATCCATGACAGCTGTCGCGGCGGGAGCCGGCGCCTCGATACTGCCCGGGGTAAAAGTGAGGTAACAGGTGGCCTTATCGTCGGAGAGCCGCACAGTGTAGCTGTGCAGTACGAGCGGGATGACTTCGACCCAGTTCGTGCCATACCGCACAAATCCGGCGCAGTCCGCTATCAGCTCGTCCCGCTTTCTGGTGACGTTTCGTCCGGCGTAGAAGTTCGCGTCAGGCAGGGCAACCGCAGGCGCAGGATTCCCGTAGATGTCCTTGCCCGGTACGCCGAAGTCCGACGCAATGATGCCGGCTATCTTCTGTTCGGCCTCTGTCCACCCCTGCCCCTCGACTGTCGGGTCGACGTAGACCCGCTGCGGACGCGTTACGCGTTCAACAACCTCAACCACTTCCTGGCGCGAAGGAAGAAACGGAAGTGCGCCCTTCCGGGTGACAGTCTTCGTCCGTTTGACCTTCTCTACGATCTCGACTGATATTTCGGGCGTTCCCGCACCGGCGATAGCCATGGTCGCCACCGACGCAAGTTCTTCCGGTATCGGCTGAATGAACCATTCAGGTTTTTCCGGAGACGGTGGTCTGGGTTTCGTACCGTGCGCAACTCTCAGCCGCAGTGACTGCTCCTTGTCGGAGCCAAGTAGCTTGAGTTTCTTGTCTATTTCGTCCCGGGGAATTGTCTCGGTGATTTTGAGACTTGAAAGGTGCTCGATGATACGTCCGGCCGACCAGCTTTCGCCGCTCTTCGAGCTCTTGATGAGCGCGTGAGCTTCCTGACCGTCTGGGGCTATCTCAAGCTCGAGAGTTGCCTGAATCTGAAGCTCGTTCTTTAACATTGTTCGCTCTGAACTACAGGTGAAAACCCTGAC
>DATKUC010000053.1:0-3141 GCA_035530835.1 Spirochaetia bacterium
TGCTACAAACAGGTGGCCTATATACCCGTATTCCTACATCTCTGTCGATAACTCCCGGGCACTGCTTTGACACGGACGTCCCGGAGGCATACACTTCGGAACGGAGTAACTTCGTGACCATGGACAGCAAAGCAGCGCGGCCGGGGTCGACCGATTGTGTTATGCTCGCCGCCGGCGAATCCACGCGAATGGGTACATTCAAGCTCATGCTGCCGACTGGCGGGGCCACCGTAATCGAATCAAGTGTTGCAAATGCTCTCGCCGCAGGGTGCCGGGTGCTGCTGGTGGTCGGACACCAGGGCGAGCAGGTGCGAGAGCTGTTTGCCGGACGGGACGGAGTCACTATCGTCGAAAACCCGGAGTATCGCAGGGGAATGTTCAGTTCGATCCGCGCCGGAGTATCTCAGGTGCGAACGGGACGCTTCTTCATTGCCCTTGGCGATATGCCGCTCATAGAGCCCGGGATTTTCCGGCTGCTCACCACATTCGACGATGCCGATGCAGTGCGACCGACCTTCGATGGTCGCAAGGGACACCCGGTGCTCATGGTCCGTGACTTGATTGACACAATCCGAAAATACGATGATTCTCGGTCCATGAGCGATGTGCTGTCCGGGAGGGTCGTGCGGGAAGTTCCGGTTTCAGATAGATCGGTGCTCTACGATGTTGATACCCCGGCCGATTACGCTGAGCTACCGGACGCGGGCGGGGAGTAGATCAGGTTTGTGCGATCCTCGTTTCGGGGGATCTACGTTGGAGTGGAAAAGAGCGGAGCAGAAAACAGATGAAGTTCGTACAGGCAAACAACGAAAAACTTGCAGTAATCGCGCTCGGCGGGAATGCGATCATCAACAAAGGGGAGAAGGGCGACATCCATGAGCAGTTCGCAAACGTGCGCCGCTCGATGGGGCCTGTGGTCGACCTCATCAACATGGGGTACAACTTTGTACTCACCCACGGCAACGGACCGCAGGTCGGGAACCTCATGCTCATGGTGGACAAGGCGACGGGAATAGTCCCGGAAACCCCGCTCGGCATAGCCGATGCGATGACCTGCGGATCAATGGGTTACATGATCGAGCAGTGTCTGCAGAACGTGATGATCCGCAAGAAGGTCTGGAAGAACGTGGTTACCATTCCTGCCCAGGTACTTGTCGATCAGTTCGATCCGGCGCTGGGGAATCCAACCAAACCGATCGGTCCGTTCTACACAAGCGATGAGGCCGATCAGCTTACGAAAGAGAAGGGCTGGGTGTTGAAGAATGACGCGAACCGCGGCTACCGCCGTTATGTTGCATCGCCCTATCCCATCGACATCATCGAAAAAGACGCTATCAAGCTGCTGCTGGAGAAGGATTACATCGTTATAACCGGCGGAGGCGGTGGAATTCCTGTCTACTTCGAAAATGATAAGACGCTCGAGGGCGTTGACTGTGTCATCGACAAGGACCTTGCGAGCATGAAGCTCGCGCTCGCGGTGGGAGCCATGACCCTCATTATCATTACCGGAGTTCCGCGCGTTTCGTTGAAGTTCGGTACTCCCGAGCAACAGGATCTGTCAAAGCTCACGCTCGCGCAGGCGCGGTACTATCGGGAACAGGGCCAGTTTCCGGCGGGATCAATGGGACCGAAGATCGAAGCCGCAATCGAGTTCGTTCAGGCAAATCCGAAAAACCGCGTCATCATCACCGATGTCGACAGTCTGATTCCTGCAATGGAAGGGAAAGAGGGTACGACGATCGTTGCCTATTGAGGCGACCGACGCTGTCCCTGTGCGATAGGTTTGCTCAAACCGTAATTCGACCCGAAGACGCCAGTCGCTTCTGCGGAATCTCTCCGTCGCGTCCGTTCATGACGGCAACAATCTCGGTCAGAATCGATAACGCGACCTGTTCAGGACTTACGCTGCCGATGTCGAGGCCGACCGGACCGTGAATGCGGGAGAGCGCGGCCTCATTGAAGCCGAGCGCACCGAGTCGTACTCTTCGCTTCTGCTGAGTTCGCACGCTGCCGAGCGCGCCGACGTAAAACGCTTCGCTGCGCAGAGCGACTTCGAGCGCAGGGTCGTCAAGTTTCGGATCGTGGGTGAGTACAACAATTGCGCAATCCGTGGTAAGTGGTGCGAGCTCGAAAGCTTTCTGCGGCCACTCATCGATGAGCCGGTCAACCTCGGGAAACCGTTCAGCGGCGCTGAACGTCTGACGCGGGTCAATCACCACCGTCTTGAAGCCGAGCACCCTCGCCATGCGTACCAGCGCCATTGCGGTATGCACGCCGCCTACGATTACAAGCGTCGGTACAGGTTGAATCACATCGACAAACAGTTCGGTCTGATCGTCAAGCATCATGCGACCGCTTGCCCGGGCGTCTTTCGCGACCATGAGTGCCCGCTGTTTGAGCTCTTCGGGCATGTCCCCTGCAGATTCGCCCGAGCTGCCGACCGCGAGCGTACGGTTTTCGGCTGCATGACCCGCTGAGATGACGGTGATCTGTACTATTCGTTCGTTTCGTTCGATGAGTGAACGGGAGAACTCGAACATGACGGGATTGAGGGGCTCCACGCGAACGTCGATGCTTCCTCCGCATGGAAGGCCGACCTCCCAGGCATCATCATCGCTCGTATCAAAGTGGACAGTCTTCGGAAGACCACTGCGAAGGACTTCGGTCGCTTCATCGAGAATTGCGGACTCTACACAACCGCCGCTGATCGACCCGGAGAGGCTGCCTGATGAAAGGTATGCAAGTTTGGCTCCCTCCTTTCGAGGAGCGGAACCGAAGGTCTGGAGTACTGTCGCGATGGCTATGTCGGATCTACCCGTCGAGAGCCACCGCGAAACGTCGTGCAGGATTTCTCTCATTTCGCCATCTCCGGAGGCGTACGCTCACACGTACGTGGGTAGGTCAAGTGTATACGCACTCCGGGTCAGCGACAATAGTTCACTTCTTTGGTATGGATGAGATTCGCAGCGCAGCGTAGATCGGGCAGAAGCTCAGTCCCGACGTTGCGAACAGGATGATCGAAAGAAGTCCCCACCACGAATGGAAGACAATTCCAAGTACGGCAATAACGACACCCAGGATAAGGCGAATAATCCGATCGACAGAACTAACATTCTTGAGCATGTGCTCCTCCTCTACTAG
>DATKUC010000054.1:0-17266 GCA_035530835.1 Spirochaetia bacterium
CCGATTACCGGCATGAACGCGAGCATGTTGATGTTCAGCGCGAGATTTGTCGCGGCGAGGCTCGCAGTGCCCAGTCTTCCCACCAGCAGAATGAATGTGGTAAATCCGGTCATGTCGATCATGATCTGCAGCCCGCTTGGAACACCGAAACGCAGAATGCGCCGCATGAGCGGCCAGTCGAAGCGGGCGTCATTCAGCCGATAGGTACGGCGATCACGACGCAGGAGAATTGCGGCGGCAAATACGAATGTGGAGACCGCGGATGCCGCAACTGTGGCGATGGCCGCCCCTTCGATTCCGAGCCGTGGAAAGCCGAAGGATCCAAAGATCAGCAGGTAGTCGAGCAGCACGTTCACGCCGGTGGAGAGCAGCAGCACCCAGAGCACCGGCCAGGTTCGGCCCAGCCCCGAGTAGAACGCTCCCAGTGCAGCATTCAGAATAGCGAAGATGGACCCTGCCGTAAGAATTCTGAAATAGGTAATTTCGTAGCCGGCAACGATCTTTCCGTGCCCGACAAGATTGAAAATCGGTCCGGCGGCGGGAATCAGTGGAATCAGAAGAATTGCGGACGCTATCGAAATGTAGATGCCTTGCCAGACAGTCGGGCCGACCCGATCGGCCCGGCCCGCACCGAAGTACTGCGCAATGAAAGTACCAACGTACGCGGCAGTGTTGATGAACAGACTCATAATCATGAAATTCAGAATTCCCGCAGGAGTCGCGGCGGCGACTGCCTCAGGTGAGTACCAGGCGAGATAGATGCGGTCGACAAACTGCTGCACTGCGTACGCGCCGTTTGAAAGAATGAGCGGCAGCGCGATCACGAGGACCTGCCGGTATCCCCCATCAGAATTCCAACGTTTCATGTGGTTTCCCATAGAGTCGCCTGAAGAAGGGAGTTCAGTCAAGGGAGGCACACCCGCCGGCGCCGGCCGGGACAAACCTTGGAACGGGGTATGCGTTGGTGTACACTGTGAATGGGAATACGCGCACAAAGGGGGAGACCGTGAAAAGACTATTGACCGTCATCGGTACACTGATCATTGCCGCCGTGGTACTGACCGGTTGTCAGACACTGTTCGGACGCGGACATGGACCAATCGATGCGTTCGCGTTCCTGCCATCGGGTAATTCGTCGCTCGCACAGGCCGTACTTGGGACGATCAACGAATCACCCGATCCCAAACGAATTGAGGTAGTCGTTCCGCCCGGAACTGATTTGAGCCATCTGGTCGCCACCATTTCGCTGAACAAGGAAGCCACCATCACGGTGGTATCCAGCGGTAACCGGGTCGTCCAGAACAACGGCGCGACCGCGAACGACTTCCAGACTCCGGTGCTCTATTCGATTGAAGTGCCGAAGGATAAGGATCCATGGCAGTACCTGGTCTCGGTGCGGCATGCCGACACGAACGCGCGGCTGGCGGGGCTTGCCGTTCCCGGCGCCGATCCCATCTCGCCGGCATTCAACCCGGCAGGTCCGGCATACTCCGTGACTGTCCCCTACGCCTCAACACAGGTGAGGGTTGAGGCCCGGGCCGAAAGTGCACATCTGCACGGTATGCTCATCGACGGCAACATGGTTCGCGGGGCGAATGCCGCGGTCAACGTTCCATTCGCCGGCATGAACCGCAAGGACGTGAAGATCGAAACAACTGCCGAAGATGGAAAGACGCAGGCAGCATATACGCTGACAATCGTGCGCGGCGAACCTGACCGAAACTCGGCTCTCGCGTCGTTGTCGGTCGCCGGCACCTCGATATCGCCCGCATTCTCACCCAGCCAGATGCGGTACGTCGCGCAGGTACCATTTGCCGCGACAACCGTTGATGTCGCTGCAGCGCCTCAGAGCAAATTCGCAACAGCGGCCGCCGGCCACTTCGATTTCGCGACCGGTAACTCGCTGACAATTCCGATTACCGTGACCGCGCAGGACGGAAGTACATCGGTCTATCAGCTCGACGTCGTCCGAGCCGCGCCTGACTCGAACAATCTGCTGTCCACGCTTTCGCTCGGACAGCTGCTCATCTTCCCATCGTTCGATCCGGGTCAGCTCAGTTACTCGGCGACGATTCCTTACGAAGCGAAGGACGTTACGCTCACGGCCCACCCCCAGAGTCAGTATTCAACCGTGCAGCTTGGCACCGTTCCCGGCTCCGGAGCGGGTACAGCCATCAGCTATAGCGGCGATCCGGCAGGACCAGCGGGTGCAACAGTTGACTTCACCGGCATAGATCGCGCTACGCTTTCGATAGCGGTGGCAGCGCAGGACGGCTCGGTGCGACTCTACACGATCGCCGTGAACAGACAGCCCCCTGACGGCAATTCGTCTCTCGGCGCGCTGAACATCGAGGGAGGATCGCTCTTCCCGTCCTTCTCACCGTCGGTTCGCTCCTATACGGTACTACTTGCGGCAAACCAGCCGCGGCTGACGCTTCGCCCGGTTGCGGAGCGCGCTACCTCCACCGTTGCCCTCGATGGCCGTCCGGTGACCGGACCGCAGTCATACGACGTTGCGCCGGGAAGCACGCGAATCCTCGTCATCGATGTCACGGCACAGAATGGCAGGTCGACTCGCTACGCGATTCAGGTCTCGCGGCAGAATCCGCCCGCGCAGCAGGTGCAGCCTACTCAGCCGGTCCAGCCCCAGCAGCCGGTGCAACCTCAGCAGCCGGCACCGCAGCAGCCGGTCCAGCCCCAGCCTACTCAGCCTCAGCAGCCGGCACCGCAGCAACCTGAGTCCCAGCAGATTTCAATGTCAATTCACGTCAAGGCGGATTCTGTCAGGCTGTCGCGCGCGGTCTACGACAGCGTCCAGAAGGCAGGCGATGAGGCGACACGAAGCGCTGTCATAACGGTCCGCACCTATCGCAGTAACGACGTGCTCGCACGGGGCTCGTCGGCGGTCGAGATCAAACAGAGCGGCAAGAGTCCGACAGTATTCTCTCTTGCCTGGGAGTCAAACGCCATTCAGGTACCGACTGATCGACTGATAGAGATCGAAGTGGCGATACCGACAGTCAGAGGGAGTTTCCTCCACTGGATCGGTGTGGTTCCCGTGCAGAAAGAGGTATCGGTTGATGTGCCGTTCCTGCTCTATGATGCAACTTCCAGGGTGAACTGGCCGCAGGTCGGAACTACGGTCAAGGTTGACGGTGTTGCCTCGGTGCTAAGTGGCGGATTCTTCGACTCTCGTGGCGGCCACGAGGGCGATCGCCCGCAGTCAAACGGCGGTTCTCTCCGGCTTTCCGCGAAGGACCGGAACGGCACCATGAGCAGCGTAGACCTGAAGTGGTCAGGATCCGGCGATTTCCGGGAGGCGCATCTTCAGGGAAACCGCACACTTACCATGACTGAAGGTGAAACGGTTCCCTATTCACTCGATGTCCAGGGTAAGTCAGGGCGGAATCTTCAGGCGACGACTGCCGGACAGGTATGGACGACACGGCTGAATGAGGATGGAAGCTTTGCTCCGGCGCTCATCTACATTTTCAGTCAATTGAACTAGATTTACTTTGCTCCAGGAGGGACGATGCAGAAGTATCGATTTGTAAACGGTCGCCTCGAACACGAGGATTTTCACTGCGAATGCGGTCGCGCCCATGTGCTGCCCATTCACGCTATCGTTGTTCGAAGCGGTGCTCTTGAAGAGCTTCCGGTAGTTGTCTCACGCCTGGACATCGGTCGTTCGGCGCTCGTCATCTGTGACCTGAATACCTACGAAGCCGCCGGAGCCTCAGCAATCGACCACCTGAAGAGTGCCGGCTTCCATGTCAGGCTGTGCAGGTTCGAGACGCGGGAATGGGTGAAACCGGATGAATACGCAATTGGAAAGGTTCTTCTCCAAATCGACGGCAGAATTGATTTCCTGCTCGTGGTCGGCTCCGGCTGCCTGACCGACATCACCCGTTTTGTTGCCACGCGCACCGGCATACCCTTCGTGTCGGTGCCGACCGCACCGTCGATGGACGGCTATGCATCTCCGGGAGCACCGATGACGCAGGACGGCTACAAGCGGACTTTTAACTGCCGCAACGCCGAGGCAATCGTTGCCGACATCGATGTAATGAGCCGCGCGCCGACCGCGATGATCGCCTCCGGTTTCGCCGATACGCTGGGAAAGCTCACATCGCGCATCGACTGGAAGTTGTCCCAGATCGTCACCGGCGAATACTACTGTGACTTCTTCGTGGATCTCATAGATTCGGTGGTAAGGCGATGTGTGGAGGATATCGATGGTCTGAAAGCGCGATCTCCACAGGCTGTTGCAACACTCACTGAAGGTCTCGTGCTGACCGGAATCGGAATGCTGCTCATCGGCAATTCCCGACCGGCATCAGGTTCCGAGCACAGCCTCTCGCACTACTGGGAAATGAAGGCGGCGCTCGAACATCGTCCCGAGCATTTTCACGGTACGAAAGTCGGGGTGGCAACTGCCGTCATGTCCAGTTTCATGCAGAAGTTCTTTGCGCGCGACCCGGCGTCGGTTGATCTGGGGGCGCTTCGCAGGAAGAAGGTCCCACTCGCAGACGTGGAGAAGACGCTTCACTCGGGGCTTGGACCGGTCGCAACAGGTATCATCGAAGAGGTCACGCGGCCGGAATATCTGAGCTGGGAGCTGCAGGAAAAGCAGCTCGGTGTGATATCGCGAAACTGGCAGGAGATCCAGACACTCCTGCCGGTTGTTCCGACCTTCGAACAGATCGCGCAGATCATGAGCGACCTCGATGCGCCGTTCCTTCCGGCGCAGATCGATGTTGACGCACGCTACCTGCGGGAGACTATCCTGAACGCCAAGGAGGTGCGCAGCCGCTTCACCGTGCTGCGTGCCGCCGAGACACTCGGCTGGCTTGATGAGATCACCGACGAGGTCGTACGCGAAGTCACCACCTATTCAGCGTGATGGTGCGTTCGCGCCGGGGGCCGAAGGCGGCAGGCGCACGCGCGCAATGTAGATGGACGTCTTTCCTTCATGCGACGAGTAGTAACTCAACCAGAGCAGTCTGCGGAATATGACCATGCCCGGATAGCTGCAATCGCCGCCGCTGGGAAGATCGAGTTCGGGGAGAAGTCCGGCCAGACTCATCGCACCCACTACCGTGCGGGCAACGAGCTTTCCGCGCCCGGCAGAGTGAACGGTGCGCGTTGCCGCCCACATCCTGCCGTCATCGGCAACGATAAAGTTCGGACCGCCCAGGCGAAGCTCCGCTGAAGTGAAGCTCCATTCACGGTAGGGCGGACGGCTCGAGCCGATCCAGCCCGCACCGTCGCCCGACTCCCTGCGGACGAGCGCGATCATGGTACCATCGGCGGTGAAACGAACAGTTGTCTCATTTGGCTTTCCCCGCACCGGCAACCTGCATATCTCCTGGTAATGTATGCCGTCCGACGACGACACAAGATGGATCGTCCAGGTGCGGGCGCTCGCAAGACGGTAGGTTACGCCGTACGCACGTCCGGCGTGCCAGGTCACCCGCCACAGCCAGTCGCCCTCGGCGAGCACACGCACTGGCTTCGACCAGCTCTCCCCTTCGACCGAAAAGAGTACCCGGGGCATCCGGCCTGTGGGCGCCCCATCCCGATAGGAGGTACCTCCGGCAAGCAACATGAGCCGACCGTCCGCGGCGACCGAAAGCTTCGGATCCCGCAGGTCGATACCCCGTTCAGTTGCAAGCAGAACCGACTGCCACGCGTGACCGTCTCGGGACCTGAGCACGCGCAGCCTGCCCGCCTGACGTACATGCGCCGCCGCCTCCCTGAACGTGCAATAGAAACTGCCGTGAAATCGTACAAGGTCAGTGAACGCGTTGTGCGCGGCGCTGTCCCAGATCTTCTCAACAGAGAGCAAAACGGGCAACGTTGAAGCGGGACGCATCAGGTTGATTTCTCCTTTTGGACTCATCGTATGTTACTGCGGCACGGGCACTTGGGGAATTGTATCTCCGGTATGATTCAGATACGCTATTTCCTATGAACAGATTTCTGCTATTCGTACTCGTGGCAGCCATGACGACTATCGGATTCATGGCAGCGCTGTCCTCCGGCAATATCGGAGGATTTCTTGCAGCAACTGATCCGCTCAACATAGTGCTGATCATTGCGGCGGACCTGGTTGCGTGCAGCTTCCTGTTCGGACTCGCAACGAAAGACTATTCGTGGGTCGATCGGCTCTGGAGCACCGCACCGGTGCTGTTCGTGTGGGTATATGCAATCAAGAGCGGAATGGACGCGCGGCTTTCTGTTGCGGCGATTGTCGTTACCGTTTGGGGGGCACGCCTGACCTACAACTTCGCGCGCAAGGGCGGATACGGCAGAGAGCAGGACTACCGCTGGCTGATTCTGCACACCCGAATAGCAAATCCGATTCTGTGGCAGCTGTTCCATCTCCTCTTCATCGCGTGCGTGCAGATCGGAATGTTCGTGCTGTTCACGCTGCCGTTCAACGTTATCTATACGGCGCAGAACCACGGACTGCCGTTTACTCCCGGCTACATCATTCTCTGCCTGCTCATGCTGCTCTTCATCACATTCGAATCGATTGCCGATCAGCAGCAGTGGACTTTCCAGAATCTGAAGAAGGCAGGTGCCGATCGGATTGGTGACGAGGACGTCGAGATTCGCGCCGATCTTGAGCGCGGCTTTCTGACATCCGGGCTGTTCAGACTCTCACGTCATCCGAACTACTTCGGGGAGCTTGCAATCTGGTGGACGGTCTATCTGATCGGCGCGTATCAGACGATGCACATTCTGAACGCGAGCATCATCGGTCCGATCCTCCTCACCGCGCTTTTCATTGGATCGACGCGGTTCACCGAAGAGATTTCGAGTTCAAAGTATCCCGCATACCGTGACTATCAGAAAAGAACGCCTCCGGTTGTTCCCTGGTTTCCGGGGCGGAGCGATTCGGAGGAGGATTCGGCGCTGGAAAGCGGTCACTGATAGAAACAGCAGGGTTCGGCACTTTTTTTTTGAACTTCATGTCGGCTTCATGTTTCGGAGATAGAGTCACATCCGGAGGCTAACATGATCTATACCAAACGCATGCTTCTCGTCTTTGCTCTTGCAACAGCCGTGGTACTCGGCGCATGGGCAGCACCACCCGCAGACACGACCAGCGCGTTCTACACCTGGACCGGTAATCAGCCCGCAACCGTACCCGAGATCCCGGTATCTTCGGCCGGCTACACTGACGGAACCTTTATCGGCAGACGGGAGTCGGCCTACTACGGCATTGTGCAGGTAGAGGCGATCATTCAGGGCGGCAACATCGTACGCATCAGGTTCCTGTCCTTCCCGAATGACAATGGAACATCCGCATACATAAGCAGCGTTGCAGTTCCGCAACTCAAGCAGGAAGCCATTCAGGCACAGGGCTCACACGTCCAGCTCGTGAGCGGAGCGACCTTCACCAGCGAGGCGTTTCACCTGTCCCTGCATTCCGCACTCATTCAGGCCGTCAACTGACGGCCTGAGCGGATTTCGCTCAAGGTACTTGACTGTCGCTATCCGAATACCTGACAATCCTCTCCTGAAGAGGGAGCGTTATGGAGCGACGTGCACGGCCCGGCGACGAGCCGATTCGACTGTTTAAATCGGATTTTCTTGAATCCTTTTCACACATAAGTCCGGTAACCGTACTGGCGATCTGGATACCGGTTACCATCTTCTTTCTGGTCGAGAGCGTAATTCAGATACGGCATCCCGGAATTCCGTTCTACATTGTCGTTGCGCTCTTTGCCGGATGGTTCGTCTGGACCTTCACCGAATACGTATTGCACCGCTTCCTGTTTCACTACCATCCAAAGACCGAGAAGTTGAAGAAAGCGTTCTTTCTCGTGCACGGAGTGCATCATGCGCAACCGCTCTGCAAGACCCGGCTGGTGATGCCGCCGGTAATGAGTATTCCGCTGTCGATCCTCTTCTTCGGTTTGTTCTATCTGGTTATCGCGAGATTGATGGGCGCACCGGAGTGGTTCTATCCGGTATTTGCGGGTTTTCTTGCCGGCTACATCATCTACGACATGATGCATTACACGCTTCACCACAGCAAAGCGCGAAACGCATTCGTGCAGATGTGCCGGTACCAGCACATGCAGCACCACGTAACCTGCCCGAACATGCGCTTCGGCGTGACCTTTCCGTTCTGGGACCACGTCTTCGGCACCATGCCGAAAACGGTTCAGCGCACGGGCACCGCGGCTAAACCGGGCACCTGAGGCCTGTTTGCGTTCGGAAGCAGCCCTTACCGGTATCCGAAGTATCCGCGCTCGTGGATGATCGCCGCGACCTCCGGAGGAACGAGCTTCTCCCAGTCGGATACGCCCGCCATGATCTTCGCAAGCACATCATGCGGAAAGATGTCCAGGTGATCAGGATCGTACTGCTTGAGCGCCACGACAAAGCCATTTTCGACAAGATAGCCGAGAAGCTGCCGGACGTTCGCCGGGACTTTCACCGTGGACAGCGTGATTATCTCACCAGTGTGCGGATCCTTCGACGGATAGATAAACAGCCGCACCCGCGCCTTGAAGAGTGCACCGAATGACTCGAGAATGCCGCCTGACAGCTCAGTGTAGTATTTTTCGTTGAACAGCTCGAGAAGCGCGGGAATTCCGAGTACGAGCCCGATATCGTTGGTGGTGTAGTGGGCAAGGGAGGCCACCACGTCGTGGAAGTAGGTACGATTGGTGATCAGCACCGATGAACCCATGGTCTGCAGAATTTCGGCGCGGCTCATAAAATCCGAAAGATCGATCCCCCGATCCCCGAGAAGGTTGTTCAGCGTCATCTCCAGAAGCACGATCGGCTTCTGGTCTTCATCCATCGCGCCTTCGCTGAACTGAGCCGTTGCGCTCTCCAGCATGTCCTTGATCGCGTTCGTGGGCGGCCTGAAACTCCCCCTCAGGACCAGCAACTTGCGCTTGTACAGCACCTCACCGGGTTGCGCCGCCTCACCATCGGCCTGGTACATCACCAGATCGGTCAAACCCCGGTGAACAAGTTCCAGGCTCATGACGCGGTTGTCGACGCCTTCGAATGCGGGACCATCGAACTTGATCATGTCCACTTCCATCCGGTCCCGGGACAGTCCATCCATCAACGAGCCGATCAGTTCAAGCGGGTTTTCACGAAGGTAGTTCGCCGCATAAATAAGATTCACACCGATGAGTCCAAGTGACTCCTGCTCGTGCGTGTTTACCGTGTCGAACATCTTCACGTGGATGATGATTTCCGAATAGGGAGCCCGTGGCTCGGCCTGGAACCGGATGCCCATCCACCCGTGGCCCTCCTCGTGACGGGAATAGCTGCGGGCGGCAACGGTGTTTGCATACGCGAAGAATCGAGTAGTGTCGCCTCGTTTTTCGTCGAGTCGCTCGAGCAACAGCGAGTATTCGTGGTCCAGCATCGATTCGAGCCGCTGTCTGCTGACATATCGGTCGGAGGTGCCATAGATTGCATCGCTGACCGCCATATCGTAGGCGGACATGGTCTTCGCGACGGTGCCGGAAGCTCCACCAACGTGGAAGAACCAGCGCGCGACCTCCTGGCCCGCGCCGATCTCCGCGAACGTTCCGTGCACGCTGCGATCCAGGTTCATTCTGAGCGCCTTGTCGTGCGCTCCCATCCGCGACTGTTGTTCATTCATAGTGCGAGTTACCCCGAACCAAGTTACTGCCGGGGAGGTTCGCAGGAAAGCCCGGACGCCAAAAACCTACAGGAGTGCCCTGAGTTCGGTGATGAGCCGCTCCCGGATCGTTGCAGGGACCCGCGGGCTGGTCGCAACGCTCTCCGCCTTGACCTGTCCGGATGCGAATTTGAACATCTGATCCTTGGTGACAACCATGTCGGGCGGCAGATTGAGCGCGCGCGCATGCTTGTCACGAACGTCGTACACCCGCTCGAAGAGTCCCTTCTGCTCCTTCGACAGCCGCAGGAACTCTCCGGTCTTGAACAAACGCGGTCTTCGATCGGTGGTGAAATCACGGTTCTGCACCTTCAAATTGCGGAGCCAGAATGTGTCGAGAAGCCGTCGCTCGGAGAGCATCGAGATCAGTTTGTCTTTCAATGCGGGCAGGTGAAGGACGTCCGACAGTGCGTACTCGACAGCCTCCTGCTCGATCGGACGCCGCGTCCAGTTGTAGCGCTGGAACTTCTTCTTCTTTTCGATACGGACGCCAATTGTCTGCTCCAGAACTGAGCCGAGGTCCTGCCGCTCAAACTGCAGCAGATCCGATGCCGGCCTCAAGTCGAAGATCGATGAAATGCGCGATCCGTAGCACTTCTGAAGCAGAGCCTGATCACTCAGCGAATCATACATCACCTTCAGGATCGAATCATTTTCCATGAGCAGCTTTATCTGCTCGGCGTTCAGCCCGAACGGATCCACTGCCACAAGATCAGTACCGTCATAGATCTGGATGAGGCAGAGTTTTTCCCCGTACTGATGAAGATTGTATTCGCCTTCAAGATCGAGGGCGATGGTTTCGACGCCACGTTCGCGCAGCTGCTGGAAATAGGAGGTCGCTTCGCGAGCGGCCGTAATCGTGCGGTAGGTCATCATTCCCCTTTTTCCGAAAGTGTACCACAACGACCGCTTCCGGTCACAGGGTTCAGAATCTGCGGTTGAGCAGCCGCAGGTAGTCGTCCGAACGCTCACGGAGCATCTTCTGATCGACAGGCGGCAGTCCGAACTCGCGCCAGGGGCGGTAGTATTCAGGATTCGGAAGTGATCCGAGCAACGCGTCGATATCCCAGTAGGGATCGTGGCGATAAGCCGGAACGCACTCCCGGTAGGCGGTGAGGAACAGTTCGGCCGCTTCGACGCCGTACATGAAGAGGAGATTCAGCCGGCAATGCGCCAGATCAACCCCTGCAGGACCGATGCAGCCGTTCACCCAGTCCACAATGCCTGTCAGCTGCGACTCCTGCCACAGCACGTTCACCGGATGATAGTCCCGGTGCAGAAAGACCGATGGTTCTCCCGGCGGATCGCCGGCCACGTGATCGATTGCCCGCGACCAAAGCGATTGATCAGACGACCAGACGGGCGGCACGAGGGTATCACGATGAGTCCAGCTCTGATACCGCCAGGAGAACTCCGGCAGTGAACATGCGTGCACCTGCACAAGTTCGCGCGCGAGCCGGGCCGCAAAGAGGCGAAGGTCAGTCGGACGGAGCTCCACGTGTCCGGGTAGCCTGGTCATCAATACCGCGGGCGGGTGGAGCGAACTGCCGCTGTCCCAGGCGACAAGTTCCGGCGCCGGTAGTCCCGCACGCCGCGCATGCACAAGCACCGCCGCCTCATGTTCTGCAAGGTCAGGCTCATCGGCCAGCCACGCACTGTCGGTCAGCAACCGCAGCACATATCGGTCCGCGCGTTCCGCTTCGACAAAGTAGACCGAGCTCGATGTCGCTCCGGGTGCCACTTCGACCGAGGCGGCTTTCACGCCGCTTCCCAGGGCACTCCTGAGCCATTCGAAAACCGAGTCGTCGATTGTCGTGCTGCCGGAATTGTTCACGACTGTACGATTTCTTGTTCAGGTCTGCGGGTAGAGTTCCGCAAGCGCCGCACGAAGCAACCCGATCATCTCCTGAACGTGCGCTTCTTCCACGATGAGCGCAGGCACAAGCCGGATTGTCTCGGGGCCGGGAGCGTTGATGATCAGGCCGCGTGCAAGAGCTGCAACACGAAGGGCCTCCGCGACCGGTCGGTCGAGATCGAACGCGAGCAGGAGCCCTCGGCCGCGGATGTCCCGCAGCGGAAAGTCGGCGGAAAGCGTGCGCAGCTCCCGCAATATGAGCTCGCCCATGTTGCGGGCGTTGTCGGCGAGCCCACGATCCCGAATGGCGGACACGACGGCTTCTCCAACCGCCATCGCGAGCGGTTGGCCCGTGTAGGTCCCGCCCTGCTCGCCCTTCCGGAAGATATTCAGCCGCTCCTTCGCAAGCATTGCCGCAACCGGAAAACCACCGCCCAGCCCTTTTCCGAGCGTAAGAATATCAGGCTCGATATCGTACTGCTCGTACGCAAACATCGTTCCCGTGCGTCCCAGACCGGTCTGTACTTCATCGAGAATGAGGAGAATGCCTTCGTCGGCGCACAACGATCTGAGGTCCGAGAGATAGTTCCGGCCTGCCGGATGAACTCCCCCTTCACCCTGAGTTGGCTCTATCATCGCCGCACACGTCTTGCCGGTGAGTGCGGAACGAATTGCCGAAATATCGTTGAATGGAACCTTGATGAAACCGGGAACCTTCGGCTCGAACAGCTGCGCCCATGCCGCCTTTCCGCTTGCAGCCATTGTCGCAAGAGTGCGACCGTGGAAGCCATGGTCGGTTGTGATGATTTCGTACGCGCCGCCGCGACTGACCGCGCCGTACTTGCGCGCAAGCTTGATTGCCGACTCGTTCGCCTCAGCGCCGGTCGAGCAGAAGAAGACGCGGTCCATGCAGGTCATTCCGGTCAGAAGCTTTGCGAATCTGAGCATCGGCTCATTGAGGAAACTCGGACTCGCGTTCACCAGGGTAGCGGCCTGCTCGGCAAGTACCCGCCTGATGAGTTCCGGCGAGTGACCGAGAGAGTTCACCGCCCAGCCGCCGAGGAAATCGAGGTAGCGTTTGCCGGTCGTATCCCACAGATACATTCCGGCACCCCGATGCATCACCAGAGGATCGCGATCAGTCACGTAGAGCAGACAGTCCCGTGCAATGTCGAGCAGTTCTTCCTTCTTCATGAAACGAAATCTACCATGCACAATCCTGTGGAACAAGTTGGCCCCGGCCGCTGCAGATGCGTTCATGCAGAATCAATCGGCCGACTTGAGCCAGCCTCCATCCACGAAATAGTTCGAGCCGACGCTGTAGCTTGCCCGCTCCGAACAGAGAAACACGTAGAAGTTCGCGAGCTCTTCAGGCGTACCGAACCGCCCGATCGGTGCATTGTCCTTTGCGATCTGGTCGAGGTACTGATCGGGTGTCCGGTCGGTGCCCTCGGTCAGAATGCCCGCAGTCTTTCTCCAGTCCGGAGTCAGGATGAGGCCGGGACTGATCGTGTTGACGCGGATGTTGAACGGAATCATTTCGTTCGACAGACACTTGCCGAACATAACGAGTGCGGCCTTCGTGGTGTTGTAGATCGGCTCGTAACCGAGCGGCTGACGGGCGCAGATCGATGCTGTGTTGAGAATGACACCGCCGTTTCGCCGCTTGAGAAGCGGCACGAACTGTCGCGACATCCTGATAGCTGCCATCACGTGAAGGTCCCAGTAGTACTGCCACCGCTCGTCGGTCGCTTCCATGATCGTCTCCGAGCTTCCGGTCCCGGCGTTATTGATGATGATGTCGGCAAATCCGTATTCCGCATCAACCTCCTTCGCGAACCGCTCGATCTCCCCGGGTTTCGACACATCGACTGCCGATCCTGTCGCGCGCACGCCGTGCTGTTTCGCGATGCGCTGCGCCTCACGACCTGCCCGCTCGCCATCGCGACCGCACAGCGCAAGGTGCACTCCCTCCGCAGCGAGGGCCTCCGCAACCGCAAGTCCAATGCCCACGCTGCCGCCGGTTATTACGGCGACCTTCCCTTTCAGTTTCATATCCATGTTTTGCCTCCCGGTCACTATCGGGCGCGTGGTTGAAGGTTGTCAAGGGAGACCCTATGATGGGGCCGCGACCTACTTGAGCCCGCAGAGAGTCGGAGGTGGAGATGCGCACAGTCAGGCTGTACAGTGAGAACAACGATTTCCAGAGACTCGATACGATCAAGCGCAACCGCGAGAAGCGTCACCGTTACGGAGAGTTCTTCGTTGAAGGCGTTCGTGCTGTCGAGCGGCTTCTCGCGTTCGGCTGGGATATTCGCGCATTCGCATGTTCGCGGGAACGGCAACTCTCCTCGTGGGCGCAGGATGTTCTTGCGGCCTCCAGTGCGGAGGTGATCTATGAGATGCCGCAGGCGATGATGGACAAGCTCTCGGACCGTGAAGAGAGCAGCGAGCTTGTTGCAGTCGCACGGATTAAGCCGAGTGATATCAAGTCGATAGGGATTCACGATCGGCTTCTTGCGGTCGTGTTCGACCGTCCCGTGAGCCCGGGCAATCTCGGCTCGCTCGTCCGCACCTGCGACGCGTTTCGGGCTGACGCCCTCATCGTCACCGGCCATGCAGCGGATATCTATGATCCGCAGTGCATTCGCGCATCCGTGGGTTCGCTGTTCACTCTGCCGGTGCTTCAGCTGGACTCACCTCGTGAGGTGGAGGCGTGGGCAGTTGAGGTTCGCGCCTCGCGCCCGGATCTGCAGCTGATTGGCACGAGCGCTCACGCCGAGCTCCCGATTGATCGGGTTGATTTCCGCCGACCGACCATTCTGCTGGTCGGCAACGAGACTGACGGCCTTTCACGCAGTTACACGGCGATGGCGGACAGCCTCTGTACCATACCTATGGCAGGCTCTGCAACCTCGCTGAATGTCGCAGCAGCCGCATCGGTCAGTCTGTACGAGGCGGTGCGCCAGCGCGGCTTCTTTGCAGTCCGCGCCAGCGACACTGCACAGCCGTGAGCTCGCGCAGCTTTTACACCCGCTTGTCGTAGCAGTAGAACGGGGCGGTCCGCCGTTCGAAGTGCACGCTCCCCACGCGGCTGTAGCCCGCCTTTGCGAACAGCGCGTTCATGCGCAGATTTCGCGAATAGGTATCCGACCGGATATAGGAAGTGCCGTTGGAACGGGCGACATCTTCGGCATAGCCCAGCAGGCCACGGGCGACCCCGTGCCCCTGGAACCTCGGATTCACCGCAAGCCGGTGCAGCACCGTCGCTTCGCCGTTCCGCGACCAGGTTACCCGGTCGTAACCGTCAGGTTCGACGCCATTGATGCTGATGACACCACGAACTTCCCGATCCTGCACGTCGATGTAGAGCTCTCCCCGGTCGATGTCGGCGAGGAAATCCGTCCTGCCGGGGTACTCGTCGCTCCACTGGTCGTTCCCCTCCTCCTGCATGCCACGCACACAGGAGTGGACGAGCTCCATGATCTGGTCAAGGTCTGACTCTGTCGCTTTTCGAATCATGATAATTGCCGTTGCACCGGGGAGCTTAACGCTCGAGTATCCGGGCGATCTCCGCCATCTGATCACCTGAGAGCTGACCAAACTCCATCGCCGCGGCATTCTCCTTCACCTGTGCGACCGTCCGGAAACCCGGAATTGGAAGTGTCTTCCCGCTGCGTGCCCAGAGCCAGGCAAGTGCTCCCTGAGAGACAGACCGCCCCTTCGACGTCAGAATGTCCTTTACCGCATCGCGCTTCGAGAGCCACTCCGCGCTTGGCTTTCCACCCTGGAAGTACTTCATCCATTCCGGACTCTTCGCTCCTCTCACGTCATCGGTGGAAGGCTTTGTCTCGGACGTGTACTTGTTGGTCAGAAGCCCCATCGCGAGCGGTCCGCGGTTGAGCGCCGCAAGATTGTGCTTTTCGCACACTGCAATCACCGCAGGGTTATCGTCGAGCACATTCAGCTGAAGCTGGACAGAGCTGCACTTCGGACCTCTTGCAAATGCCTCTGCACGGTCGGCAAAATCGGTGCTCCATCCGTAGGCGCGAATCTTTCCCTCTTTTACCAGCTCCTCAAGCGTCTCCCGTACCGGATCCGCTTCGTCCGCCGGAAAACCATTATCGTGAAACTGATACAGGTCTATGAAATCGGTTCCGAGGCGGCGCAACGATGCTTCGCAGGCGGATCGGATTCCTGCCGGACTCGCGTCCTGTCCGGTGACCTGCCGGCTGTTTTCGTCGAATACGTTGCTGAATTTGGTCGCAATGACAACCTTTTCCCGACGTCCGGCAAGTGCCCGCCCAAGAACCTTCTCGCTATGGCCGGCGCCGTAGACGTTCGCGGTGTCAAAAAGGGTAACGCCCAGTTCCAGTGCTGCATGTATCGCGCGTACCGACTCCTCATCGTCGACCATGCCCCAGCCGAGCGGTGTCTCACCGGACCAGAAAGGTCCCCCGATCGCCCAGCATCCCATTCCGAGCGCGCTCACCTCTATCCCGGACCGTCCCAACGTTCTCTTCATTGTTCTACTCCTGTCCTGCATGATAGGAAAAAGCCGGCGGGCGGGCAAGCGCTGCTACTATTTTTCATTCACCCGGATAACTGTAGCGTGCTCCTCCACTCCATTGTTCCCGTAGCCGAGTACGTTCCACGCTGCGCGCATCGGCTGCACGGTACCATCGGTACCGGTCGCCCGGGACATCAGCGTGAACTCGCCCGCGTGCGATGGACGCCACGTGTATCGCCACTGCTTCCACGCCCACCGTTCGCGCGGTCCGACGAACTCGGCGCTCTGCCAGCTTGCTCCACCATCCACGCTGACGGCGACCGAATCGACATCCGTCTCTCCACCGTAGGCTACGCCGGTAAGGATAATAGAATCGCCGGCAACCCGGTCACCGCTGGATGGGCTGGTTATGAAGCTCTTCAACGGTATGGCGGTGACCGGAGCACCGTCTGTGGACTGCTGGCCTTCCTGATAGATTCGATATACTGAATCCATGAAGTGTCCGTGATGCGGCTCTTCGATGACAGCTATTCGTTCGAGCCATTTCACGCAGTTTGCGCCCGTCCACCCGAGCGGAATCGACCGCAACGGATAGCCATGCTCGGGAGGAAGCGTTTCACCATTCATTTCGTACGCGAGGAGTGTCGACGACAGAGCTTTCTCCATCGGAATGCTTCTGATGAAACCTGCCTTGGTGCGGCCGGTCGGATCGGGTATGCCGTGGAAGGCGACGTGAAACGCTTTTTCAGTGAGGCCCGCAGCCATCAGTATGTCTTTGAGCCATACACCGCCCCATACCGCGTTTCCCACCCCGCCGGTAGTCCAGGGGTTTCCGCGTGCCGCCTTCCTGAGCAGCGCCCGTCCGTTTCCCGAGCATTCGATGGCGTTCGCGACCGTGACCTTCGGCATACGAAGTATCTCCTCGTAGCTCAGCGAGAGGGTCTTCGCCACTTCACCGCTTATTTCGAGCCTCCAGCTGGATATCGGAATCGGCTCGGTGAGTACCTGACTCTGATTCCTGCAGAAGAACTCGCTGTTCGCAGTTGCCCAGGGCCTGAGTGACTCAATCGTTGTTTCAGCGTTGAGAGGATTTTCGGTCATCACATGAACATGTTTGTGCATGATTCCTCCGGTGTTTCGACTATATAGCAAAAATCTAACATAAGAAGTCGGATTTGGCTATTTTTCTTTTCACCCGGAGCTGTAAAAGTTACGG
>DATKUC010000055.1:0-17569 GCA_035530835.1 Spirochaetia bacterium
TCCGGACGACCGTGGGGACGGCAAGGATCTGATCGTCTTTCGCAAGTCGCGGACTCTTGAGCAGGTCGATTACTTCGATCGTATAACGTCCCTTCAGATTCTCTTCGCAAACGCGCTTGAGGTTATCGAATGCGGCGGATGACTTGGGTGTCTGCCCGGCCACATAGAGTCTCAGTAGCCAGCGCTCCCGGGGCACTGACGCCGAAGCTTTGTTAGCGCGGCGCTTTGGTTCCGTAATCACTTGCGGCCTCCCGATCCCGACTGATCATCGGGTTTTCGCTTTGCCGCGTCGGCTTGCCGCTGTCTGGCCAGTTGGACACGATCACCGGTAAGCACCGTGTCCCGCTCTCTCTCCTGCGCGTCAATCTTCAGCGCTTTCAATCGTTCAATCTCGAATTCCGCCCGCAAGGCGGTTATCTGGGCCTCGATCGCCTGCCGCTTGTATTCGAGCTCGCGCTTCTTCGTTCCCGCTTCCTGTTTTCCTGCGACAGAGAGAGCCGTCTCACGCGCCTGTTCGACGAGCAATGCGCTGCCGGTGAGGAGCAAGCCGGATGGCCCCAGATATACATCCCGAAGCTCAACCCCGTGATCGGTAATCAGGAACTCTCGGATCTGGTTGGAATGGGCCATACCTCGGGATTTCAGCACGTGCAGCACGCGATTTCGCTCGGCGCCGCTCTCGATCTCTCGCAGCAGGAGCCAGGTGTCCATCAGCGACGACATTTTGGTGCTGTTGGCCTCCACAAAATCGTCGACAGGAATCAGGCCAGTGAACATGGAAGTTATCTGCCGCATCTTGAACAGGTCGACCATCCGCATCAGCATCCCTTTGATCTCGATGTCATTGCCGACCGAGTTGAAGTTGCTGATCGAATCCATGATGACTGTCCGCGGATTGAGCTCCCTCACCAGATTGTGCGTTGTCAGCAGGTGCATCTCAAGTCCGAATGTCGTAGGTGGTGCGGCAATCAGGTAGAGCAATCCGCGCTTTACTGCGGGCATCAGGTCAACGCCAATCGAGCGCATGTTGCGAATAATCTGGCCCGGCGATTCTTCATCGGCAAGCCATAAGCATCGTTCACCTCGCGCAACCGACGATTGTGCGAGGTGCGCCGCAAGACTCGTCTTCCCGGTTCCAGCTTTTCCCGACACCAGTACGCTGGCGCCGCGAAAGTAACCCTTTCCCCCCAGCATAACGTCCAGGCGGTCAATGCCGGTTGAGACACGTTCGGTGCTCGCTTCGTACTTCAAACCCATCGACGTGATGGGAAGGATGGAAATGCCACGCGTGTCAATGATGAAGGGAAACTCATTGCTGCTGTGGCTGGAGCCGCGATATTTCACCACGCGTATCCGGCGGGTAGATGTCTGTGAGGTCACCCGGTGATCGAGCAGGATCACACAGTCGGCAACATACTCTTCCAATCCGTCACGGGTTAACGCGCCGTCGCCCTGCTCGGCGGTTACGATGGCAGTCACGCCCTTTGTCTTCAGCCAGAGAAATAGACGGCGCAGTTCTGCCCGAACGATGGCGGTATTCGTCAATACGGAAAAAAGCTGCCCGATGCTGTCGAGAACCAGACGTTTGGCCCCCACGCTGTCGATAGCTGAGTCGAGGCGGATTAAAAGCCCGTCCAGATCGTAGGGCCCCGACTCGGCCAGTCCGCTTCGCGAAACATCGACGAAATCAATTGCAAGCTTTCCCTGTTGCATCAGCGTATCCAGATCATGGCCCAGAGACGCGAAGTTCTCCGTTAGCTCCGCAATCTGTTCTTCGAACGTAACGAACACCCCCGGCTCTCCGAATTCCTTCATTCCGTGAACAAGGAACTCCATAGCGAGAAGTGTCTTGCCGCTGCCAGCGCCACCGCACAGCAGTGTCGATCGTCCTTTCGGCAATCCACCTCCGGTGAGTTCGTCCAGTCCGGCAATGCCGGTGGGAATCTTTTGCAGGCTGCGAATATTCGCCACCTTGCGAGTTTGCCGCTTTGTTTGATTGCTATTCACTTGCGATCCTCCGACTGCCGGGCAGTAATATACGGTCTACCCGGCACGTTGGCGCGTGGATCTGTGTCACGGAGAAGGCGGTGGGTGGCGATAACCTGTCTGAAAAGGGCAACACCGGACGACACAGCGGGATTTAGCACGAGCCAGGGCGATACGCCTGCAACACCCATTACCTATAGTTTAACACAAATATCGCTAAAATGGTAGCTAAATAAGAAAAGTCAACATTTGCTGTTAAATCTATTCATGAACGGTTGCGATAGTCCGTGTCCGGCTGCCCGGGACTACGGCTCGAGTATCACCTTCATGAGGCCCGGCTCCTGCCGGTAGAGCCGTTCGAACCACGCTGCGCCTTCGGAAAGCGGGGCGCGCGCGCTCATGAACGCTTCGAGGTTGATCTTCTTCCGGGCGATCAGCTCCATGCAGGCAGGATATTCTCCCTGCGATGCGTTTGATCCAACGAGCGTAATCTGCCGCGAAACAACTGACTGGAGCGGGAGCTCAATCCTGGGCGACACGTTTCCCACGAGCACCACGCGCCCGCCTCTGCGGACCGCGCTGATCGCCGCACCGATGGCCGCCGTAATGCCGACAGCCTCCAGTGCAAGGTCCGCCCCGCGGCCCCCGGTCAGCGCCTGCACCTGGTCGGCGAAGTCCTCTGCGCGGGAATCGATCCCGTGATCTGCGCCGAGCTTCTTTGCAAGTGCGAGCTTCGCTGGATCTATGTCCGCTGCGATGATAGTGCCGCATCCAGCGGCCCGCAGCACCTGAATAATGAGGAGGCCGATCATCCCGGCACCGACAACAACCGCGGATTCGGTGACCTCTGGACGCGCGAGCCGTACTCCATGAAATGCCACCGAAAGCGGTTCGGTCATCGCCGCCTCAACGAATGAGACTGCATCCGGAATCGCATACAGAATTCTGGCGGGAACCGCCACCAGCTCCGCGAATGCGCCATGGCAACGGTACTCCGGGGTAGATACGCCGAGAACTTTCCTCCGCTCACACATGTTTATTTCACCACGTCTGCAATGCCAGCATTCGCCGCACCAGACGGTGGAATCGAAAGTTACCCGATCCTCTATCTTCCATCCTTCGACGCGCTTACCGATTTTGACGATGGTTCCGGATGCCTCGTGTCCCATGATAATCGGAGGAAGCCGTCTTCCGGTAGAACCATCCATGCCATGAATATCGCTTCCGCAGATTCCGCAGGCCTGAACCTCGATAAGAACCTCATCATCTGCAATTACCGGATCCGGTGCATCGCCGTATTCGAACTTACCATACTCTCTGAGCGTGAGTGCCTTCATCATCGCCTCCGATTATCCTCGTTTTTCCTGCCAGCCTGACTCCCCGATAGTATCATAGCGAGGATAACAGCGCAGGTAAGATTATACCGGAAACGGCGATGTGCAATCGAGTGAAGTAATGGCACTCCGGAGCTCATTCTCCGGCGGGAACCTCCGGGGCGCTTCTTCCCGCGAGCAACCTGCATATTTCATCGATCGATTCATCGTACTGTTCGATCATGCGGTCGGCAAGTGAAGCGAGGCAGGAGAGGTTCCTTGCGCTTGCATCGTCCATTGCCATCGCACATCCGTTCAACGGTACATTCAGTCGTACATAGCGCACGCCGCTCATGCGGCCGAGCTGATGGCTCACCGCCTCACTCTGTCCGGCGGACATGATTGCCCCGATAGGAAATCCCTTCATCGGGTTCACCCATTCCAGATAGCCCCAGGAGTGGACCTCCTCGTATCGATATCCCTGCTGAGGGTCTCCGGTACCGAGCGAAAGTATGAGAAACTCCGACTCCTCCGGATAGATCTTCGTTGACTCGACGTAGGCAAGACCGGATGGGTTATTCGCGAACATCGCACCGTCGATCAGGGAGAATTTCTTCTCCGCATCTCCGATCGGCCCGATGTGTGCAGGCGGAAAGTATGTAGGCGCGGCAGCCGATGCTCGCGCGACGTCTCTCATATAGTAGTCAGCATCGTCGACCCAGTCACGTCGGTTGAGGTGTCTCTTCATGCAGTGCGGCTGCATTGCCTCGGTATCAAAACTGGTGATCAGGAGGTTCGTTGCTGCGCTTTGAAGCGATTCCTCTCCAAAAACATCCAGAAGAAGTCGTTCAAACGGTTCCGCCGAATACTTGTGGCGAAAGGCCTGTACTGCCGTATGGAGGGCGGATCGAAACGACGGGGGAAAGATCTCCGTGCCTCGACGTTCGTACAGTTCCACCAAATCGGTGACCGCAAAACGCTCGGCACCGCTTTCATTGGGAAGCGACAGCGCAAGCGCGATAAGTGCGCCAGTTGATGTTCCTGCAATCAGGTCAAAGAGGCGGAAAAATGGTCTGTGCTCTTGCAGGTTGGCCAGACGGCGGCGAATCTCCCGGAGAACAATTGCGGGAAGGAGCCCGCGTATTCCTCCCCCATCGATAGTAAGAACAGTGACCATGTACAGATACCTCTGCGGCTAATAGTGGCTTATTGGTAATTTAACCAACAATGCAGTAGTCGTCAACTCCAAACGACAGAGTTTATCGCAGTTATGTGGATACGGTAGCCGAGCGTCCGTTCACTTCATGGCATCCCACTTCCAGTTCCGGATTTCAGGCATGTCCTCACCGTGCTGGTTAATGTACTTTTCGAAGGTCGTGGTGATTGTGCCCTCGTCCTTATAGCCGCGAACATGCATGTTTCGCGATTGGTACGACTGTAGGTCAATCGATGAACAAGCGACGGATAGCCATGGAACGCGAAGATGATCGGTTTGTCTTTCGTGAAAAGCGCATCAAAATCCTTGTCACTGCTTGCACACTGCCAGACGCCGATGCCCTGCGTGCAGTGCTCGACTAGCGAGCAGATAGTTGAGCGACGCAATCTCGCGCCTCCACGGCAGTCCCGCGGTGACCTTCAACCATTTTGCGTGCTGATTGAACGTTGCAAGGAACTCATCGTTCTCCTTTGTCCGAGCCTCCCACTGTCGGTCCGTGACTTCAAAAGCTGAGTTCAAGCGATTCGAAAGCGTCTCGTCGGGACCAAAGATCCGTAAGTTTCGTTGCTCCTGATTGAACCTGGTCACATCGCGCAGGAACCCTCCCAGCACATGCATGTCGGCTGCCTGAACTGATCCAGGTGACGGCACTTTCACCGCGAAACTCCGAAACTCAGGCATAATCAGGTCGTGCAGAAGCAGGCCACCGTTGGAGTGCGGATTCGCACCCATTCGCCGGTCACCGGTAGGTGCGAGCTCGGCCAGTTCCCGCGGGAGCCGACCATCCCTGTCGAACAGCTCTTCCGGCTTGTAGCTTCTCATCCAGCTCTCAAGCTGCTTGAGGTGAAGGATGGGAAGCACTACTCCGCCTCACCGTCTCCGATCACACAGGCAACGAGCAATTCCGGATTGTCAATCACTGCTCCAATAGCGTGGCTGAGGGAATAGCCCAGTTCGCCGCACGCCAGTACGCGTTCATCTTTCGCAGCGGTTCGGGTGCCAGAGTCTTTTCGCTTAGTTGGTTCATCGAGATCCTCCTTTGACCGAGTGTGTCAGGTCCGTTTCCGGATATGACGCTCCCATGCGTACGAATAGGGAAACTCGACGATACGGTCTGTGCGGAAGCACACATATCAGAAACCAAACGATGCTGCATGCGAAACTGACATCCCCGTTCAAACGCGTGCCCGAGGGACTTAATCGCGTGTCCGCTCATGCGGTTATGAACTTCGTGAGTTCCTTATTGAGCGCTTCGCCGAGTTCGCCGAGGCGTTCCGCGTTTTCCATGACGTTAGAAACTACATCAGTAATTTCCTTAATGCCCGCGGATATTTCGGTCATCCCCTGATTGACCTCTGACGCAATGGACGTCGTGCTATTCATGCGCGACCGCAAGCTGACGGTGCTCTCATTTATGGAGTCCGAACCGGTGCCGACGCGGCCGGAAATGTCTCTGAGCGATGTCATTGCCTGCAGGATCTGGTCACTGCCTGAGCGCAGTTCGCTCATGGATGCGTATATCTCCGAAAGCGAAGAGTGGAGTTGCTTGACCTCTCGATCGACCGCGTCGAACGATTGTGCCATCTGGGTGCCCGAGCTGCTGGACCGACTTATGGTATCCACGATGGCGGAGAGAATCTGAGAAATTTGTCTGCAACGACCGCGAAACCCCGCCCCGATTCACCTGCGTGTGCAGCTTCAATTGCCGCGTTCATGGCAAGAAGGTTGGTCTGCGACGAAATGCCTCCTATAATGCTCGTAATTTCCTGAATATCACCGATCCGGTCGTTGATTTGTCTGACCAGGTCCAGTGTTGCCACGACCTTCCTCCCGCCGTCGGCCACCGTCTCAAGCAGCGTGTCGGCGCTCTCTCTCCGTCGCTCGGTGATCTTCGTGATGCTCTCGATGGATGTGATCATCTGAGTGACCGATGCGGTCGATTCTTCCACCATGGCTACCTGTTCCTGCACTTCCCCGTCGAGCGACGAAATGCTCTCAGTTATCTGCTGAATTACCCCCGATGCTGTATTCATATTCTGGTCAAGCTTTACCATTCCGACGCGAATGGACTCGGTATTCGCATCGATCTCGTTAGTGGATGTCGATGCCTGCGCCGTCACAGCGATAAGCTGTTCTTTCATGTGCAGATTTTCGGAGGAGACTTCCTGCGCGGTTGTCAGTGATTGTCTGAGTGTTGCCACGAAATCGTTCAGCTGGGAAGAGAGTCGCCCTATCTCGTCACGGGTCCGCACGCTGATGAGCTGAGTCAGGTCGCCATTCGAAACGTTGGTGACCGCTCCCTCGATGCTGCGCACCGACCGGGCAATTCCTGCCGCGACCCGGAGCGCGAGTCCGATCGACAGGAGAAGCACGACGACGGTGACTGCCAGGGCGATACCGGTGCTTTCCCGCGTTGCCTTCTCGGTGGCGTTCGATATGCTCAGATACTGTTTGCCGATTGTGGTGATAGTCACCGAAATGGTACCGGAAAGCTGATCTATGCCATTCATTACGTTCGATACCGGAGTTCCCAGAGGACCGCTTGCATATTTCGGATCGGAAAGTTCGAACGAAGATGTGCTGAGTCCCTGATTCTGAACCGCAGTCGAGAGCGCGGAGAGTGAGTTGGTCAGCGATACTTCGGCGCTCTCCACAAAAATGCCCTCGTTCTGCTCGATTGCCGTAAGCGCCGATCGCACTGATTCGTTTATGGTCGGAAGCACCCTGAGCGAGTTTATGGCGCTGAAGGCTGTGCGCCTGTCACGTACCGCATTCTGAAACTGAACCAGCTGCGGGGCGAATTCAGTGGTGGTGAGCCGGTTCGCCTGAAAACCCTCCTCATTGAGCGCGGATTGAAGATCGGAGAGCGTACCCTGTTCCCTCAGTATCTCAGTCGCCCGGAAACTGAATACCAGGTAGATCGCCGCGGCAACACCGAATGTCACTGCCAGTGTCCCAATAAGCAGAAGGAGCTTTTCTCTGATGCTCATCTCAGCCTCTCGTCGGGGTACTGATTGACTCCCGATCCGTCAGCGCTCCCGCATTCAACATCGCCATCCCTGGTCACCGAGGATTGAAGAGTCGGAAAACGAAAACGGAGCTTCGAGTGAAACAGCCACCGGTAGGAATAGTTCTCTCGTGCCGCGCGTTCCGAACGGTACGCGAAAGACCGCGATTGCCGACCGGCGCCGATTACTCGGCGCGATCGGGACGCACAAGTCTTCTACTGGCGTGCTCCAGACGTCGGACTCTCAGTCGATCGACCACAATCGCGGCAAGTAACACAAGGCCGACGACCATCGACTGGTAGTAGGCATTGACGTTGATGGCCACCAGCCCGTCACGAAGTACAACCAGCAACGCCGCACCGGCCACTACACCAATCAGCTTTCCCTGGCCGCCCCTCAGGCTGACGCCTCCGATCACCGCGGCGGCGATCGCAATAAGCTCCCAGCCGCTGACACTGTCAGCAGTCCCCGAGGTCAGTCGGGACGCCTCGATGATGCCGACCACGGCCGCGCAGGCACCGCTCGCCATGTAGGCGAGCACGAGCCTGCGGTTGACCGGGATCCCAGCCAGTCGCGCGGCTTCGGGATTCCCTCCGACGGCGTAGAGTTCCCGACCGATGTAGGTCCGCTCCAGGAACACCCACGCAGCTACCGCGATAACCAGGAAGATGAGCACCGCCACCGGAACGCCGGCGACGGTTGAGTCGCTGATGGCCAGGAAGGCAGGTGAGCTGATCGGGATCGGATTCGGCGCAATCGCCTCATCGGCCCCCACCGCGAAGATGAATGTGACGAGCGTCGCAACAAACGGGGCTACTCCGAGTCTGGTGATCAACCACCCGTGCCACAGCCCCCACAGTGCTCCCACCGCGACGGTTATGATCAATGCCAGCAACATCGGCAGGTGAGCAGTCACGTTCAGCCACGCCGAGGCGACTACGAAAAACGCCGTCAATGACCCGACCGACAGATCGATCCCGCCGGTGATGATCGTGAGGCTCTCGCCCACCGCAAGGATCCCGAAGCCGGCGAAGTCGACGCCGAGCGGGTTCTGCAGGTCGGAGGCACTTGCGAACAGCGGGTTCGTGAAGGTGAACACCGCGAAGACGAGCACCAGCGCTATGATTATGCCTATCTCGGGTGAATCCCCGAGGCGTCGAAGAGCGCGCGTCCACGCACCCTTTATCGACTGACCTGGCAGCAATTCGGTGGCTATCTCTGTTTCAATAGTTTTCATTTTTCTGCTCCCAGGGCTGCCGACGCGATGATTCGTTCCTTCGAGAAGTCAGTACGGTCCAGATCCGCCGCCACTCTACCGTGCCTCAGCACGACGATGCGGTGGCAAATGTCAAGGAGCTCCTCCAGCTCCGAAGAAGCTACGATGATCGCCATTCCTTTCTGTCGCTCCTGCTCAATCAGACTGTAAATCTCGGCCTTTGCCCCAACGTCAACTCCACGGGTCGGCTCATCGAGCAACAGCAGCGTCGGCTGCGTTGCGATCCAGCGCCCGAAGATCATTCGCTGCTGGTTGCCCCCGGATAGCGACCGTGCAGCCTGCTCAGGAGTCTGGCATTTGACATTGGCGATCCTGACCAGCTCAGCAGCCTCCCGTCTCTCGGTTCTGCGCCCCAGGAATATGCTGCGCCAGGCAATCCTCCGCAGCGTTGCAAGCGTGATGTTCCAGCGGATCGGCGAGTCAAGCAGTAACGCCTGAGCCTTTCGGTCTTCCGGCACCAGGCCAACCCCGGCCCTGACCGCGTCACCGGTACTCTTCGGGGCATAGGACTTACCGGCGAGTGTCATCTCGCCGCCCGTCCGCTCATGCGCGCCCATGATCAGATGCAACAGCGTGCTCCGCCCGGAGCCCATCAATCCCGCCACACCAACAACCTGTCCGGGATTGACCTGAAGGTCAACCGGACCGAAGTTGTACGACGCAAGCCCTCGCGCAGAGAACACCGGCGGCTCATCATCTGCCCCGCTGCGCGCCGCTGTCTCCCCGAGTTCCTTGCCAACCATCTCCTGGATGATGCGACGCTCCGTGGCTTCCTCGGGAGGCAGATCGGCAACCACGCGACCATTACGCAGCACGACGATCCGATCGCCGACCTCCCGCACCTCGTTGAGCCGATGGCCGACGAAGATCACGATCGATCCGCTGGCCGCGTGTTCCCTTGCCAACTCCAGGAGGTGTTCCGACTCTTTGGGGCCGAGTGCGGATGTCGGCTCATCGAGGATCAGCACTCGCGGTTCGCGCCCGATCGCCTTGGCGATCTCGAGCATTTGCCGTTGGGCAACCGACAGCGAATCAACGCGACGGCGAGTTTCAACGTCAAGCCCGACGCGTTCGAGCATCTGCCTGGCCACGGTGTGCATTGCCCGTCGGTCTACAAACCACCGCTGGCCGCTCGGGCGCCTGCCCAGCAACAGGTTCTCGGCGACGCTCAACTCGCCGACGAGCGGGAACTCCTGAGAGACCATCGCCACGCCCATCTCCTGAGCCGCGAGCGTTCCGCCTCCGAGAGCCTGAGCTCCGAGCGAAACCGTTCCCGTATCTGGATCGACGGAACCGGCGATCACTCCCATCATCGTCGACTTACCCGCGCCGTTCTCGCCGACCAGGCAGACGACCTCCCCTGACCGGAGCGCCAGCCGCTCTACGTCGAGGACGGTCGCCGGCCCGTACGTCTTGCGGACGCCGGCGAGGATAAGCTCCTCGCCGGCGCCGGAGACTGACGTTGGCACGGCCGAATCAGCCACCAGTGCTGATCTCCGTGTTGTAACTTTCATCAGCGGCCAGATTGGCCTGCGTCAGCGTCCCTACTCCGGTGCTGATCACCCCGTCTGTTTCGAACGGCTGCAGGATCTTCGTGACAGCCTGTTTCCCCAGCACTTCCATCGCCGCAGTTATGTACGCACCGAGATAGCCCTGCATGTACGGCTGCTGAATGATCGAGGCCGCGACGGTGCCGTTCTTCAATCCTGCGATGGTTCCGGGCTCGTTGTCATCGGCCACCACCATGATCTTGCCGATCTCTCCCTTGGACTTAACGGCTACCGCTGCCGCCGGACCGTCGTAGGAGTACACGCCGTACATGCCCTTCAGGTTCGGCATCGAGGCGATCACCGAGTCAGCATTCGAGGACGCAGTCGCGGCGGACCCGTTGTCATTCTGGGTCGTTGCAACCTGGACGTTTGAGCCCGCCAACGCCGCCTTAAAGCCCGCGATCCGCTGAAGCGCATTCGGCGCCGTCAGTGAACCGGTCAGGATCGCGACGTCACCGCCCTGTGGCAGTGCCTTCTTCATCGCTTCCCCAGCCGCCTGTCCGGCCGCGTAGTTCGGGGTTCCTACGTAGACCAACGAATGCACAGACGCCGGCACCGGCGAGTCGATCGCAACCAGATTTACGCCCTTGTCGACAGCGTTATTCAGGATCCGCGCCTCCGACGTCGGGTCGATCACTGAGGTGAAAAGCCCGTTCGCGCCAGTCGAGGCAAGCGTTTGGTACATTGAGACCTGAGTCGAAAGCTGTCCCTGAGTCGGCCCCTCGTACTGAGCCTTGATCCCGAGCTCCCTGGCAGCCTGAGCATCCCCCTCTTTGCCGGCAACCCAGTAGGTTGCGAGGATATTCACGACCATCCATGTGTTGACCTTGGACATGTCCTTGCCCTGCATGGCCTGAGAGAGCGCATCGCGCAACCCGAACAGTTTTGAATCATCGAACGTCGGCGGGTGCACCGTTGAGGCGAGCAGCTGTGCGGTGCTGCTCGTAGATGCGGCCGGGGCCGCAGCAGCTTGGGACTCTTTTTGCCCGTTGGCGAATGCCAGCGAACCGGAGAGCAACAGTGATACCGCGAGAAGCATCAACATTGCGGTCTTTCTCATAAACATTTCTCCTCCAAACACGAGTGATTTGCTCAGATATTGTGAACGCTAACATTTCGCCTGTCAAGCAAAAACTGAAATAAATCCAGGACCCGTCCGTGGCGTTCCGGTGCGACCTCTCATCCCGGAGAACGACGCGAATGGATGCGAATAACGGGATGCAAAGCAAACACCTTAAGTTGTGGGAACGGGAACCAGGAGTCCGACTTGCCCATCAAGCTTCTCTGTAGGACGCGGCGAGGCACTGTTCATCAATACGCGGCACAGAGCGACTACCGATAGAGCGAAGCGAGCGCGAGTCTCCTCACTTTTCCGTCTCTCGGGTGATTAACGGGAGTGACAGGTTCAGTGTCCGCACGCATTGGCCTGCTATAGGCGTGTCATGTCCTTCAAAATCCCCTTGTTCATCGCTGCGTTAAGCGGTACGATGGGACACTCCACGTGGCGAAGCAAAAACAGGCCCTCGGACCACGTTTTCAAATCATCGAAGACATGCGTTTACCGACGGACCAAGATTACCTTTCCTGAGGGTCATGAGGTAGTACAGTGACGCAAACTGACGAAAATCGCAACATTGCCGAGTCGGCTCGCGGACCTAAGGTAGAGACGTCTTCGTCGGAGGCCAGATCGTCCGGAAAACGTCCGGCAATGACGGATGTTGCCACCCTTGCGGGGGTATCCCATATGACCGTTTCCCGGGTGCTAAACGACCCGGACAGTGTCACAAGCCGAACTCGTACAAAGGTAGTAGCTGCCATCCGGGAGCTGGATTATTACCCGAACTACGCAGCTCGTGCCCTTGTCACAGGGCGGTCGAAAACGCTCGGCGTAGTCGCTCTCGATTCGGTGCTCTACGGCCCCGCCAGCACGCTCTACGGCATCGAGATCGCGGCCCGCGATTCGGGGTACGGGATCAGCATCGTCAGCCTGAGGGTGCCTAACCGTCAGTCGATAACAGACGCCATCGAACGACTCCGCGTCCAGGGAGTCGACGGCATCGTCGTGATCGCGCCACATGTCGCAGCGGTCCACGCGCTGCAGTACGTGCCAAAGCAGCGTCCCGTCGTTACCACGCAAGGTGCGCCCGGAGGGCCGGTTCAGAGCGCGTCGGTAGACCAGTACACGGGAGCTCGACTGGCGGTTGAGCACCTGTTGAAGCTCGGGCACCGGACCGTGTACCACGTTGCCGGCCCCGCTGAGTGGTTCGAAGCCAAGGAGCGCGAGCGCGGCTGGCGGGACGAGCTGCGTGACGCCGGCGCGAGTGTCCCACCGGTCTTGCGAGGTGATTGGACTCCCCGCACTGGTTATGAGCTCGGTCGCAAGCTGTCGGAAGAGAAGGACCTCACGGCAGTGTTCGTAGCCAATGACGAGATGGCGCTGGGCGTACTTCGTGCATTCTCCGAAGCAGGGGTGCGGGTTCCCGGGGACGCGAGCGTCGTAGGGTTCGATGATGCACCCGGAGCCGAGTTCTTCAGCCCGCCACTCACCACGATACGTCAGGACTTCATCGAGCTAGGTCGGCGCACGGTGACCATCCTCCTTGCGAGCATCGATGGCAGACGCAACGAGGCACTGCCCACCGTTCGTCCGGAGCTCATTATCCGCAAGAGTACGGATACACCGAAACGCTGAGGGTCGGGCCGAGCGATGCTTCAGCCCGGCAGGATCTCAGGACCACGATGGAAAACTTCATGCCTGGTGGGACATTCCAATCATACTCAATTGTTCTTCGTGAAACATACATCTACTTCGAACGGACCATTCGGAGTGGAGAAGGGAATCCCAATAACCGGAATTGTCTTGGGCCAGGCAATTTGATGATTTGCTCCAAGAATTACCACAGGAGGAGAAATTTCGATTTTCACCTGGTCTATCATGGACGAAGCGTTGCCTGCAATTATGTTCGTCATTTCTCCAATCATTCCATGCACAGTATCTCTTCGTTCTTCCTCAGAACTCGTTTCAATACCGGACCTTAGCAGCATTTTATCTGCCAATACTCTGTGAAGTCTGAGCCCGATGATTCCGTTATAATCACCGGTAACACCGAGAATGCCGGATATTTCCCATCTGTGCGCAGTCTCACCGGCCAAAAGATAAGGCGCACCCGCCTGGGCAGTTATGCGAAACATTGATTCAAAAATGTTCAGCGTGGCTGTCAGAAATGGATTTATCAATGAAACATCCACGTAATATCCTTGACCAAGCGTGAAGTAGAATACGCCCCTTGTCTCAGGCAATACAGGTTATTCGAAGTGCTTAGTCTTATACAAGAAACTAGACATCTTATTTTCTAAACAATCAATACATACATCGGATTCCGGTACGCGCAGCATTGTCATTCCAACATCCATTCTGGCTCGTCACAATGGTTCATAAGTCTTTGTAAATTGCCGATTTGTGTTAGATCTGAGAACGCTGCATTAGTTCGGCTACATCGTTGCCGTTGTAGCGGACAATTACCGCAGCATCGGGGAGGTTCATTTCCAGCACTTTGTCTCCGGGAAGCACTCCCCCACCGATCCCACGAACCCGATGGACCTGTCACAGATGAGTAGCTGCACGCCCGGAAAGCTCGCGGTCCTTCTGGTGTTTCAGATAACTGTTCCTGCGGCCCTGTCTCCTGTGGCACTTACTGCGATACCGATCATATCCCGGCGAACCTCTCCGTTAGCAGGAAGTACGATCACAACGCTGAAGTTGCGTACACTGCCGGCCCACAATCGCTTCGGCAGAAACGGACGATGGTAGATAATTGTTCCAATCGATACTGCACGCGGCCGCTATCACCCAGTGAATCGTCCATGATGGACGCAACGGCGTTCAGATCGGACACGATCGGGTGGCGCGACAGATGCGAGTATCCTACGTAAAGTCATCGGTTGGGCACTGATCCGCTACAGACCATGTCAAAAGAGCGTGAGATCTTTCACCGCTTCACTTTCCCTTGATCCAGATCTATTGTCCCTATCGGAAGCTACAGGTAATCGGGAAGATCCGGTAGTGGCCTATGGGCGGGAAAGTCGGTAAAATAACTATCCATGAAGTCCAAGCAGGTCAAACAGAACCAATCGGTCGGAAAAGTTATCAATGTTATGGAGGAGATGGCTGCTGCCGGTGGTCCGATGCGGCTGCTGGACATAGCAACAAATGTCCAGATGCCCGCGAGCACAACTCTTCGATTTCTTACGACTCTGGTCGTGCTTGGCTACGTGAGGCAGAATGCGGATACGATGCGGTACGAACTCACGCTGAAACTGTGCGGTCTGGCCGATCAAATTCGCTCGCAGAAGACCGTCCGCGACGTCGCGCGTCCGCACTTGAAAATGCTCGCCAAACAACTCGGCGAATCGACGTTTCTCGCAGTCGAAGAAGACCTGGAAGCGGTCTATATCGAAGTTGCCGAAGGTCAGGGCAGCGGTCTTCGGACTCTCCAGCGAATCGGAAAACGGGCACCGCTGCACAGCACGGGCGTCGGAAAGGTGCTGCTATCCGACTTCGACGATGATCGTCTGGATCGATTGATTACCGACCGCGGATTACCGAAGTTGACGGTCCACACCATCTCGACCAAAGAGGCGCTTATCCATGATCTCGACGAGATCCGCACGCGAGGATACGCCTTCGATCTCGAGGAATGCGAAGAGGGCGTGCGCTGTGTCGCGGCGCCCGTTCGCGACCACGAAGGTAAAATCGTGGCGGCATTGAGCGTCTCCGCACCCGTCAACCGAATGAAGGACCAGGACCTGCCCGAAGTGATTGAACGCGTACTCGCTGCCGCCGAGGCGACATCGAAAGAATTGTAGCCGAGAAGTACCGATCGGGCGAACTTTTCCAGACGCTACGCAAACCGAATCCCTGAACCGACAGTGCAGCTCCCGTTCTCGTTTCCGGTGCCCGCGTGCGGACTAACGCGCACCGCGAAATCGACATTGACAGTTCGGTTTTTGTGGACTATGGTTGAAATCGTATGTCACTTTGTAACATAGGAGCACCATATGTCCTTTCTGAAAGGTATCAGCTGGTTCGCCGCCGAAGGTGAAATTGAAGGCTTCGATCAATACGGAGCTGCCCCGGCTATCGCCGACGGCGAAAAGTCGATCGCCCTTCCCGCCGATGAGCAAGGAATCTATCAGACTATGCTCGTCGCGGACGCGCTTCGCTATCTGACTCTTCAGATTACCGCCGCCAAGGCGTCCGGCCATCCGGGAGGATTCGCAAGTTCCGCTGAGGTGCTTGCGGCACTTTGGCTGCTCGGAGAAAAGAACGTTATTACCGAAGTCGGCCACCACGCACCCGGTTACTATAGCGCCACCTTCCTCGATGGATCGCTTGCGAAGATGGGAATCGAGTCAGTCGACCAATTCATGGGGCGATTTCGCGAGAAGGGCGGCCTGCTTGGCCACATCACCGGCGCGATACCGGGATTTCTCGCACCAGCCGGTCCGCTCGGGCAAGGACAGCACTTCGCGATGGCGGCGGCCTATCTCAACCGAAATACGCTCTTTCCAGTGACCATCGGTGACGGCGGATTCGGTGAGCCCTACGTGATGAGCGCGTTCGGACATTTTCATACGCTCTACCCTGAAGTGTCGAATTACCTTCCGATACTGATCTGGAACGGCTTCTCACAGGAGCATCACAGTATCGTTTCGCGGGCCGACAACCCCGAAATGATCGCATTCTTTAAGGCATACGGATTCAAAAATGTTATCCTCGTCGACGCGAAAGACCACGCGAGAGTCTCCAGCGGGTCGGCCCCGCTCGACGAGGCGTTCGTGGATTCAACGACATTCCCGCTCGCAGGACGCATGGCTTTCACCGGCGCCGTAATAAGAGCTATTGCCGAGGCGCGCCACGCCGCGCTTTCGGGAACCCACACGGTCGTAATTCTCAAGCAGCTGAAAGGTGCAGGTGTCCACGCACACGGCGCGAAATCGCACAATCTCTACGCCTATCACAGCCTCGAAAGTGAGGACATCGTCAAAGCGATGAAAGCGCGTGCGTTGACACCTGCAGCGTGGAATCTTGTCCGCACGAACATGGCGCGCGCGGCCGGCGGACCTGCGGCCGAAGTGGCAGTAACCGAGCAGGAACGAACGATAGCTGCAATCGAACACCTGGAACTAACTGAGTTCGAGAAAGGAGGACCTCCCCAGGTACCGACTACGGCATTCGGCCTGCTCGTCGGGCAGGTCGGGAGTGCCGACGGCGATTTCGTCGTGACGAATGCGGACGGAAACCAGGCCTCGGGTATGATGAATATCAACGAAAAGCTCGGCATTCGGCATCCGACAAAAGATAGTCTTTACGCGCAGCGCCCCGACGGCCAGGTCTACGAACCGCTTTCCGAAGATGCATGTGCCGGTTTTGCGGCGGGCATCTCATTGTTGGGAGGCCGTTCGTTGTGGATCTCCTACGAGAGCTTCGTCATTAACGGTTTGCCGATCTGGCAAACCGTAACTCAGGCAATGGCCGAATTACGACGACCCACGCCGGCAATGGTCGCCCTGTTCACCGCCGGTGCACTTGAACAGGGGAGAAACGGCTGGACTCACCAGCGTCCGGAGGTTGAAGCCTACTTCGCGGCGCTCATGCGAAACGGCAATGTGTTTCCGCTCTTCCCGGTCGACGCAAACATGATTCAGGCTGCCTACGACTGGGCGCTCGGAAGAAAGAACCAGGGTGTCGCCATTTTTGCATCGAAGAGTCCACTTCCGGTACGAACATCTCTCGACGAAGGTCGACGCGCAGTCGAGGAGGGCGCAATTATCCTGGACGAAAAATCCGGCAGTCGAACAGTTGTGCTGGCGGCCGCGGGGGACATGGTTCTCGGCCCGGTGTACGATGCCGCGAAACAGCTCCACGATCAAGGAATCGGCTACAGGATAGTCTCGGTCGTTAATCCGCGACGTTTGTTTCGCCCGGGTGATGTGCTTCATGAGCATTCGGTCTACGGCGATTCACGATTTGTTTCCGACACTGAGTTCACGAACCTTTTCGGCGGTGACGCGCTTGTAGGGGTAACGGGCGGCGCAACCGGGGTCCTCGAACCGTTGCTCCTGCGGGCGACATCACCACGCGACATTATGGGCTGGAAACGCGGGGAAACGACGGCATCGGCCAGGGAACTCTTCGAGCTGAACCGAATTACCGGGGC
>DATKUC010000056.1:0-12348 GCA_035530835.1 Spirochaetia bacterium
GGAACGCGAAGTTCAAGTATCTGAAAGCGACGATGGAGCAGCTGCTCGACGCCGGTCTGTTCAAGCCGGCTTTCTGTTCGGCGATCTTTTCAGGTGACGCCGCGGAAATGGAAGCGTTCATGTCCAGGTATCGTGAAGTTCCCGGAAACAGCGAAGTTACGGTCGATGCCCTCAAGCGACTGTTTGGGGTGTTCGAAGCGCCGGAGAAGGTGCAGAAAGTACTCCTGGTCTGATGATTTTGTCAGGGCGCAATGGAATTGACGGCCCTCAGGCTCATGTGATCCGCGGTTGACGAATACCCCTTAGTATGTTAGTTTTTAGCGCACTCTTTACGTTCTTGTGCTCTCATTCGGCATGTTGGGCGTATCGGTGAGTTGGCTCCGACAAATTCAAGCTCACATAAGGAAGAAACTGCAATGAATAGCCTTTTATCAAGTCTCCCAATGCTAATGGGTGCTCCCGGTGGTACGGGCGCGCAGGCGGCGTCCGGAACAGGACAGCTTGTCACCACGATCATCACGTTTGGTCTGGTTTTTGTGATTTTCTATTTCCTCATTATTCGACCGCAGAACAAGAAGCAGAAAGAAACCAAGCGCATGTTGTCCGCCCTCAAGAAGGGAGATCGCGTTGTGACGGCCGGTGGCATTCGTGGCACAATTGCCACAATCAAGGAAGACATCGTAATTCTGAAGGTTGACGGCAACACCAAGATCGAGTTCAACCGTTCAGCGATTTCGAATGTTCTTCAGCAGAAGGCTGCAAAGGTAAAAGCATCCGAAGCGACTTCCGATGATGACGATTCGGACGACGAGGATACAGCGGACAATACCAGCACTGAGTCCAAGGAGTGATATCTCCCGGCGCACTGCGGTCCCGCACGCTTCTTTGTGTGATGCGTGATGAATCTTTCCAGGGGCGGGAGTTGATTGTATGAGTAAGAGACTACGACTAATCACCATACTGGTGCTACTGGCAGTAAGCGCCGTCTTTTTGTATCCCACTATTCAATGGTATTTTCTCCTGCCACAGAACCTGAAGCAGGTTGCCTCAGGGACACCGTACCAGGTGCGGGACTATGTTCGCAAACAGGCGGATGATGTCTTCAACGCTCTTCAGAAGGACGCCGCGGCCAAGGTAGACAAGGTGGTTCCGTCGGATCTGAACTTCGTAGTATCACAGGCACGGGCGAACTACAGAGCGATCGGACAGCCTCAGCCGAAAGTGTGGAACGCAGTAAGCGTTCTGCAAGGCTTTCAGAACAAAGACGAACTCTACACAGTGCTCGAAGACCACTACAGAAAGCTGGTCGCCAATCTGAAAAGCATCAAAAGCCACATAATCCTGTTGGGACTGGACCTGTCAGGTGGTATGCAGGTTGTCCTTCAGGCAGATCCGAAGACTGTTCGCGGCGGACTTACCGAGCAGGAGGCAGTCAAGCAGGCAATGGACATTCTGCGTAGCCGCATCGACCGTTTCGGTATCACAGAGCCGACTATGCGATTGCAGGATAACAACCGGATCATCATCGAGCTGCCAGGTGATAACGATCCAGGACGAGTTCATGCATTCCTCATGGGAAAGGGAAGCCTGTTCTTCCATATAGTTGACGATCAGGCAACAACTCAACTCATACAGTATCAGCAGGCGCATCCCACCTGGGATCCCGCGTTCGATCCGACTCCGAGCTTTGTCCCGACCGGAGACGTAGTTTCAGAGTATGTGACGAAGGATCAGTACGGAATCGACAAGCATGTGCGCTGGATCGTAATAAAGAAGGATACCAAGAAGTACGGGCTCGACGGCCAGTACATTACCGGCGCCCAGGTCGGCCGCGACCCGCTCACGAACCAGCCGGTTGTCAACTTTACGCTAAATCATACCGGTGCCGATCTATTCGATCGCCTGACCCGGGATAACGTTGGCAAGAGCATGGCAGTCGTCCTTGACGGTAAGATTGTTTCATACGCACAGATTCGTGAGGAGATACCGAGCGGAAGCGTTCAGATCAGCGGGTTGGACATGGCGCAGGCGCAGAGCCTTTCGATCGTCCTGCGAACGGCATCGCTGCCGGTTGATCTTACGATCGCTAACCAGAACGTTGTAGGTGCAACTCTCGGTGCATCCGCGATTCACGCAGGGCTTCAGGCAAGTCTGCTCGGATTCATCCTTGTCGTACTTTTCATGCTCTTCTACTACAAGGGCGCAGGTTTCATCGCTGATATCGAACTTCTCCTCAATGTGTTTTTCATGATCTCAATCCTCTCGGTGTTCAATCTGACCCTCACACTGACCAGCATTGCCGGTCTCGTGCTAACGGTTGGTATGGCAGTCGACGCGAACGTGATCATCTACGAACGCATCAAGGATGAAATGCGGCTCGGCAAGAGTTCGTCGGCTTCGGTGAAAGCCGGATTCGCAAAAGCTTTCTGGACAATCATGGACTCGAACATAACGACGCTCATTGCAGCCATCTTCCTGTCTCAGCTCGGTACCGGACCGGTACAGGGTTTTGCGGTTACGCTGGCAGTCGGAATAGTCTCCTCCATGTTTACTTCACTGTTCATTTCCCGGCTTATTTACGACTTTCTCCTTGATGTGGTGAAGGTCTCAAGCCTCAGCATCAGCTGGAGGATGAGATGAAGCGCGTTATTCCATTTACTCGAATACGATTCTGGATGATTGCCATGTCGGCGGTACTTATCGTCGCTGGCCTTGTGGCGACGGTGGCGCGCGGCGGCTTCAATTACGGCGTGGAATTTCAGGCGGGTTTGAGCCTGCAGATTCAGGTGCTGCCTGCAAAAGCAAACGCGCCGATCGCAAAAGTGCGTGCGGCAATGAAGAATATCGACGGCTTCGAGATTCAGAATCTCGGAAGTGCGGCCGACCAGGTGTTCGACATAAAGATACGGCAGCCACGGACGGGTGCAACTGCGGATTTCAGCCAGACCATGAGCGATAAGGTCGTCAATGACCTTGAAGCGGTATTCGGGAAGGGATCGGTCGTTCAGCAGTCGAGTGCATACGTCGGTCCCCGATTCTCCAGTGACCTGACACGACAGATATTCCTTATGGTCCTGTTGACAGTCGGTGTGATCCTCGTCTACCTGTCGTTCCGCTTTCGGTTCGCCTATGCGACAGGCGCGGTTGTAGCAACCCTGCACGACACACTCATGATGATCGCCTTTATCGGTGCATTCCAGATAGAAATATCGACTGCGATCATAGCGGCTATCCTTACGATTATCGGTTACTCTCTGAACGATACAATCGTTGTGTTTGACCGTATCCGCGAGAATGAAAAGTTGATGCGGGAATCCACGTTCATCAACGTCATCGACACAAGTATCTCCATGTCGTTGAGTCGAACGATCGTCACCTCCCTGACGACGTTCCTGGCAGTTCTCTCCATCTTCGTATTCACTACCGGTTCGATCCAGGACTTCGCGCTTGCGTTGATGGTCGGTATCGTGTGGGGAACCTACTCTTCGATCTTCATCGCGTCACCCGTACTGCTTGGAATGGTAAACGGGCAGGTCAGGCGCAAGAAGAAGAAGGACGCCCGCCTCTACGGTCGACAGTCAATGGTCGTTTCAGGCGTGGTGAAAGAAGGCGTTGTCGCGACTGACGAAAAGGGCAACACGAAAGGCGAGCAGGCTGCGGTGGACAAGGATGCGATAATTCGCGAACTTGCGCAGCGCCGGGCAACCACCGGTGCCGGTCACCACACGCCTCGTGCACAGCGCAAGAAAGGTAAATAGGCAGACATTCCGGCCCCGGCATAATTGAACGGGGCCGGCGGCTAGAACTCCTGACCGCTGACCCGCCTCAGATCAAACTTCCCGATGCTGCTCAGCAGCATTACTGACATCACGCCGGCTTCCGTGGGATCGGTAACCACCAGGTCCACGACCTCACGGACTGACCCGGCCATCTTGAGTGCCACCACTGGAATCCCATATACCGTTCTCAGTTCCAGTACGGCTTCGCGTATTTCTCCGCCCATCAGTGCACCTGCGAGTACCAGGATTCCTGCGCGGTGCAGTCGCCCCACCGCGCGAACAGCCTGTGCGATCTCAGCTTCGCCGACCACTGCAATTGTATCAACTGAGATCAATTCCCCGCGAATGTTGTGTCTATCGGCCTCTACAATTGCACCCGACGCCACAGCGGCTACCTGGGCTCCGCCACCGAGAACGATAACCCGCTTACCGTACGTGCGAAGATTTGTCGGTCTGACCAGGACACGCTGGACCGATGCGACCTTGCGAACCATGTCCAGCAGAGAGTCGGCGCTGTCTTCAGTAGGTATCTGGATCGTAATGTGAACAATAGTGTCAAAGTCGCTCCATGACTGAATGTAGTCGGGACTGAGCGACTGTGCGGAGATGAGATTCATGATATCAGCCATGAGTCCGATACGATCGGATGCCAGAATTTCGAGCGCAAATCCGGGCGTGGATCGGCCGGCGGATTGCTGCTTTGTCATTGCGTAACGCTTGAGAAGTCTTTCGGGCAGTTCATTGTTCATGCTAAGATTCTAATTGCGTGCAGCAGTTCGTCAACACCATGTTGCCGGGTTCAGTTCAGACTGTGCCCATTTAGCCGGTTGTATCCGAGGTACAGATTTTCGGATATCCTGTGGCCGGAGGCGAATTCAATGGATCTTTCGGAAATGCTTGGCCGCAAAAAGGGAATTCTCTCCGATATGGACGGAGTCATCTACCACGGAAACCAGCTGCTTCCCGGGGTGACCGAGTTTGTCTCGTGGCTCAAGCAGAATGGTAAGCAGTTCCTCTTTCTCACCAACTCGAGCGAACGGACGCCACGGGAACTTCGCGAAAAACTCACCCGCATGGGACTCGATGTCGGTGTGGAGCACTTCTATACCTCCGCACTGGCAACCGCAGCGTTTCTTGAGAGCCAGCATGCCGGGGGGACAGCCTACGTCATCGGCGGGAACGGGCTCGTGAATGCGTTGTACGAGGCCGGGTTCGCGATGAACGACGTGAATCCTGATTACGTGGTCGTCGGTGAGACCCATTCCTACAGCTACGATACCATTACGCTGGCCATCAACCTTGTTCAGCGCGGAGCACGCCTGATCGGGACAAATCCCGACCTCACCGGACCGGGGGAGCACGGGCTCGTTCCTGCGACCGGAGCTATCATCTCGCCCATTGAACTCGCCACGGGTCGCAAAGCCTATTTTGTCGGCAAACCCAATCCCCTCATGATGCGGCAGGCGCTCAAGCGGCTTGGATGCACTCGGGAGGAGAGCCTCATCGTTGGTGACCGCATGGACACCGACATCATCGCCGGTATTGAGTCGGAAATCGACACGATCCTGGTACTTTCGGGCGTTTCGACGCTCGAAGATCTTCAGCAGTTTCCCTATCAACCCCATTTTGTCATGAATAATGTCGGTGACATTCCGGCGGGAAAAACCGTGCGTGATATTCCAAAGTTCTCGCATGTGCCGGGATCGACCGCAAAGGACAGCAAGCGTTCATGATGCTGAATTTCAGGAGAACCGACCCGCCCGGAGGAAGTGATCGACCTCCGGTCGTCATCCTTCACGGACTCTTTGGCTCCGGTGACAACTGGCTCGGCGTCGCGCGCGCCATCGAGTCCGAGTATACGGTGCTGCTTCCCGATCTTCCGAATCACGGAGGATCTCCCCACACCTCATCGTTCTCCTATCCGGAGATGGCCGAAGCCGTAGTGGAATTTCTTTCGGAAGAGGAGATTCCCCGGTGCATTCTGACCGGCCATTCAATGGGTGGCAAGACAGCGATGGCGGTGGCGCTGAAATACCCGCAGCGGGTCGAGCGGCTCTGCGTCGTCGATATCGCGCCAAAGTCTGATCCGGCGCGACACACGCAGATCCTGGCCGCAATGCAGGAGGTCGCTGAAGCTGCGGTTCACTCCCGACGTGAGGCTGAAGCGATTATGGCACGGCGGTTGGAGAGCGCGCGTGAGCGGGCATTTCTGCAGAAAAGCCTCGGAGAGGATGAATACGGCGTCTACCGCTGGAAACTGAATCTCGATTTGATACGCCGCGATTACGAAACCGCAATTGCCTGGCCCTATCGCGCGAACGATGGCGTACAGCCCTACGAAGGTGACGTGATGTTCATTGCGGGCGGAAAATCCGGTTACCTGAAGCAGAGTGACCTTTCACAGATTCGACAGCTCTTTCCCAACGCGTCAATGCGCGAAATCGCTGATGCCGGGCATTGGGTACACGCGGACCGGCCCGATGAGTTCCTTTCGGTCTACCGAAGCTTTCTGAGCGGAAACATATGAGAAAAGAAGAGACTCCCTATTTCTCGCCGTCAGTAGACGGCAGTTTCGAAGATACCAATCTTCCAAACATTCACGCCCGTGTGCCGAACTTTGCAGAAACGCATCGGCACCACCAGGGTGGGTACCTGTCCGGCAGACCGACGCCGCTTGGTGCGACGCTCACTCAACATGGCGTGCAGTTTGCATTTTTCAGCCGCGGTGCGACTGCAGCATGGATACTTCTGTTCGACAATCCCGAGGACACGGCGCCATCTGTTGAGATTTCGCTCGACCGGAATCGCGATCGCACCGGCGACATCTGGCATGTCGTCGTGCCCTGGGCGCGGGCAGGGCAGCTCTATCTGCTTCGTGTCGATGGACCGTATGACGCCAATCGCGGACTGCGTTTCAACCCGAACAAGGCGCTGCTTGATCCTTACGCGAAAGCGCTCACCCATAGCCACGTCACGAACGTGCCCGAGAACTACGGTTATGCACTCACCGACGGCGGTGGGGTGGAAAACGATCTTGTTCGTTCGCCGATTTCCAATATCGGCATCATGCCGAAGTGCATCGTCATTGATGATGACGAGTTCGATTGGCAGGGCGACCGTCCCCTGAACTATCCGCTGAGATTCAGCGTGATTTACGAAACGCACGTGCGCGGATTGAGCGCGCATCCTTCCTCGGGCGCCGAGCATCCTGGCACCTACCAGGGCGTCATGGAGATGATTCCCCATCTGAAGCGATTGGGAATAACCAGCCTCGAATTGCTGCCGGTGCAGGAGTTCGATGAGCGAGAGAACATGCGCGTCGATCCTGAAAGCGGGAATAAGCTCGAAAACTACTGGGGCTACAGTACTATCGCGTTCTTTTCGCCCAAGGGCAGCTACTCCGCGGACCGTTCAGTCGGCGGACAGGTAGCCGAGTTCAAGGCGATGGTTCGGGAGCTCCACAAGGCCGGGATAGAACTCATTCTGGATGTGGTCTTCAACCACACCGGTGAGGGTGATCAACGCGGACCCACCATCTCATTTCGCGGCCTGGATAATCGAATCTACTACATTCTGGATGATGACAAGCGACGGTACCGGAACTTCTCCGGCTGCGGCAACACCGTCAACTGCAATCATCCGGTCGTTCACTCATTCATCATCGACTGTCTTCACTACTGGGTGACCGAGATGCATGTCGATGGATTCCGCTTCGACCTCGGCTCGGTGCTCGGACGGGACCAGAACGGCAAGCTCATGGAGAATCCGCCGATCCTTCTCCGGATTGCCGAAGATCCGATTCTCCGGAACACCAAGATCATCGCCGAAGCGTGGGATGCCGCGGGCGCCTACCAGGTTGGATCGTTCCCCGGCGGAAGATGGGCTGAATGGAACGATCGCTTCCGCGACGACGTGAGGCGGTTCTGGCGCGGCGATCCGTCAATGACGGCGGCATTTGCGACCCGTCTGACCGGCAGTTCGGATCTGTATCTTCGGGATGGACGGAAACCGTTTCACAGTATCAATTTCATCACCTCGCACGACGGGTTCACTCTGAATGATCTGGTAAGCTACTCGACGAAACACAACGACGCAAATGGTGAGCAGAACTCAGACGGCATGGGTGAAAACTTCAGCTCCAACTACGGCGAAGAGGGGCCGGCAGTCGATGCCGCTGTCGAACGGCTCAGAAACCGACAGGTAAAGAACTTACTGGCCACGCTCCTGCTTTCGCTCGGAACACCCATGATCCTCGGCGGTGATGAGATGCGGCGCACCCAGCGGGGGAACAACAACGCCTACTGTCAGAACAACGACATCTCCTGGACGAACTACGAGAACAGCGAGTCGCACAACGACATACTTCGTTTCTGTCGCGAACTGGTAAAGTTCCGCATTGCCCATCCGGCGTTTCTCCGGCCGGAGTTCTACAACGGAGAGGACAACGATTATAATGCAATTCCGGATGTGACCTGGCTGGACGAGGAGGCGCAACCGATCGACTGGTCTCGAAAGGACGGGATACTGGCGCTCAGGATCGATGGGAGCAGAGCGGAGACACAGGCCGATCGAGATGATTTCGATGTCTACTTCATGTTCAATGCCACGGAGCAGTCGATCGAGTTCACCGTCCATCCCGATCTGGGGTCGAAAACCTGGTATGTCGTTATGGACACGAACCTCGAGTCGCCGGACGATTTCCGAAGTCGGGAAGAGATGATTCCCATTCGCGAAAACCGATACCAGGTCGCTTCCCGTTCGGTAGTTTTGCTCGCGTCATTCTAGGATTTCCGTCGCAGGAAGTGGACCCTTGAACCGACACGGATATTGGTGTATTCAGATTTGTCCGCCGTGAACCGAAGCAGTATTATCAAACAAAAACAGGGCACTCAAGGAGATATGATGAACGACGCGCTCAGCCGCCTCAAAGAGTTAGACCGGGAAATACAGGTCCTCGCGCATGTTGCCGCCATCCTCGGATGGGACCAGGAGACCTACATGCCGGAGCGTGCGGTCGAAGAGCGCTCGGATCAGCTTGCCGCAGTTCAGGCGGTCCTTCATGACAGGAGAGTCTCTCCTGAGATCGGGGATCTACTGGCAAAGCTCGGGTCTACAAGCGAGAATCCTCTAGGAGATGCGAACCTGACCGACATTGACCGGGCGTTTCTTCGTGCGGTTCACCGACAGTTCACGCGGGAAACAAAACTGCCCAGGGAACTCGTCATGCGACTTGCAAAGCTCACCAGCGTCGGACCGGCGCGCTGGGCCGAAGCCCGCAAACGAAATGATTTTCCGCACTTCGCGCCGGTCCTCTCGGACATACTGGACGCTGTTATTGAAGTTGCTGAGCGCCTCGGGTACGAAGACCACCCGTACGATGCGCTCCTTGACGACTACGAGCCGTGGATGCGGACGAAAAAGGTAGCGCACGTGTTTGGCCAGCTTCAGGAACGGCTTGTTCCGCTCGTTTCCGCAATCAACGACTCCCCGCAGGTGGACGACTCATTTCTGATGCAGGAGTTCCCGGTTGCTCTCCAGGAACGGTTCGGACATCAGGTGCTCGCGAAGATGGGTTGGGACTACGGCCGCGGCAGACTCGATGTCTCAGCTCATCCTTTCACGGCGACCCTTGGTTCCGACGACGTCCGACTGACCACCCGGTACGACAGTCACAATTTCAAAAGCGGCATGTTCAGCATCGTACACGAAGCAGGGCACGGTCTTTACGAACTCGGTTTCTCGGATGATATCCGCGGCACCTGTCTCGCGAATGGAACATCCCTCGGAATCCACGAATCGCAGTCAAGGACCTGGGAAAACATCATTGGCAGGAGTCTTCCATTCTGGCAGTACTTCTATCCGCAGCTCGTGGAGACAAATCCCGCGTACTTCGCGCACCACGATATTCATTCCTTCTATCGGGCAATAAACAAGGTCCAGCCAAGTCTCGTCCGGGTCGATGCCGATGAAGTCACCTACAGTCTGCACATCATACTTCGCTTCAACCTCGAAACGCGGCTTGTGAAGAGGGAACTGAGCGTAAAAGATCTGCCCGACGCGTGGAGGGAAGAATCGCGCAAACTCCTGGGAATTGTTCCCGAGAATGATGCTACCGGGGTACTTCAGGATATTCATTGGTCAATTGGTGCGATCGGTTACTTTCCAACCTACGCGCTGGGCAATCTCTACGGAGCGCAGTTCGCAGCAAAGATGCGAACTGACATTCCAAATCTGGATTCGGCACTGGGGCGTGGCGAGCTTTCGGTTCCGCTCGAGTGGCTGCGGAGCAACATACACTCCCACGGAAGCGCATTGACGGCCGACGAGCTTGTCATGAAGGTAACCGGAAAGGAACTTGATGCGACGCACTTCGTCGACTATCTCGTCAAAAAATACCAGCCCATTTACAAATTGACCGGTCTATGAGCTATGTGAACTATCTGATCTCAACACCGTACTTCTGGATCAGCCTAGCCGGATTCTTTCTCGGTGCGTCGCTCAGTCGAGTGTCGCGTTCGGTAGCGAGTATCGAGCGGCGTCGTGCGGTGTCGCCGCGACGACTCCAGTGGGGCGCCGTAATTCCTGAACAGGTCCGTTCACGCATGTGGACTCTGTTCTACCTTGGCCTTTCGGCAACGCTTCTCTGCGGACTCGCAGCGGTGTTTGTTCCCGGCCCGGGCAAAATAGTGGACGCGAACCTCCTCTGGGTTGCGGCAGTCTCGACCGTCGTCTTCTTCCTGATGCTTCGATTCAAGCGTTCGTTCGGTATTCCGCTGCTGGTTCTGATGTCTGCAGGCACTCTGCTCTCCGCAATGGCTCTTTCGCGGTGGACCGTCGAACAGCGGCCGGGTCTCGTGCTGCAGTTTCGAGCGCTGGACATATCCGCCTCGTCCATTGACCTCGAAATTACCGTACCGCGGGACCTCGCAAATCAGAATGCGTTCGTTCGAGTTGACAGCCAGACAGTGCAGCCGCGAATGGAGGTGCTCACACTCAGTGACTACTACTTCCTGTTTGGTGGATCTGTCGCCTATCGCAATATCGACATCAACGGTCGGACAGCCATAGAACCGCAGCGCGGTGCCTCAGGCGGTGAGATCGGACGAATTGCCGACTATCTTTCAAACCAATTGGCCATGCTTCCCGGAGTTGAGCTCCGCCAGGTTGTCGCCCCGTCTGTCAGACCGTTCCTGCTCAAAACGATCTCGATGACACTTTCCTCAGATGGCAGCGTTCATATCGCTCCATCCGATTCGCTGACCGGTTCGTAATGACCAACTTGTTGCGAAGAACTGCTGGATTCCCGGGATAGGCTGCCGATAGTCTACAGAGACATGTACATCGCGCTGTTCAAGTTGGGTTCGGACGGTCGGACCCGTTACTATACGATACACAACCGGCAGGGGAACCTGTTCACACCCTTTTCGCTCACTGTTCAGTGGGGAAGTTCTCCGGCTTCAGGACGGGAGAAGCTGATAATACTGAACACGGGAAAGGAACTTGATGAACGGATTCGTTTGCTGCTCCGCGTGCGGTTCAGGAGCGGCTACAAGGTGCTGTACAGCTACTTCCGGGCTGAGGAGAGCCGATATGTACCGGGGGAACCGACCGGTGCGTCTGAGAGCGTTTTTGCCTCGTGACACGGAGAGCGCCGATAGTTCAGGAACCCGGGCTGGAACTGTTCTGTTCTCGTTTTTGCTGCTTCTCAATCGTGGCGGCAATGAACTCGCGGCCGAGCGTGTAGATCTTCTCGCCGAGCGAAACCAGCACGACTGTCCCGCCAATGTATTCGAGAATCGGCAGCACGGTCGCCATCACGTTTTTCAACACCGCCACAAGCGACAACAGCGCGAGCGCGTATATCACCATCGCCACAAATATCGATGCCTTTCCGATGAAGTTGCTACCTGTCGTTACTCTTCCGCGGTAGAGAATGAGCGTCGCCATTCCCACAAACTGGAATCCCAGCCGAACGCTGATGAGCACAAAGAACCAGGTATCCACGAGGTGGAAATAGTTGAAGGCAATGCTCACGGCGATGAGGATTGCGTAATCACTCACGCTGTCCAGGTAGGTTCCGATCTTCGTAACCTGGTGCAATCTGCGAGATATTCGTCCGTCAAGAAAGTCGGATATGAACGATAGAACCACGAGCACGATCAGAGCGGAAGTGACCGGAAAATCGCGGGCCAGAATCAACAGGTAGAGAACGGACGGAGTCGCGCTGATTCTGAACAACGAAAGCACATTCGGGATGTTGATTCGCTCGAGCATATCCCCTGTCTGCATGATTACGAAATCCTGTTTTCGGATCAGGAGGAGCGCAAGCAGCATTCCATGGGCAACCGGAGCGACAAAGAAGAACGAGGCCACTCTATCAAATGGAATCCGGTACACCAGTACGATAACAATCAGAAGGGCTGCCTGTAGAAGGAGGAAGAGGAGAACAGTCAGGATAATGCTGCGGACGAGTCGGTTTCCGTGGTTCAATCGCGCCCCCTCCGGCCGGGCACTCCCGTAATGCATCCTTCGGCAATGTGCAACTGCTTCCCCAAGGCGTACTCTACGG
>DATKUC010000057.1:0-13789 GCA_035530835.1 Spirochaetia bacterium
ATTCAGAAGTACGCGCTCATCAACATCACCGGATGTCCGAACTCATGCTCACCTTACCGAATCTCCGACATTGGATTTCGCGGCATGCGCATCCGGGAGGAGCTCGGCTCAACCGAAGGATACGAGGTGCTGATCGGCGGCGACCAGCAGAGCTTCGGCCGCAAGCTCGGTGATTTCAAGTCGACCGACTGTCCGGAGGTTGTCGAAACAGTGCTCGACACCTTCGTTGCGATCCGCGAAGCGCAGGAGACGTTGACCGCGTGCGTGAATCGACTCGGAATCGAACCGTTCCAGCGGGCAGTTTTTGGAGGAGTCACCGCATGAACTATCAGTACCGCAAGGCGCCGAATCCCACGGAGTTCTCTGTCTTTACCGGACTCGGAACCACGAAACTCGATCAGCGGACGCTGGAAAAGGACGTTCCCTGTCAGGCGGCATGTCCGGCGCGAACCGACGTGCCCGCCTACATAGACCTGATCTCCCGGGGCGAAAACGACGCGGCGTACCGCATCAACCAGGAGGACAATGTTTTCCCGGCGGTGCTCGGCCGCGTATGCACCCGACCGTGCGAGGATGCCTGTCGCCACACCTGGACCGGCGTCGAAGGTCCCGTGCAGATCTGCCACCTGAAGCGGTCGGCGGCCGATCGACTCGCGGCGGCGCCGCAGCCGCTTCCCGCCTGGTTCGGGCCGAGCGGCAGACGCGTCGCAGTTGTCGGCGGCGGGCCGACCGGTCTGACTGCGGCGCGTGAGCTTGCTCGCTACGGCCACGCGGTAACGCTCTTCGAGCGCGAAGATCACCTGGGCGGAATGATGATCGACGGCATCCCGCGATTCCGGTTGCCGATAGACGCCGTGAAACAGGAGATCGCGCTCATCACTGAATCCGGGATCGATGTACGCCTGAGCGCGCGAATCGATGGCGCCCGGATGGAGAAGCTCAGCGACGAATACGATGCGGTACTCGTCGCGACCGGCACAACGCGTGCAAGGCCGCTCGACCTTCAGGGCGCCGACGCAGTACAGGCTCTGGCGGGACTGGAGTTCATGAAGCGGTACAACGCGGGTGAGATCCCGGCGATGAAGGGCGATGTCGTTGTCATAGGCGGCGGCTTTACCGCTGTCGACTGCGCCCGTTCATGCGCTCGCGCTGCGAGGCGCATAGTCGGCGCCGGCGACCGGGTGACCATCGCCTACCGGCGCACCGAACACCATATGTCGGCGGAGCTCGAGGAGCTCGAGGAGATCAGGCTCGAACAGATCGACATACGCACACTCGTGACACCCGTTTCGGTCACCACCTCAGGCGGCAAACTTACCGGGGTGGTGTTCCGCAGAAATCGTCTCGGTGATGACGCGCGCACCGGCAAGCCGCGTATCGTTCCGATTCCCGACAGCGACTTCGAGATACCGTGCAGTCACCTGATTGTCGCGATTGGCCAGGAGCAGGAGTGGGAAGTTCTTCCCGCAGGAGTCAGCCTTGGCGAGGCACAGCGCACCACGAGTCCCGGGATCTTCGCCGCCGGAGATTTTCTGACCGGAAGCCTCGATGTAATCCATGCGGTGGCCGAAGGGAAGGCTGTTGCGGATGAGATCGACCGCGTTCTGACCGGCGAAGTGCGAAAGAAGCATCACGTCTCAATCGAGCTCATCGAAAATGACGGAGAGACCGGCAGGTTTCGCGACCACGATCTGCAGCATCCGCATCCGATGCCGCTTTCGACAATCCTCGAGCGGGCAACCGGAAACGCAGAGGTCGAACGCGGCCTCACCGACGATGCAACTCACGTCGCGGCAACACGCTGTTACCTGTGCAATCACAAGTTCGAAATCGATCAGGACAAGTGCATACACTGCGACTGGTGTATCGATGCCGCTCCGCGCGACTGTATCAAGAAGGTCTCCCGCCTCTTTGTCGATGCCGACGGCGCGCCGAAGAGCTACGTTGAGACCGACGCTGCACGGGAAGCGACCTACATCTACATCGATAGCGACCAGTGCATCCGATGCGGCAAGTGCCTGCGGGTCTGTCCGACCGAAGCGATCACCATGCGGAAGATGACGCGAACAGCCTGCACATCGACGCAGGACTCGAGCGGAATGCTCCACTGGGTGCCGCTCGGCGAACGTCCCCGACAGTCGTCCGGTGCGCAGCCGCAGGCAGGTATGATACCGGCGGCAATTGCGGAGCGCGACCGGTCAGGTTCGCACGTTTGACCTGCGAGTCGTCCGCGCAGTAGCTTATCGGGTATGGCAGACCAAACGCAGAACTATGTGCCCGGTGTTTGTAACATTGGCGCCGCCGAAGTCAGGCAGCGAAGACAGGCAGGATATCTGGGACTGGGGATCACGCTCCTGCTCTGGGCGATCTTCATCGTCTTCCACGTGACCGCACCGTGGCGGCTCATCCTCTTCCTTCCCGCCTCAATCGGTGCGACCGGCTTCCTTCAGGCGCAGATGCGCTTCTGCGCGGGCTTCGGCATGCAGGGGGTGTACAACTTCGGCACCGAAGTCGGAAAGGTGATCCGGGTTGAACAGCTCGATGCGCGCTACCGTGATCGAAAGAAGGCTCGGATGATTGTCTTTCTTTCGGCGATAATCGGAGTGGCCGTCGCGTTCATCGGCTATTTCACCGGACTGTAGCACGTTCCCCGCGGCGTACGCGTTCGTCGCCGCTTCGGCTGCGTGATATACTATGAATCATGATCCGCACATGCAGATTGATGCGTCTTCCTGCACTCGGTGCAGCCGTCGGTGCACTGCTCCTGTTCTTCGCGGCATCCGCCGTGGTGGCTCAGGAGGTATCCGTTGACTACCTCGACGGCCACCTCTCGATCGAAGCGGGCACCGAATGGACCGATCTTTTCATGGGAGCGAAGGTGCCCGCATCGGCCCGCCTGCTGCTCGGAGAAGCGTCGGTCGCGGAACTTGACGCGGGCGGTCTGCGGATTCTGCTGAGCCGCGCCGGTGCGATCGACCTTGCTGATGTTCTTCAGCGTGCAAGATCAAATCCTGCATCGAACATGTTCTCCCGGGTCGGTACTACCATCGGCTCCATCATCGATACCGACCAGATTGCGTCGTTCGGCGGTACAACTTCAGGTGTCCGTTCGCGTCAGGGACCCGGCACGGTGTCGGGAGTTCGCTCCTTCGAGAAGTCGATGCCGGCGCCTGAAGATCTCTTCCCCGAAGAACCCGGAGCCTCTGACGCCGCAACTGCGGAAATTGCGAAACCAGATCCCGTTCAGAACGCAATGACGCTTCTCGCAAAGAAGGAGTTCCTGCGGGCGGCAGCTGCGTTCGCCTCACTCGCCCGGGACTCCTCCGGGATGCAACACGAGCGCTTCGTCTACCTCGAGGCGTACTCCCATGCAGTATCCGGGGAACTTCCGGCTGCACTCAAGCTCCTCCTCTCGATTCCTGACGACACCGAATTAGTGGGTGACGCAGGATATGTGCTGTTCAGAGGTTCGCTCCTGATGCAGTCACTGCGCTGGAACGATGCTCTTGCGCTTTTTGCCGCGCACGAACAGAAGCTTGACGGCGGCTCACCGATTCCCGCAGTTCAGAATCTCATCGATCTATGCAGGGAGGCGATCTCGCACTGACCGCGGCAACGCCTGACTAAATGAAGTTCGGAAGTTCCGTCGGGGCCGTCAGTTCAATTGCGCGCTGAGGAAATCCGGGCTTCCTGGTCAGCACCTGCAGCCGGATGGTCAACGTTTTCGCCTTTGGATCACCGTTCGTCCCGATGAGCGAGAACACGTCATTTCGCGAAAGACCGGTCTCATCGGCCACGCCGCCGGGTTGCACCGAGGTGATGACAAAATCCTGTCGCATGAACGCCGCCTTCGTCGTTACGTCCATGCCGAACAGCAGAGGGAAGAGCTGAGCTGTCGTATCGCGCTTGAGTGCTGCTTCCACCGGGTCAAACGGACGGTCACCGGGGACGACGAGTCCGCTCATTTTTTTGCCGGCGCGGGTCCAGTTGATTGACACGAGGCTCGCAGGCGGCAATGAGAGAAGCAGATCCTGCACGTCGGTAATTTTCTTCTCCGATCGTCCGTTGATCGAGGTGATGAGATCGTGCTCTTCGAGGCCAATGCCTGCAGCAGGGGACCCTGGCGCAACGTAGATGACCGACAGCCCATTGTCGGTTTCGGCAACGGCGGCGCCGATCCAGGGTGCCTTCACTTCTCCACCCGCGTAGAGTTCCGGCAGGAACTTGCTGATCCAGTAGGAGGATATGGCGAAGTTCACGCCGTGAAAGGTCTGGATTCCCGCAAACACCACTCCAACCAGGTCTCCACCTGCGGTCAGTAGGGGTCCGCCACTGTTGCCGGGGTTCACCGGAACGTCGATCTGCATCGCATCGCCCATCTGCTGCAGCTGCCGGTCGGTCGCTGAGACGATGCCTGAAGTCACCGTATTGTCCAGGCCACCCGGTGAGCCCATCGCCATGACCTGCTCACCCTGATCGACGCTTCGCGTCCTGCTGAATGAGAAAAGGTAGGCGGGCTTGATATCGGTCTTCAGCAGCGCGATGTCGAAGACTCGGCTGTAGCCCACGACATGCGCGGGTATCTGATCGTTCGGGCGTCCGGGGAGCACGATATGCATCTTTGCGTAGCTTGATGTCGGTTTTTCAACCATACCTGAAATCACGTGATAGTTGGTAATGAGGTAGCCGCGCTTATCGATGAAAAATCCGCTGCCGATAACGATGGTCGGATAACCGAGCCCGTTCTGCATCGTGATGCCCTCGTTGATCCAGATAGTCGCTGTCCCCGCAAGCATCTCCGGAGCGCTCGGCTGCCGTGCAAGAAATGCCGACAACTTGGCAGGCACCGCAACCTTTCGGCTCTCGAGTGCCGCCACGACGGTCTGCACTGCCGAGCGGTTGTGGTAGGTGACCGCCAGTCGCCCAAAGAGGTCAAGCTGGTCGCCGGATGCGACAGTCGCGAGGTCATGAATGCCGATGAACACATCCAGAGCGGCGGGCTCATTTCCCGCCGCGAAATACGCATCCGCCCGCTTCAGCGCGAGCTCGCTCTGGTTCTCAGGTGATTTCGGAGCAGTCACAAGGATTCCTGCGGTATGCAGGGTATCCAGTGATTCGAGATAGGCGGCCGCCTGCTGGTACTCCTTGCCGGAGAGCGCGGTGGCGAGTTTCTTCTGTAACGCGGAAATCCCCTCTTCCTTGAACGCCGCGAGCTTCTCCGCGGGAAGGAGATTGTGTTCCTTGTAGTAGAGGATGCGTGGAAAGGCCGCCTGCGGGCTCGATGAGGACAGGAGCGTCGTGAGCTCAGGTATGGGGTCTGCTTTCTGTGCGGCAGACTCAGCCGGCGATTGCGGTGCAGACGCGCACGCAACAAGCGTAACCGCAGCAAAAATCGCTGCAGCAAAAGTTGCCGCAACCAAAGTAACGCGAGAAGATATATTTGCAGCGCGCCGGGACTGATGTCTCATGAAGCCTCCGAAAATTCGGGAGTGATCCCGATACACCGAGGATACCGCCACAGCCGGACGGCGTCCAGAAAACGTCTCTTACTCAAGTATAAAAAACCGTTATGCATCAAGACTCTCGATGGCGGCAAGTGCCGGAAACATCCGGATCCAGAGCAATACGACAATCAGCGTTCCAACTCCTCCGATTACGACTGCCGGTACGATGCCGAACCACGATGCCGTCAGGCCTGACTCAAACTCGCCAAGCTGATTGGAAGTTCCCACGAACAACGAGTTGACGGCGCTCACTCTGCCGCGCATTTCGTCCGGTGTACGAAGTTGCACCAGGGAAGATCTTACCACCATGCTGATTACATCGGCACCGCCGAGCACGATCAATGCTCCGAGCGATAGCACGAACGATTTCGAAACGCCGAACAGAATAGTCGCGATCCCGAAGACTGCGACGGCGATGAACATCGTCCTGCCGACCTTTTTTCGCAGCGGCCTTTGCGCGAGATAGAACGACATCAGCAGCGCGCCGACAGACGGCGCGGAGCGGAGAACGCCGAGTCCCCAGGAACCGGTGAACAGGATGTCCCGGGCGAATGCCGGCAGGAGGGCGGTCGCTCCCCCGAGCAGCACCGCAAACAGGTCGAGCGATATTGCACCGAGCATGATCGGCCTGTTGCGGATGAATCCAATTCCCGCAAACACCGAACGCAGCGTTGGCGGTTCGCGATTGAGCGTCACCTGATGGGTCTGAATGAGGGAGGTGAGCAGCCCTGCAACGATCATCAGGCCGAATGTCGTCGCGTATACCGCGATGGGACCGGCAACGTAGAGCACACCGCCAACCGCAGGACCGACTATCGCCGCCGTCTGCGTTGCTGAGGTCGACCAGGCGGCCGCGCGCGGGAAGTTGTCTGCCGAAACCAGCCCCGGCATGAGTGCCTGCATGCTCGGACCTTCGAAGGCACGCGCAGCTCCTATAGCGAAGACGATCACCAGAATCACTCCCGTGCTGATCCAGGAGCCAATAGTTGCTGCGGCGAGCGCCGCGCTCGCGATGCCTTCTATTGTCTGGCATACCCGTGCGATCTTCCTCCGGTCGCTGCGGTCGGCAACGTGTCCGACAACCAGAGTCAGGAGAAACATCGGCACGAACTCGGCAAGCCCTACGAGGCCGAGATAGAATGCGCTCCCGCTGATCGAATAGACCTGCCAGCCTACGGCAACCGACAGAACCTGAAAAGAGAATGTGCTTGCTACCCGCGCGAGGATGAAGAACCGGAATGGCTTATGCCGGAATATCGAAGCAGAGCTTGAGGAAGACATGCCGGGCGCAATGGTCTCATGCCGAGCTCCGCACGTCAAGATCGCCCATCTGTACTGGACATTCGGTCTGTCATACTGTAACATATAAAGTTATAGTATGAACGACGGACGATTTGCGATTGCCACCCACATACTCACGCTTCTATCCCGCTCGGACGGGCATTGGGTCTCATCCGAGTTCATTGCAGGCAGCGTCAATATCAATCCGGTTCTCGTGCGGCGCGAAACAGCATCGCTTCGCCGCGCCGGAATTGTCGCCTGCAAAGAGGGCAAGAACGGCGGCTACCTGCTGGCACGTGAACCGGACCTGATTCTGCTTTCAGATGTCTATCGCGCGCTCTATCACGGCCCGCTGCTCGCGTTCGCGAAAAACAGACCGAATCCTGCGTGCGAGGTAGGACGACAGATAGAAGGCCACCTCGCTGCACTCTACGGTGAAGCCGAGCAGGCGTTGCTCGATGTCCTTGGCCGAACCACGCTAAAAGCATTTGTCGATCGATTCGATTGAACGAACAGAAGGAGGATTCTCATGAAGATAGTCATAGTCGGCGCTACCGGTTTTGTCGGGAAGGCGCTGGTCGCAGAGGCGGCTCACCGCGGCCACGAGGTCACGGCGATTGCCCGTCACGTCGACGGTGTTGCCTCAGTTCCCGGCGTCACCGCACGAAATGCCGATGTCATGGATACCGATTCACTCGCGAAGGTTTTTGCCGGCCACGACGCAGTTCTGAGCGCGTTCAACCCCGGCTGGACAAACCCGAACATCTACAACGACTCTCTCGCTGGTCTGAAGAGTATAGAGAAGGCGGTGGAGAAGGCAGGTGTTCTGCGATACCTGGTTATCGGCGGCGCGGGTAGCCTGGAGGTTTCTCCCGGCGTGCAGCTTGTAGATACACCGCAGTTCCCCGCGGACTACAAGGATGGAGCGCGCGCTGCGCGGGATTACCTGAACGTGCTGAAGCAGAACGCCAGGCTCGAATGGACCTTCCTGAGCCCGGCAATTCTCATGCACGCAGGAATCACCGACGGACGTACCGGCTCCTATCGCATCGGCACAGACAATCCGGTCTTCGACGCGCACGGAGAATCCCGACTTTCAGTAGAGGATCTCGCTGTAGCGCTCATCGATGAGCTGGAACAGCGAAGGTTCGTCCGGCGCCGGTTTACGGCAGCGTACTGATGCGTTGTTCGCCGCGCCTTTACCGCGCGGCGAACCTGATTCAGCGCGGCAAACGGGACGGCGCAGCGTCGGGAGCTCAGCCTTCGCCGATTGCGCTCTGTGCGAACTGACTGTTGTACAGTTCCGCGTAGAATCCGTTCCGTGCGAGCAGCTCCTGGTGAGTGCCGGTTTCAACTATCGACCCGTTGTCCATTACCAGGATGAGGTCGGCATCACGAATCGTCGACAGTCTGTGCGCGATGACGAAGCTCGTCCGCCCCTTCATGAGTGTGACCATAGCATGCTGGATCTGCACCTCGGTTCGCGTATCGACGCTGCTTGTCGCCTCATCCAGGATGAGGATGGCCGGGTCCGCGAGGATTGCGCGAGCGATGGTCAGAAGCTGTCGTTCGCCCTGCGAGATGTTCGACGCCTCTTCGTTCAGCACGGTGTCGTAGCCGTCAGGCAGCGTCCGGATGAAATGGTCAGCGTGAGCCGTCGCCGCCGCGGCCTCGATCTGCTCGGTCGTTGCCCCGTCGCGACCGTAGGCAATGTTGTCGCGGATAGTTCCGCCGAACAACCAGGTGTCCTGGAGCACCATGCCGAAGGTCTTTCGCAGATCCGAGCGCCGGATGTCCCGGATATTCTTCCCATCAATCGATATTGCGCCTGAGTTCAACTCGTAGAAGCGCATGAGCAGGTTCACGATCGTCGTCTTTCCAGCGCCGGTCGGGCCGACAATCGCGATGATCTGCCCGGGCTTCACCTCAATGTTCATGTTCTCGATGAGCGGTATCTCTTCCTTATAACGGAAGTCGACTCCATCGAACCGCACGGTGCCGGTTACCTGCGGCAGTTCCGTAAGCCCGTCAGGCTGCTCTTCCTCTTCGTCGAGCAGTTCGAACACCCGCTCTGCAGAGGCGATGGTGGACTGCAGGATGTTCGCGATATTCGCCGTCTGGGTTATTGGCATGGTGAACTGGCGGGCGTACTGGATGAACGCCTGCACATCGCCGATCTGGATCGCGCGCCGGGTGACGAGCACACCGCCAACCACGCAGACGATCACGTAACCGATGTTGCTCACAAAGTTCATGACCGGCATGATGATTCCCGATATGAACTGCGCGCGCCAGCTTGCCTCGTACAATTCCCCGTTCTGCCTGTCGAACTGATCGATCGATGCACGCTCCCGGCCGAATGCCTTCACGATCTGGTGTCCCGTGTAGTTCTCCTCGATGTGCCCGTTCAGCTCACCTACATGCTTCCATTGCGCCGCGAAGTACTTCTGCGAATGCGGCATGATGAAGCGCACGCCGAAGAACGAGAGTGGCACGATCAGTATAGTCACCACTGTGAGCAGCGGGCTGATGGTCAGCATCATCACCGTAACACCGAGCATCGTGACGATTGATGAGATGAGCTGCGTTACACTCTGCTGAAGCGTGTTCGCGATGTTGTCGACGTCGTTCGTAACCCGGCTCATAATCTCGCCGTGCGTGCGCGAATCGAAGAAGCTGAGCGGAAGCCGAGAAAGCTTTTCGTTTACGTCGCGCCGCATGTCGTAGACCGTCTTCTGTGCGATTTCGGCCATGATGAATTGCTGCAGATATCCAAAGAGCGCGCTGATGAGGTAGAGCCCGATGAGGATCATGACGAGGTGGGCGAGGAACGCGAAGTCGATCGAAGCGCCTGCCTGATGTTTGAGTTTCGCCACAACCCCCTGGAAGATTTTTGTCGTCGCGTTTCCCATGAGCTTCGGACTCACAACGGCGAAGATCGTGCTCAGGGCCGATAGCGCGAATACCACGATGATCCGGGCGTATCGCGGGCGCAGGTATCCCAGCAGCCTCCTGAACGTTCCCCTGAAATTCTTCGGCTTCTCCGCGGGCATGCCGAAACCCGGGCCGCCGCCCATGAATCCGCCCCGATTGCCGCCGTGTGATCCGCCGCCGCGCTGAGGTGTCTTGCTCCTGTCGCTCATGCCTGCTCCTCCTCGGAAAGCTGCGACGCGACAATCTCCCGGTAGACTGAGCAGTCATTCATCAACTCCCGGTGTGTGCCGATTCCGGCTGCACGTCCTTCATCGAGCACGATGATGCGATCGGCATCCATGACGCTCGTCACCCGCTGCGCGACGATGAGCACCGTTGAGTCCGCAGTCTCACCGGTGAGTTCCGCGCGCAATCTCGCTTCGGTGCGGAAATCGAGTGCGGAAAACGTGTCGTCGAACAGATAGATCTCCGGTTTGCGGACGATCGCGCGGGCAATTGCGAGCCGCTGCTTCTGGCCGCCGGACAGGTTCGTTCCCCCCTGCGATACCACAGACTCGTAGCCGTCTTCCATCGCCAGGATGAACTCCTTCGCCTGAGCTACCTCAGCGGCGTGCGCGACCTCTGCATCGGTCGCATCCTCTTTTCCAAAGCGGATATTGTCCGCAATAGTGCCGGTAAACAGGCTTGCCCGCTGCGGCACGCAGCCGATGCGTGAGCGCAGATCCTCCTGTCGCAAGGTTCGGATATCGGCGCCGTCGATCAGAATTGTTCCGCTTTCAATGTCGTAGAACCGTGGAACAAGATTCACCAGCGTCGACTTTCCTGACCCGGTGCCGCCGAGAATCGCCGTTACCTCTCCGGGCTTTGCCGTAAACGAGAGGTTACTCAGAACCGGCTGCTCCGCTCCCGGGTAGCGGAATACCACGTCCCTGAACTCGAGGTGGCCGCGTCTGCCATCTCCTGTCTGCGGCGCCTCCGGATCGGCGATCTGCGGAACCACCTCGAGCACCTGGTTGATGCGCTGACCCGAGGCTGCAGCGCGCGGCAACATGACAAGCAGCATTGAGAGCATCAGGACCGAGAAGAGGATCTGGGTTGCATACTGGATGAACGCCATCAGATTGCCGACCTGCATCTCTCCGGCATCTATGCGAAGCGCTCCGAACCAGATGATCGACACCGACGTCAGATTCATGATCAGCATCATCGTCGGCATCATGACCGCCATCAGTTTGTTCACGCGGATCGCGGTGCCGGTGAGGTCGCTGTTCGCTGACTCGAAACGGGAACGCTCATTGTCGACACGATCGAACGCGCGTATAACGCGGATGCCCGTCAGGCCTTCCCGCATCACCAGATTGATGCGGTCGATCTTCGCCTGCATTGCGCGAAAGAGCGGAACAGCGCGCGTTGCCACAAGTGTGATAACGGTCGCGAGAATCGGGATCACGACGACGAGTACCCACGTGAGCTTCCGATCCTGCGAAAGCGCCATCACTACTCCACCGATTGCAGTCAGCGGCGCACCAGCCAGTACCTGCAGGATGAACATCGTTACCATCTGCACCTGAGTCACGTCGTTCGTGGTTCGCGTGATGAGCGAAGGAGTACCGATGTGATCGAGCTCCCGAAGCGAGAAGTCCTGTACGTGGGTGAAGACCGCACGCCGCAGATCCCGCCCGAAACCCATCGACACGCGGCTCGAGAAGAGGCCAGCGAGCACCGCTGCGGCAATCGAACCTGCGGCGACGACGAGCATCCATCCGCCCGTGCGAATGATGTAACCTGTGTCTCCGCGCGCAATTCCTGTGTCCACGATGCTGGCCATCAGGTTTGGCAGGTAGAGCTGCGCAATTGTCTGCGCGAAGACGAGAACGAGTATGACGACTATCGACCACCTGAATGGCCGCAGAAATTTGAACAGCTTGATCACGGTTCGGACTCCTTCCTCAACGCATCGAGCAGCGGCGGCAGTGCCGTCGCAAGATCGGCCTTCTGTTCTGCAGTGAGTGACGCGGTGACATCTTCTATCCCACGCATCACCTGCATCCACCCGGTTTTCATCAGCTTGCGTCCCTTTACCGACAGCTTCACCGTTCGCGTACGGCGATCATTCGGATCTTCCGCTCGTTCAATCAGTTGGGCCTGTACCAGTCGCTCAACCAGCTGGCTCGCGGCAGCGCTTGATGTCTCAGTCTTGCGCGCAATACCGTTGACAGTTGTCGGACCGCCGCGGTAGAGCCAGACAAGAGTAGAGAACTGCGCGTGGGAAATACCGGCGGATACCACAAAACGGTGCCACGCGCGCATGTTTCGTACCGATATCGTCGAGAAGAGCGAACGCATGGTTTCATCGAATTCCAGATGCTTCAAATCATTTAAGTCCTATTACTAAATTAATGATATTAATTTATTAGCATCATTATCTATCGTCAACACTCTCGGCGCCGAATTTCAGCCGATAATGCAATGTTATCCCTGGTTCGTCCGCCATCTATTGGGGCCCTCGAGAGACCGTGATATCTTACCTCACGGGATACTTCAGTGAACGGGAGTGATCGATGAGACGATTCACCGGCGGCGCATTGATACTTGTCGCCATTTTGTATGGGATGCTTCCAGCAGCGCAGATTCTGGCATACGCACAGACCGGGTCCTCCTTCAATCTGATGGCGACCATCGATTATGCCATCGCAATTGCGGCCTATTTCTGGATTCTGAATGACGTCGCTGTTGCTGCAAAGTTGCCGATATTTCAACGCCTTCTGCCGTATGACCGCGGAGTCCGCCTGCACGTGCTCGGCGGTATCGGGATAATCTTCTTCACCTACGTTCACGCCTTCTACAAGATTCTGAACGGCATCTTCATCGATCCGGTATCCCTCATTCTGCTGGTTCTCTTCAGCACCGTTTTCGTGGTAGCGGTGATCTGGGTGCGAACGCCAATCTTCGGCTTCGTTTTCCGCCTTATCGGCCGGCTGCGGAAGGAACCCGCGCGGTACGACCGCACCCGCTCGATCCATCGATGGCTCGGTGCACTCATGGCACTGGTCATGCTCGTCCATATAACGTACGCCGGAGTTCTCGGTTCGGTTCCCGCCTGGTCAAGCGCAATCTACCTGATCTACTTTCTGTTCGTCGTTGTGCTCTTCCTTTCCGCGCTCATTCGCAGACATCGGACAGTGCAGGTTCGCCTCATCGGAAAGAGCCGGGCAGGTTCGGTTCAGGTACTTCACTTCGAACGACCGAAGGGAATCCGTTATCGGCCCGGACAATTTGGATACCTGCGCATCATGCCACCGACCACCGGCGGATACGAAACATGGCGATATCGGAAGGAGATCCATCCCTTCTCGTTCCTCTCCATCCCGTCGGAGAACACCGTAAGTTTTGGCGTGAGCTCGCGCGGTGATTTCACCGGCAGCCTCGGCGATCTGCCCGCCGGAACCGTCGCGCAGATCCTTGGTGGATTCGGCGGTTTCACACCGCGATACGACCGACCGCTCTGCCTCATCGGCACCGGAGTCGGCATTGTGCCGGTCTTGAGCATATTGAAGCAGGTACTCGCCGAGCGGCGGGAAACATCAGTCACCGCCTACCTCGTGACGAGGAGCCCGGATGACCTCGTCGAACCGGAAACAATCCGCGCGTTCGACAACGGTCCTCCCTACCTGACGGTTCACTCCATATTTACCCGGGACAGCCACGAGCGGCTCACCGCCGAACGATTTGCGCATGATCTCGGGAATCCGGGATTGTGGCAGTGCTACATCTGCTCTTCCGATGCAGTCCGCGGCTCGATAATCCGGGAGCTTGAGCTGTTCGGCGTGCCCGCCAGGCGCATTCGCTACGAACGATTCGGACTCACCTGAGCAGTAACGTCGAAAAACGCGAACGGAGGTCATTGCCTCAGGCTCCGCTCAATTGGTACCCTTTCGCTATGCCGAATCGTGTTGCATTATTACGCGCAGTCAACCTCGCCGGTCACAACAAGATCTCTATGGCCGATCTGAAGAGCTTCTTTGCAGAGCTTGGCTTTTCAGATCCGCGGACACTGCTGCAGAGCGGGA
>DATKUC010000058.1:0-11435 GCA_035530835.1 Spirochaetia bacterium
GCAAGATCAACTTTGATATTTTCAGCAGAGAAAATTTCGGACAAAAGCATTGCGCGTGCTCCTTCTCGGACAGGCCTATTTTATCAAACCGCCCATCAAAATGACAGAGACCAGAGCAAGAATCGCGTAAAACTCCGGGAATGCTGCAAGAATGAGCGTATTGCCGAACACGTTGTGGCCCGAACCGATTGAGGTGATGCCGGCGGCACAAACCTGCCCCATCTTGATACCCGAGAATAGATTTGCTGCACCCAGGCCAATACCGGCGCCGAGCATGATTGCTGCCGTAAATGGCGTGATTGCCGGTGTCATATGGCTCGAATAGATGATATATCCGACGAATCCGTAGAGTCCCTGCGTCGACGGAAGTGCTGACAGCACGAGGTTGACACCAAAGGTCTCCGGTCGCTTCCGGATGGCTCCTACGACCGAGTTACCGGCAATAACAAGTCCGATACTCGAACCGATTCCCGAAAGGCCGAACATAAGCGCCAGGCCAAGTGCCGCGATAGTCGATGCATACGCGTTCATTGATTGTCCTCCAATATTCCTATCTTTATTTTGTCTGCTTCAATTGAAACGGTCGGTATTCCACTCCGCCGCCTTTGAACTCAAGCGATTTGTAGAATTCCACAAACGTGAGCCTGAGTGAGTGAACGAAGGCGGATAGCAACCCGATGGCCAGGTTCAGTCCCGTACCAAAGAGGAAAATCAGCACCATCGGTATTATTCCCCACACGCTATGTCCCCGAACCATCATGGCGAGGTTTATGACCGCCTCCCCGAGAAGACCTCCGGACAATCCGAGTGCGAACAGACGCATGTAGGAAAGGATGTCACCCATCACGCCGGTCAGGAACTCGTAGAAGTGCCACATACCCATTGCAGGCCGCACGTAGAACCTCTGCGTAAGGTTGTCGAAAAAGAGAAACAGCAGGAAACCGACAGCGACGAGTATCAGCCCGACTGTCGGCCCATCCGGTACCGACGCGATGGCCCGGCCTATCGGAATTGGTCCGATCCGAACATCCACCAGCTTCGAACCAACGAATCCGACGAAGGCGGGAAGACCGGCAAGTACCGCGCCGACGAGCATGAGCACGACGCCTATCGGCTTGAGCCCGGAGGCCCCACCGTGCTGACGAACTTCATTTACCGTCCGGAGGATGTACCCGAAAATCACCTGTATAATGCCCAGGGTGATCGCCAGGTACATCGCGCTGCTCTGGTCTCCGAAGAGAACTGCCTTCGCAAGTGCCGATTTCGCTCCCCATACAGAGGAGATCGGCACGCCGAAGAAGTCGTTCAGCAGGAGCCCCGCGACCATCACTGAGGTTCCGAGAACCAGCCCGAGATAGAGGAGCGGACGGGCTGCCTTGCGTTTTATCAGCGCGAGGGCCACCAGCGCCCCAACCATGATGAACAGACCGTATCCCATGTCGGCAACGCACAAACCAAAGAAGATGGTATAGAACGGCGCGAAAAAGGGTGTCGGATCAAGTTCGCGGTAGTTCGGGAGGCTGAAGATACGCAGGATCGGCTGAAAGAGCCGGGCGAATCCGTTGTTGTGAAGGAGCACCGGCACGTCGTCCTGTGCACTCGGCTGATCGAAAACGTACGCGGTTTCCTGGTTCTGGAGGAACTCCTCAAGGCCGCCCCGCAACCGCTCCGGGATCCAGCCGGTAAGGAATAGAACGTGCCCGTCCCCGCCTTCCTGTACATTCGCGACTGCAACCTTGTAGGTGAACTGGTTCTGCAGTTCGGTGATGCGCCCGTCCATAGCGTTCCGATACGGTATGAGCGCATCCACTTCAATGAAAGCGTCCTTCAGACCGGACTGAACTATGGCGAGTCTCTGCCTGACTACCGAAACACTGCGCTCGGGAAGTCGTTCCTCGGAAGCGGTTGCAAGATGTTCGGAAGCCTCGAGCGGACCGACAACCGAGAAGAATACAATTCCCCGCTCCTGGAAAAGCACCACGAATGAACGATCAGGATCCGCTTCCAGTTGCTGGGCTATTCGGTCGGCGGTCGCCCGCGGGGCCGAATGGAAGGTCATTCTCAGATTATGCTGTTCAAGTGCATCGATGCGGTCCGCATCGAATTCGCCCCACCGTTCGACCGCGGCAATTTCCCGCTCAAGCGCGGTACGCTCGGTCTCGTAGCCTTCTATGCGGACGCGAAGGAGATCGACCCGATTGATGAGTTCGTCCAGTTTACCAGGATAGTCAATCGCCTGTGGCGGCTCCGGCAGAAGTGCCGCGCGAGAAGCAAGAAACTCCCTGTGCTGGATAATCCGCGCAATCCGTGCGGCAAGTCGGGAAATCTCAGGCGTGTTTTCCACCTCTCGCTGCTCGATGTGCACCAGTCCAAGCTTCTGCAGGTCGGTAAGAAAGTTGTCACGCGTGGCCGGCCGGAACAGCAGCGTAAGTTTTTCCATCGGTTCAACCATTGACTGCCTCCGCTGCGGCAATTGCCTGTTCCTGTTTCTGTTTGGTGATCTTCTGCACCGCGGTATCGAGATTTGCTACGTCCTCCAGGTACCGCTTTATCTTCCGTATCGCTTCGGTGTACGCGGGAATCTGGACTTTTTCGTACAGATTGACCTTCTGAGTCGTCTTGCGCCGTGCGTACTGGATGATCTCGATTCCCTTCGCCACAACCTCCATGCGAGTCAGCATGACGGTGAGGTCGCGCAGAATGGAGACTCCGGTAGAAACCCACAGCGGACGATGGAACTGGGAAAAATCACGAAGATCCCAGTCAATTCTGTCCACTTCCGGAACCTCGATTCCCGCGATCCGGTGGTGCTTCAGGACTATCTCTTTCAGCGTATAGATCTCAGCCGGAAACTCGGCCCACAGTCGGATGTCGCTGCGCAGCTGTGCGAGCTTCGCCTGGTACTCGGCTTCAAGCCGCGCATACTCATCCTTCATCTTCTTTTCGGTGACTCTGAGCGCAGCCTCTTTACTCTTGAGAATCGGAAGGGCCGATGCGCGGATTTTGAGCTGGCGCTGCAACCCCTGCATAGCCACTTTGTTGAATTGAAACTTCAATTCCACGGTTGCGCCTCATTCCCCTCGCCAGAATTTCTGCAGAATCGACTCCTTGATGCCGAGCTCCGAGCGGTGGAAGTACTTCCCGAGAAGATCCCACGCCGCGTCGAGCATCTGCTCAATCTGCAGATTTACGTCGATCGCGAGAAGCTGCATCGAATAGTCGTATGCAAAGCGGATAGTCCGCGTGTCGTAATCGGTAAGCTCAAACCCGTTGTCCCGTTTCGTTTTTGCATTTGCAGCATCCGAATAGAGTCGGACCGCGGTATTCATGACCTGCGGATGATCCTCGCGGGTCTTCTTTCCGATGACGAGCTGCTTCAATCGCGAAAGCGAGCGGAACGGATCGACTATGACCTTGTTGATGTCGCTGTCTTTGCGGAGGAACAACTGCCCTTCGGTGATGTATCCGGTGTTGTCGGGTACAGCGTGCGTGATGTCGCCGCCGGAGAGTGTCGTGACTGCGATGATGGTGATTGCGCCACCGTCCGGAAACTGTGCTGCCTTCTCGTAGATTTTCGCAAGATCTGAATAGAGTGAACCTGGCATCGAATCTTTCGACGGGATGCGATCCATCTTGTTTGCGACGATCGCAAGTGCATCGGCATACAACGTCATGTCGGTGAGCAGCACAAGAACATTCTGACCGTGATCGACAGCGAAATATTCAGCGGTTGCAAGCGCCATGTCAGGGATCAGCAGCCGCTCGACAGCCGAGTCGTCGGTGGTATTGATGAAACTGATAATCTTGTCGAGCGCACCGGCGTTATCGAAAAGCTCCCGGTAGTAGAGGTAGTCGTCGTTCGACATTCCCATGCCGCCGAGGATGATCTTGTCTGCCTGTGCTCTCAGCGCAACGTCCGCCATGACCTGGTTGTAGGGCTGGTCAGGATCTGCAAAGAAGGGAATCTTCTGCCCGGTTACCAGTGCGTTGTTCAGGTCGATGCCGGCAATTCCGGTCGCAATCATTTCCGAAGGCTGAAGCCGCCGGGTGGGATTGAGTGACGGTCCGCCGATCTCCCGCTCTTCGCCCTCGATAACCGGCCCGCCGTCAAGCGGTTCGCCGTAGGCGTTGAAGAATCTTCCTGCCATGTGCGGCGACACCTGAATCATCGGCGGCTTGCCGGTGAATACCACTTCCGCATCGGTACCGATGCCCTCTGTGCCTTCGAACACCTGCAGCGTCACTTCATCGCCGTCGATCTTGAGCACCTGCGCATGGCGGCCGGCGACGTATGCGAGCTCTTCATTCGAAACGTCGGTTGCATGCAGCGAACAGGTTGCTTTGGTGATCTTCGAAATCTTGGTGTACACCCTCTGGAAAGCTCTTGTCTCTTTCATTGCGCAGCCTCCTCCACCGCGGCTCGCTCCTGCACAATGACAGAGAGCTCGTTCTCGTGCCGTTTGAACTCGTCCGACTGGAACTCGCTGTAGTTCATCTGTTTGAGCGAATTGATAATACGTTTGAAGTAGGTTGCAACCTGATCGAATCCATCGAACTTGTACTCACGCGCGCAAATCTCGATGACCAGATCAAGCATATACTTCTGCCTGTCAAACGGCGAAACAGAATCGATCGCGTCGAACGCATCCTGCTGCATGAGAACAAAGTCTATTGTTTCGGACTTCCAGAATGTCGAGTGATATTCAACCGGCACCCCGTCGTCTCCAAGGATGTTGATCTGATCTGCGGTCTCCTTGCCACGCTGTGTCCAGTTCTTCGCTTCCAGAACCTTTTCCACCCACCGCGGCTCGAGCCGTTCGTTCAGGTATTTGACGATCTCCGGGTATTCGAGGTACTTCGAGTAACTGTCAAGCGGATCAACGGCCGGGTACCGTTTGGAGTCCGCCCGAGCCTGCGACAGCGCGTAGAAGCAGCGCGCAGCCTTCTTGGTGGATTCGGTCACCGGCTCTTTCAGGTTTCCACCTGCGGGCGATACGGTTCCGATGAATGTGACCGATCCTGTCTTTCCGTTGTTCAGATGCACTATTCCCGCCCGCGAATAGAACGCGGCAACAATTGACGGAAGGTCCATCGGAAAGGCGTCAGGTCCGGGCAGTTCCTCGAGGCGGTTTGACATCTCTCTGAGCGCCTGCGCCCAGCGTGAGGTTGAGTCTGCAAGCATGAGCACACGCAAACCCATGAGGCGGTAGTACTCGGCTATGGTCATAGCGGTATAGACGGACGCTTCGCGGGCAGCCACCGGCATATTCGAGGTGTTGCAGATAAGCGTAGTCCGCTCCATAAGCTTTCTACCGGTCCGCGGATCCACCAGTTCCGGGAACTCAGTGAAGATCTCGACTACCTCGTTTGCGCGCTCCCCGCAGGCGGCCATCAGAATAACGTCCGCCTCGGCATTCTTTGAGACTGCATGCTGGAGAACAGTCTTTCCGCAGCCGAACGGTCCCGGGATGAACCCCGTGCCCCCTTCAGCGATGGGATTGAACGTATCGATTGCGCGAACGCCGGTCTCGAGCACGCGATATGGCCGAGGCTTATCCTTATAGCAGGTAATCGCACGCTTCACCGGCCACCGCTGAACCATGGTGACATCCACGCTTTTGCCCTGATCGTTCTTGAGCACGGCGATGTTGTCTTCAATTCGATAGCTGCCGGGCGGTTGAATCGACTCGACTGTCCACCGACCTTCGAGGGTAAACGGCGCCATGATCTTGTGGTTGAGCCAGTTTTCCTTCACCTCACCAAGCCAGTCGCCGGCGTGGATTATATCTCCAACTCGCCCGTAGGGGATGAAATCGTACTGCTTTTCCCGGTCGAGCGGGTCAACGTACTCTCCACGTTTCAGGAAGAGTCCATCCCGCTTTTCCAGATCGCCCTGAAGTCCGTCGTAGATCCGTGAGAGAATACCGGGCCCGAGTTCGACTTCAAGCATGTGGCCGGTGAACTCGACCGCCTCTCCGGTTTTAAGGCCACGGGTGGTCTCGAACACCTGAGTGAAAGCGCGATCACCGGTAACCCGGATTACCTCGCCCATGAGTCTGTCACCGTTACCCGCGGTAACGAAGCAGATCTCGTTCTGTGAAACCGGACCGCTTGCCTGAATAGTCAGGAGGTTACTGTTGATCCCTATTACTCGTCCGACCGTCATTCTGTTTGTCTCCGACATCTGAAAACTCCAAAGAGAACCGGACGCTGCGCCGCAGAGAGTTCAGGAGCTCACCAAACAGCTCGTCACCCTTCTCTTCGCTCAGCGTCTGCCAGCGTTCAACCGACTGATACTTTATAACATAGCTCAGGATAAAATCGGTAGAAAAAAACTCTGAACTCACCCTGTCGTCGAGCCACTGCCACCGAACCTTCTCGATCAGCTCTTCCTGTGCGGTCAGATCGGTAGTGCGGAACACACGGATCAGATCCTCGACGAACGGATAGTCAGCGCTCAGTCCGAAATCCGGAGGACTACCCGACATGATCGCGGTGTACGCGTCACCACGCGGCACGAGCCGTTCACGGTAGGGGAATCCCTGGCTTTCACGGCTGAGCGCGATGGTGAGGTTTCGCATGTTCAGCTCGCGGACAAAATAATCACGAACGAACGGATCAGAGATATCGTCAATCCGGTCATAGAACAGCAGCGACAGCTCGTCGATCGGCAGGCTTTTCTCACCATCTCCTGCACTTCTGCGCGCACCTTCGAAATACTCGAGCAGGAACGGCAGAACCGCCGCGTCGCCCTGGGCCGCCTCCAGTAGCGCCTCGCGGTCGTAGCACGAAGGTGTTACAAATGTGCTATCCGGGTCGTTGAGCGAAACAGCGTTGCGCATGTCATTGAACAGAAATAGCTGCTTCAGCGCAGCTGCGTCTTCCGGAGCGAGTCCTTCGTTCAGATATTCGATCAAGTCTTCGAGGGTTCCACGTGTTGTTCCGTGCCCCCAGCTCACATCTTCAAGACTTGCTGCAAGGAAGTAGTATTGGTTTCTCACTGCCCCTGCCCCGTCTGTGTCTGTTCACTGTTGCCGAACAGCAGCTCTCGGGTACGCTCGCGAAGGAAGGAACGGAAGAACCAGACGAAGTCCTCATTCTGGAATGAGAGTCGATAGCTTCCGTCTTTCGGCCGAATCTGGAAGCCACTCTTGACCTCGCTCGAGAAGGTGAGCTCAAGACCACGATCCAGCAATTCGCGCGCGTTCGCGCCAAAAAACTGCACCATCTCCTTCTGTGTACTCTCCGGAAGTATAACGGCAAGGTCAATGCTCGTCTGAGCAACATCCCATTTACCGACGACCTCCTGAATCAGTGTCCGTACGAAGGAAGTGTCCTGCATCGCAGCTGACACGCTCGCGGGAAGCGTATTGTCGACAAGCGCGTCTGTGACGCGGTTCTGCAGCTCTCCGACCGCCTGTTCGCCTGCCATACGCAGTTCACCGGCGACCCGTGCGCGCAGCTGTTCGGCCTCCGTTTTGGCGGTTTCGACAATTGCGGCCGCCTGTGCCTTTGCGTCGGATACAAGTTTTTCAGCCTCTTTCCGAGCGCGCACAAGCAAATCTTCTTCCTGAGCCTTTGCTTTGGCTACTCCCTCTTCATAGATCTTGGAAGTCAGTTCTTCGATTTTCATGCAGCATTGTCCTCCACGGGCGTCGTTTCAGTCGATGCAGACACAACGCCTGCGATCTGAAAGAAAGATATGTTCACAGATCAAGTAGTAGACTGTCAGCTAATAATGCCGGTAGCATGGGGTTTGTCGATTTCGGACACCTCGTCGTATGGTGTTGGCGCGAGCAACACGGCGCGCGTAGTACACGTGGCGATACACTCAATCCGGCGTGCAGGCCGCCATGCAGGACTCCCGATTCGTCTCGGACAATCCCGTCTTCGTATGCGGTGGGCAAGCTGATCAAGTTCCGATAACAGAGTACGCTTCTCAAGTGCCCGTGAATAACATTACATGTGGCAGTCCAAACGTGGAATAGACCGAGAGGGTTATTATTCGGAATTTTATCGATGGATGAATCTGCGGCGCGCTCACCGTCGTATCGTTTGAGGCAAACAGCACCTCTACTGCTTGCGCTGGCCGATACGGTTCAGTAGTATACGTTACATGCTCGATCTTAAGTTCATCCGCGACAACTTGGCTGCTGTAAAGCAGAACATCAGCAACCGGTCGGTTGTTGCCGACGCCGATCTGGTCGTCCAGCTGTACGACGAACGCAACGACCTCATTCAGGAACTTGACGCACTGCGCAAGCTGCGCAATGAAAACGCGGCCAGGATGAAAGGAAAGCTCTCGGCGGACGAGCGCAACCCGTTGATTGAAGAGGGAAAACGGATCAAGGAGCAGCTTCCCGTCAGGGAAGAGCAGCTGAAGCTGATCGAAGAGCGACTCTCAGCGGAGGCCGCGCGCATACCGAACATGGCGCACCCTGATGCTCCCGTCGGGAAAGAGGAAAAGGACAACACCGAGATACGGCGCTGGGGTGAAGTTCCGCAGTTCTCATTTGCGACGAAAGACCATGTTCAGCTCGGCGAGACCCTCGACCTCATCGATTTCGACACGGCGACCCGCGTTTCAGGCACCAAATTCTACTATCTGAAGAACGAGGCTGTGCTGCTTGATCTCGCGCTTGTCAGGTACGCACTGGACGCGGTGACCGCCAGGGGCTTCACTCCGACCATCACGCCGGACATAGCACGCGAAGAGATCCTGACTGCGATCGGCTTCCAGCCTCGTGGTGATGAAAGCAACATCTACACAGTAGAGGGAACCGACACCTGCCTGATTGGAACAGCCGAAATCACGCTCGGTGGTTACCATGCAGGACAGATAATCGACACCAAGCGGCTTCCAATCCGCCTTGCAGGCATCTCGCACTGCTTCCGGCGGGAGGCGGGCGCTGCGGGACAGTTCTCCAAAGGACTGTACCGCGTGCACCAGTTCACAAAGGTCGAGATGTTCGTCTACTGCCATCCCGACCAGTCCGATGCAATTCACGAAGAACTGCTTGCAATCGAAGAGGAGATCTACCGCGGACTGCAGATCCCTTACCGGGTTGTTGACACCTGCACCGGAGATCTTGGTGGACCCGCATATCGAAAGTACGATATTGAAGCGTGGATGCCCGGCCGTGGTGAGAATGGCGATTGGGGCGAGGTCACCAGCACATCGAACTGTACCGACTACCAGGCAAGAAGACTGGGAGTGCGCTTTCGTGAGGATGGCAAGACACGCTTTGTTCACATGCTGAACGGCACCGCGTGCGCTACATCGCGAGCGATGGTTGCGGTTCTCGAGAACTACCAGCAGGCGGATGGAACCGTGCGCATACCGCAGGTACTTGTCCCGTACACCGGCCTGACCGAGATCCGCCGGAAAGGATAGGGCGACGGCCGCCAAGACGTTTATCATTGCAGAGATTGGAACCTCTCACGGCGGTGACCTTGGCCGCGCCACCGAGCTGCTTTCGGCGGCAAAGGCTGCAGGTGCCGACTGCGCCAAGTTCCAGATGGTCTTTGCTGACGAAATAATCCATCCGCTGACCGGTTCGGTTCCGTTGCCCGGCGGATCGATCCCGCTGTACGAACGGTTTCGCGAGCTCGAACGGCCGGTTGAGTTCTACGCACAACTGAAATCACGAACAGAAGCTGCCGGTCTGCAGTTCCTCTGCACTCCGTTCGGACTTCGCAGTGCGCGGGCACTCGTCGAGCTTGGCATTCATTCGATGAAGGTTGCAAGCCCTGAATTGAACCACCTGCCACTTCTCTCCTATCTCGCCTCCTGCAATCTGCCGCTCATCCTCTCCTCCGGCGTGTCAACGATCGGAGACATCGAGGAGGCGCTTTCGATCACGGGTCGGGACCGGATTACCCTTCTCCACTGCGTTACTGCCTATCCCGCTCCGCCTGATGAGTACAACCTGCGCCTCCTCCGGCCGCTCGCTGCGCTCTTCGGCATTGAGGTGGGCGTATCCGATCATTCGCTTAATCCGGTGCTCGTTCCGGCGCTGGCGGTTTCGCAGGGCGCAACGATGATCGAAAAGCATATCACGCTCTCCCGCGAGGGCGCCGGCCTGGACGATCCTGTCGCGCTCGATCCTGAGGCGTTCAGAAGGCTCGTCGACGCGGTACGCTGGGCCGAGAGCGAGACCGCCGAGTCGGTGATCGAAACGCTTTCCGGGCAGTTTACCGCTGAGCTCGTCGACCGGGTGCTTGGCAATGGCCGCAAAGAGCTTGCTCCCTCCGAACGGATGAACTACGGTCGCACCAACCGCTCGATTCACGCGACTCATACGCTTCAGCGAGGCGCGACAATCGGGGACGGAGACATCGCAGTACTTCGGACGGAGAAGATCCTCCGCCCGGGGCTCCATCCGCGCCATCTGCCGCAGCTGATCGGCAGTCGGCTCGTGACCGACGTTCCCGACGGTGAAGGAATTACATGGGAATGCATTATTCCCGCAGCAGAGTAAGCAATCGGAGGACACAATGAGCGAAACCGATGACAGAGTACGTTGCGGCTGGAGTGTTTCAGATCCGCAGTATATCCGGTACCACGATGAAGAATGGGGCGTGCCGGTGCACGACGAACGGCTTCACTTCGAGTTTCTCGTTCTCGAAGGCGCTCAGGCGGGACTCTCCTGGCTTACCGTTCTCAAGAAGAGGCAGGCATATCGGCTCGCGTACGATGGATTCGATCCCCGCCTTGTCGCCGCCTACGACGATGGGAAAAGAGCAGAGCTCCTCGCAAACGCGGGAATTGTCAGGAACAGACTGAAAGTGGCCGCCTCGATTGAAAATGCGCGCCACTTTCTCGAAGTGCAGCAGGAGTTCGGCAGTTTCGACAAATACATCTGGGCATTTGTTGATGGAAAGCCGGTCAGGAATCAGCCACGGACACTCGCAGATATCCCCGCAACGTCGGAACTTTCGGACAGGGTCAGCAAAGACCTCAAGAAACGCGGATTCAGGTTCGTCGGCTCCACCATTATCTACGCCCATCTCCAGGCGACGGGAATCATCAACGACCACCTGGTTTCCTGCTTTCGATCTGCCGAGCTGTAGTCCCCGCCTCGGTTCAATTTACCGCCAAAAAAGTTGGCCCGCCGACATTATTCGTCAGGCGGGCCGGTTGGTCCCCCCCGTTGTGAGGCGGGATTCACCGAATTTTAGTACACCATTGGGTACTTTGCAAGGGATTTCGTGGACAAATCACCGGGTCATTTTGTCCCATTTCGGCGACAGCAGGGAGTATTGTCCGCGCTGGATCTGTCGATACTATGAACAAGAGAGAAATCAATGCGACATGCCGACTTTCAACGACCAATTGCAGTTATTACCGGGGCAACGAGTGGAATCGGAGCGGCATTTGCGCGTCGTCTTGCCGCTGACGGTTACGATCTCGTGGTAACCGGCCGGAGAAAAGA
>DATKUC010000059.1:0-8110 GCA_035530835.1 Spirochaetia bacterium
ACTCGACACACTCCCCACTCTTGAAGAATCGGAGCAGCTATTTACCATGGAGGCGCTCCGTCGCGCGGGCGGCAATCAGGGTACAGCTGCGGAAATGCTCGGAATAAGCCGCACCGCTCTGAACAAGCGCATTCACCGACGTGAAACCCCGCCGTGAGCACTTACGCTTCCAGGCTGTACCCTACGTAGTGTCCCGAAGCTTGGTGACGGATTCCGGCCAAATACTTATGCGGAAAGGTATTGGCTCCGTGCTATGTGCAGTTTGGAGATCAGCGACCCCAGTGTTTCCGCGTCGGGTCCAGATACCGGCATGTCGATCATCTTCGAAGCCTCGGAGTGGATTAGAACGACATCTCGGACATGCCGGATACAATGGAATACCGCTCAATATTCGGTCTGCTTCCCCCGTTCACCAATCTTCGTCACACTACCTGTGCCGCACGGCACATGCCGCCCGGCACAGGAGTGAAGCGCGGCACATTCCGACTGACGCGTTGCGCTTGATGATTACCCTCAACTTCACTTAATAGAGCAATTTGTCGAATTTCTCCAAGTTGGCACACGGTTTGCTTAATACACTGCGGAGGAATCAATGAACGCTATTCTGCTGATCGGGCTGGTCGTCGTTGGCTGCTTTCCGGCAAGTTTCCTTATCATGCGGTTCATCTTCGGACGATCGATCATGTTCACGTTCGCGCTCTATATGGTGCTGTTCGTCCTGGTCGTCTCGTTCACTTCGTTCCTCATCGGCGATCTGGGTATCAGAAACGCGCTCTGGATAGTACCTATGAACTTCGCAATCGGAACCATCATCTTCTGGAACATCAATCGCGTTCTGCGCAGACCGCTTGAATCTGCAATACTTCGGGTGAAGCAGCTCTCCGAAGGGAACCTGGATATCGCAATTTCCCACACTGATTCCGGAAACGAGCTGCAGGTCCTCAACAGAGCGCTCTACACACTGACAGTGACACTTCGCCAGTCCCTTGGCGAGATCGATCGGCACGTTGAACGCCTTGCCGACGCAAGCGAGCAACTGCGAGGCGCATCGTTCGAGCTTTCGGAAGGCGCGACCGAACAGGCGAGCTCAATCGAGGAGGTCTCCTCGACGCTCGAACAGATTACGGCGAATATAGATCAGAACTCAGACAATGCCCGGGAGACCGCTGCCGTTTCGGCGCAGACGAACGCGTCAGTCAAACACGTAGCCGAAAGTGCGGAGCGGGCTGTGCAAGCTACGGAAACAATCTCGCGAAAAATCGCAGTCATTACCGACATTGCCTCCCGCACCAATCTGATTGCGCTGAACGCGGCAATTGAGGCGGCCCGCGCCGGGGAGCGGGGAAACGGCTTTGCGGTGGTCGCAGCCGAAGTGCGCAAGCTTGCCGAAAAGACCAAAGGTTCGGCCGAAGAGATCGTATCGCTTTCGCGTACGAGTCATGAAGCATCCTCCACGGCCGGACTTGTCATGAACGAATCGATTTCTGGAATCACGAGGACCGCCGAGATGATGCAGGAAGTTGCTTTCGCGAGCATTGAACAGGCAAAAGGGGTGTCGCAGGTGAATAAGGCAATCCAGAACCTGAACGCAGTTACCCAGAAGAACAGCGCCTCTGCGGAGGCGGTGGCATCCAGCGCGGATCAGCTTGCGCAGGTCGCCGGGCAACTTCGACAGGTGATCTCTTTTTTCAAGCTGGGAGCAGAGCATGATACGCAGTCCACGAACACGCCGTAGCGCCGTGCTTGGTAGTTTCATCAGGTCAATCGTGATTCCTGACTTTGCTATCCGGCCCTTTCCCGAGAATCTCGATCGACTGTATGATCGCAACGTTCGTGCGTTCTCTCTGATGCTCGCTGTCGGCGGACTCCTCATGCTCGCCGGAGATGAGATCTTTGGAACACCCCGGAATGAGCTCTTTGAGGCAGTGGTCATCGGAGCTATTTTTGTCTGTCTGTTCGCATCAATGAACCGTCGGCTCGTCCGCACCGTTGCGGTGGTGCTGCCGACCGTGCTTGTCGCAGGTATCAGCTATACGTTCATGCACGGTTCAGGGATCCACGACCCCTCATCGCCCGCCTTCGTGCTTGCCATTCTGATTGCAGCCTTCTTCATGGGAGCGCGCGGCGTGCTCGCGTTCACGGCGATCTCTGTGCTTGCCGCGACCTTTGTCATAAGTGGAGAGGTGCTGCATCTATATCGCACTGCTTACCGTTCAACTGTCGGAACAATCGTGACGTTCGATGTGATAGTTTCCATTTCAGGCGTACTGCTCTGGCTCGTCATGCGATCCCATGAAAAGGCGTTGCAGACCGCACGGGTTGCCACCGATGAACTGCAGCTGCTCAATGCCGAGCTTGAAAACAGAGTGAGGGAGCGGACCGAGGAACTGAAGATGGCGCAGGACGGGCTCATCCGTTCGGAGAAAATGGCGGCATTGGGCCGACTGATGGCAGGAATAGCACACGAGATAAACAGCCCGCTCGGCGCAATCCAGTCATCGGTCGGAACTGCGCCCAAACTTCTTCAGACAGTAATTCCACAGATCATGCATCTCGCGGTAAATCCGGGCAGCGATCAGGGGGAGGAACTACTTGAGTTCTTTGCTTCGATCATCGCCGCCGACAGGCAGTCGGTGACGGTGTCCACCGCCGAGGAGCGCGCCGCGCGCCAGGGCGCAAGGAGGAAACTCGAGGTATCCGGTGCGGAGCCTGCGGCGATCGAGGAAGCGGCACATATGATAGCGCATAGCGGCGTCCCGCAACTGGCCGATCTCACGATTCCATTCCTGCGCCGCTGCGAAGGCATTCAGGTCGTGCGTGCAGCCGACAGCATATCGCACCTCATGGTCATGCTCGAGGCGATCCGTTCCTCAGCCGGCAGACTGGCGAAGATTGTGTTGGCGCTCGGTGCATACGCCGGAGTCGGAGCGGACGAAGAGTTCCGGAATGTCAAAGTTACCGAGTCGATAGATCAGGCGCTTGCACTTTTCGGAGGACAGTTTCGCGCAGGCGTCGAGCTTGTACGACGATACGAATATCAGGGACAGATCGACTGCCGTCCGGGCAGCCTCGGTCGGGTATGGATCAACCTCATTCAGAACGCATTACAGTCTCTCGCCGGCACCGGACGGATCGAGATTGAGGTCAGCTTGATCGGAAACGCGTCCGTTGTTGCACGGGTCACAGACAACGGGCCGGGGATTCCCGCGGAAATACAGCAGCGGATATTCGAGCCGTTTTTCACCACCCGCAGGATCGGCGAAGGATCCGGGCTCGGCCTGGACATTACGCGCCGCATTGCGGAAGACCATTGTGGCACGGTGACCTGCGAGAGCGTGCCCGGATGCACGACGTTCGAGGTCCGAATTCCGCGAACACATTGCGAGAACAGGGAGAACCATTCAAATGGAACGTGAGTACATTCTGTGTGTTGATGATGAAGCAATCATACTTGCAAGCATTCAGTGCGAACTCGAGGTAGGCCTTGCGAACAGCCTCGATGTGGTTACAGCAATTTCGGGAAGGGAAGCACTCGAGCTCATCAGTGAGCTCGACGCCGAGGGTTCGACGCTCGCGCTCCTCATTACCGATCAGCGAATGCCGGGAATGGACGGCACCGATCTCATGGCTGAAGTGAGACGGACGCATCCGGATGCGCCGGCAATCATGCTCACCGGTTACGCCGACGTTGGCTCAATCAAGGATGCGGTTAATGACGGCGGGCTGTTCCGGCTCATGACAAAGCCGTGGTCTGCCTCCGATCTCCTTGTCGCCTGCAGAAGCGCACTCGAAAGCCGGGCGAACAAGCTCCTCAACCGAAGTCTGCTCACGCAGATCGAAACGGTCAACCGGACACTCGGCTCACTGATCGAGCACATTATCGACTCCAGTGATCCGAGGACCTACGAGTGCGTGCGCAAAGTTTCATCATTTGCGGCAATCATCGGGTTTGAAGCAGGACTCGATCGGCGGCTCGTGCACAAGCTGTTCGTCTTCGCGGGGCTGCACGACCTTGGCAAGATCGCTGTACCGCGCGAAATTCTCGCCAAGCCAGGGCCACTCACCGAACAGGAACTTGCGCTCATGAGGAGTCACGTAGCAGTTGGTGCGCAAATCGCGCGCGCCATGGAGGTCGATCCAATCCTGCACGACATCATTGCGTATCACCACGAACGGTGGGATGGCAGCGGATATCCGCACGGGATGGCATCAGAAGCAATTCCCGTTGCGGCTCGTGTGGTAGCCATCGCTGACTCCTTCGATGCTATACTTGCAGAGCGTTCCTATAAACGCGCGGTGCCGTTTGATGAAGCGGTCAGGATCGTCGTTGCAGGAAGGGAGACGCTCTTCGACCCGACGCTCATCGGAGCATTCGAGCGAGCTATCTGCGATCTCAGGGTGGTCCATGAGGGCACATCGGCCGGGCACTTGCTGTCGAAAATCGGTATCCCCTCAGCCTGAACAAGGCACACGCTTGCCGCGGTCCGCGAGCCACGCTACAATCTGCTGCACTGCAGACTTCACGAACAGGAGTGTTCAATGAAACAGATCCTCTGCTTTGGTGATTCGAACACCTGGGGCGCCGATCCGGTGAAAAAAGGACGTTTTCCGAAAGCTGAACGGTGGCCGACAGTCATGGGTGTCGAGCTCGGGAGCGACTACGAGGTGATAGCGGAAGGGCTGGGCGGCCGTACAACCGTCTGGAGAGACCCTATCGAGGAACACAAGTGCGGCAAGGATCACCTCGTTCCAATAATGGAGAGCCACAAGCCGCTCGACCTGCTCATCATCATGCTCGGCACGAATGACCTGAAGCATCGTTTCTCACTGACTGCATTCGATATCGCTTCGGGTGCGGGAACCCTCGTAAAAATGGCTCGGACGATGGGGGACGCGTTTACCGGCGGAAAACCCCGAGTACTGCTGGTCGCCCCGCCACCGGTTGGAAAGCTCACCGGATTCGCCCAGATGTTCAAAGGCTCCGAGGAGAAATCGCTTGGCTTCAGCGAAGAGTTCGCACGTGTATCGGCCGAACTTGACTGCCCGCTTCTTGACCTTGCCACGGTAGCCACATCGAGCGCGGCTGACGGCATCCATTTTGACAGCGCGAACCAGCGGAAGATCGGACTGGCGATTGCCGGGAAGGTTCGGCAGATCCTGAAGTAGGGCTGAACCGTATCTCAGTTCCTCCGGGGCACGAGCTTCAGCGTTACAATCCGGTAGGGACCGCAGGAAAAGGCCAGGCGGTTTGCATCCCGCACGGGCAGCGGCTGAGTGTTCTCTTCATTGAGATTTGTCATCCACGCTGCCGCTATCGGCACGCCGCATTCGACGGTTCCCGTCACCTCTGAGCCGAGCGTGTTGAAAACCCTGAGGATAACCGCCTCTTCGTCCTCGGCGTGCTTTACGGCGGTCAGCACGAGTCCCGTTCCATCGATGCTAAACAATCCGTAACTGGACGGCAGCGAACGGTCGGTGCGGCGAACGCGCGCCGCAACGAATCCAACCGTATAATCTTCCGCCGCGGTCCAGATCTCCGATTCGGCGAAACTGCCGCTGTAGGGCATGACCGCATATTCACAGGTAGTCACTCCCTGGCACTGCGCCTCCGGCGTCTGAAGTTGCGGCCCTGCATCACCGGGCCGCGTATCAAGGTCCGGCCGGGAGAGCCACTCCACACCACGCACCAGCGTCAGCTTTATCTCTCCCGCAGGGGTCACCTCGTACTCGGGAAGCCCGCGATTGAATAGCGCAAGTCCGCCGTTTCCGTCCGGAGATTCCACAGCAACGTAGCGCTGCTGCGCGTGGGTCGTGCACGGCTGTTCGGTCCATCCGGTGCCGTCCGCGGCAGCCGTTGACCGGTCGAGCACACAGAACGCGCTCTCGGCACGAGCCTTTGCGACGGAGAACCCTGCAGGAAAGACTGCGCGGAGCCTGTGGTCATGCACGCGGTTGTCAAACGTTGTGCGTATCGACGCGTACCGTCTGCCTGCCTGAAGCGTAATCACGCATTCAACGGGTACCTCGACGAGTTCCGCCGAACGCCCGGTACGATCTTCACTCAAGGTAGCGGGAAGCTGCAGCGTGCACCTCATCCGCAGAGCGACCTCGAGCGGACTGTTGTCCAGGAGATCCACGCTCCAGCGGGCTCCCGAAGAGCTGAGTGGAGCTTCTGGTATGCCGCAGAAGGTGTATTCATCACCTCGGTCAGCTTCGTCCTCGAGCATGTTCAGCCCGGCGTAGATCTTGCCGCTTGATAGATTACGAACGCTGAACGTGCCGTCCGCGGCCGCGGTCACTGAAAGGTGGTCGTTCCGAATCGTCAGGCCGTCCGCAGTGAGCACCCCGCCGTGCAGGGGCTGCGCAGCGTTTGCCGCTCTCTTTCCGCTCGGCCGAAGGACAACCACCCGGTAGCCGAGCGCAGGTATCGGACCTACGCCCACCGAGAGCCACTTCTTGCGGACATTCTTCCGTCGGTTCAGCATGTCCTCGGCAATGAACTCGTCTCCGGTCACCCGTACCGGAAAGCCGTCCTCGCTCTCGTAGCCTGCGAGGTCGATCTGCCGGAACCCTGACGGCGCGAACTCACGCACTCCGTAGGGGTAGCCGATGTATGGATCAACGGCGACCGATAGTACACCGTCGCGCTCCTCCTTCGCAGGATTGAATACGAGGAGTGCAATCTCGTCGTTCGACTCATCGTATATCGCGTCCGCCCGCGAGGCGAGCTCTTCGAGTCCGTCAGCAAGCAGCGAGTCGGCAAGATCCTGCGCCTGATCGTAACGGTAGACCATATCCCGATGCACCCGATCGATCGAGCAGCCGCAGATCGAGTCGTGCGGATGGTTGCGGATGAGATGCTTCCAGGCGGCGCGGAGCGCAGCATCCGGATAGGCTGCGCCGGCACTCCATGCAGCGGTCCACACCGGTTCAACCACGCGCGAGAGCAGCGTCTCGAGCGCACTGTTTCGCTGCTTCAGGTACATGCGAGTGGAAAGCACGCCCTGCAGGATCTTCTGGTATCTGCCTGAGACCCGCTCGCCGTAGATTGTCGTAAGTCCATCATTCTTCGCCATCGCGCGAGTACGGAAATCTTCGAGCGATCCGAGGAACACGTTGTCGCTCGTGTGGGCGTTCAGGCTGCGGATAGTGGCGGCAACATCGGGCTGCGGGCGCAGGTGGTCGTTTCCGTTCAGGAGCAGCAGCGTCGGCGAGGAGGCCCACGCGAGCAGCAGCTGCTTCAGGCCATCAAGTGAATCGTAGTTGATGTTGGTACCGTGATGAAGCCTGGTCTGTTCAGGAGTCGGCCCGAGAACGGCCGCATTGCTGTAGCTCAGCATGTGATGCGACCAGACCCGCGAACCATCCGGTGCCTGCCAGTAGACTTCCGACTTCGTTTCGGTCAGATCCTCGGATGTTCCGCGCATCGTGTAGAAGCTCGGAATATCGAAGCCCTGCAGGATTTGCGGCAGCTGGGCGATGTGTCCGAAGGTATCCGGCACATAGCCTTCCTTCATGATCGGACCAAACTCTGCTCCGGTGCGATGGCCGATGAGCAGATTCCGCACGAGACTCTCGCCGCTGACAAGCTGTTCGTCAGGCTGCAGATACCAGGGACCAACTGAAATCCTTCCGGCCTGCGTGAGTCTGCGGAGCCGTTCCCGCCGTTCCGGGCGTATCTCGAGGTAGTCCTCTATGACGATTGTCTGTCCGTCGAGCAGGAAGTGCGTATAGGTCGCATCCTTCTCCATCGACTCGATGAGCTCATCGAGCGCTCGAACAAGCACGAAGCGGAACTGCTCAAACGTCTTGTACCATTCACGATCCCAGTGTGTGTGGGAAACCACGACCATGTCACAGCTGCTGTCCATAGATGTACCCTCGTCGTCGCGCTCTGCGAAGTGTAGCACGACCGCCCGCCGGTGTCACCGAAAATGCACGTTGTGCAGAGTGTCACAGGCGGATCAGCCCGGCTGCAGTCGATCGAAAACCGCAGCGCGCGTAGAACGGCTCGAGGTGCGGCTCGTAGTCCACATGGAGCCACTGAAGCCCGCGCTCGCGCACTGCCGCTGTGGCTCGCTCCACGAGCTCGCGACCGATGCCGCGTCGC
>DATKUC010000060.1:0-4636 GCA_035530835.1 Spirochaetia bacterium
TGAATTTATCTCGAAAGAATTGGTGAGTCTGTTCGAAACAGCTCCAGGCAAGGTCTGCACAAGTGACGTCGGATGTGCATCGGGGTTGTCGTGTACGGTGAGCCGGTTCGACCGACGTGGTTAGGGAATTAAAGTCTAAGACTTATGTAATATATACTATCAAGCTGTGAAAAAAATGTCAAGGAAAAGAATCATAATGGATTTATTAGAATTACAGTCATATTATCGTTCTTTTCTGAACGATTAAGACATCGGTTCGCGCCGTCGCTCCCGCGGATGCCCACTTGATCATCGAATAGGCTTCCCATACGCTCGTATTCATGAGAAGAACATTTGCTGATGCCTATGGACCATGGGCGCTCGTTGCAGGTGCGTCGCGTGGCGTCGGCTCGGCGTTTGCAGCCGCTCTCGCGCGCCGAGGGCTCAATCTTGTTCTGGTTGCCCGAAACGAAAATGCTCTCGAAAAAGTTGCGCGCGAGATTGAAGCAACGGCTGGTGTCAAGGTTGTGCAGGTGGTCGGCGATCTTGCGAAACCTGACATCATTGACCACATTACCGCTGCAATTGCCGGGCTTGATATAGGCCTTCTCGTCTACAACAGCGGAATAACAAACGCGGGAAGCTTTCTGGAACTTCCGGTGGACGGTCACCTCAGGCAGTTAGCGGTGAACTGCGGTGCGCAGGTCGCCCTGGTCCATCTGCTTGCTCGCCGGATGGCTGCGCGCGGACGGGGCGGTCTCCTCTTCATGTCGTCCTTGAACGCTCTTGCAGGATCGCCAATCGTTGCTGCCTACGGTGCAACGAAGGCGTTCAGTCTCATCCTGGGTGAAGGTCTTGCTACAGAACTCGGTCCGCTCGGTATCAAGGTCACCGTCTGCTGCGCGGGTGTGATTGACGGTGAAACGGAGGCCGCAAAATCGTCGAAACTGTCACTGTTTCGCCCTCCTGCAATCGCCGCAACGCGGGTCGCCTCCGCGGCACTCGACGCGCTCGGTCGGCGTACCGTGGTCGTGCCGGGTCTCTTCTATCGAATCGTCGCGCTTTCGCTGGTGCGGTTGCTGCCCAGAGCGATGGCACGATGGCTCATGGCGCGCACTTCACGCGAGCTTGACTTCGGATCACCCTCATAACTCATTGACCGTTCGATGCGCTACGCGTACCTTAGTCTCGGTAACACCAATACATCAGTAGGGGAGATTGAAATGCGGGCAATGACCATTACCGCACACGGTGGGCCCGACGTGCTGCAGATGTCAGACAGCTTCCCCATGCCTGCAGCAGGTGAGAATGAGGTTCTGATCAGAGTCGAAGCAAGCGGGGTGAACCGGATGGATATTCTGGTCCGGCAAGGTTACCCCGGTTTGAAGCTTCCACTGCCGCACGTCTGTGGAGCAGACATCGCGGGCAGGGTCGCGGATATCGGTTCTTCGGTACCGGGATCACCGTGGCTTACCGTGGGCGCGCGCGTGGTTGTCTACCCGCTTCTGTCGTGCGGGACCTGTGCACAATGCAGGTCGGGAAGACCGAACCTGTGCCAGCGGTGGCGTTCAGTCGGTATGCATGTGCCAGGTGGTTACGCCGAATATGTGGCAATTCCCGCGGAGAACGTCTTTCCGCTGCCTGATTCGATCGAGTTCGCGGATGCGGTTACGCTGCCGGTGGCAGGACTCACAGCACATCATGCGCTCATGACAGTCGGCCGGTTGCAGAAGGGCGAAACGGTGTTCATTCGCGGCGGCGCGGGGACTCTCGGCTCAATGGCGGTACAGATTGCCCGGAATGCAGGTGCCAGGGTACTCGCGACCGCTGCGGGCGAAGAGCGGCTTGAAGTGTTGCGCAGGCTCGGAGTTGATGTCGCCATCGACCGGAATGCGGAAGAGGTCGAAAAACGCGTAGCAGAAGAGACGGATGGAGGCGTGGATATTGTGCTTGACCCGGTAGGCGGCGTTCAGGTGGACCGCAGTACGAAAATGCTCGCCAACGGCGGGCGGCTCATCATCTGCGGAATACTGGACGGGCGTACGGCAGAGCTTGATATCCATCAGACCTACTATCATCATCGATCCATCCATGGTGTCTTCCTCGGAACCCGGGAAGACATGGAGATGGTTACCCGGCTTCTGGCCGAGCGCCGTATCAACCCGCTCACGAGCACAGTTGCGCTCGAGGATGCGGCAGAGGCGCACAGAACAGTCGAATCGGGCAGGCACACAGGGAAGATTGTACTCAGCATATGACACTCACCACTGACCCGGCGCGAAGGCGCCTCTACATCGCGGCAGGTTCCTTTGTACTCGCAGTTATCCTCTGGTACATTGTCTTCGTACTGCCCTACGGAAAGTTCTGGATCAAGATGGCGATCGCAACGCCGATTCTTGCCGCAATCGCACTGTCGCAGATCAAGCCGCGGTGGGCGGACATCGCCGCAATCCGCGTGCGCCATATCGTCATCGGCGTCGGTTCGGCGATCTTTCTGTACGGTGTGTTCTACGTGGGAAAGATCATCCTGGGCTGGATTCTCCCCGGATCGAATCACATGATTGCCTCAGTATATTCGACCGGCCAGGGGATCCCGATGTGGATCATCGCGCTGCTCCTGCTCTTCCTGACGAGCCCGGCCGAGGAGTTGTACTGGAGACGATTCATCCAGCAGACCATTGGAAACCGCTGGGGACGGTTTCCCGCCTTCCTCATAACCGTCGGACTCTACACCCTCGTGCACGTGGTAACGCTCAATCCGGCTCTCATCATGGCCGCCTTCGTTGCCGGTTTCGTCTGGGGGCTGATCTACTATTACGAGCAGTCAATAATACCGACTGTCATTTCACATGCACTGTGGGCAACAACGATATTTGTGCTGCTGCCTGTCCTGTGACGGAGGAACTCACACCATGAATCAAAGCTCAAAAGAAAGCATCGACACGCTCTACCAGTCAGTCGACGTTCACGATCTGTTTGCCCGGGTGGTAAAAACGTACGACCTGCTGAATCACGTGTTCAGCTTCAACATCGACCGGGCGTGGCGCACGCGCGCGGTGAAGGCCGCGGCACTCCCCGCGAACGCAAGGGTTCTTGATGTCGCAACCGGAACTGCCGATCTGGCCATCGCATTCGCGCGACGCCACCCGGACTGCAGGGTGGATGGCGTTGATTTCGTCGAAGAGATGCTGGAACGGGGACGGCAGAAGGTCATTCGCGCACTGCTTGGTGATCGGGTCGTACTGTCGCACGGGGACGCACTCTCGCTCTCCTGCGAATCCGACAGCTACGATGCGGCGGCAATTGCATTCGGCATGCGCAATCTCACCGATGTTCCCGCCGGTATCCGCGAGATGGTGCGCGCCGTCAAACCGGGTGGAACCGTGGTCATCCTCGAGTTCTCACCACCGCCTGCAACGCTCTTCGGCAGAGTCTATAACTGGTACCTGAAGCACATTATGCCCGCTATCGGCGGCAAGGTTGCCGGCTGGGGACCGAGCTACGGCTATCTGTATTCGTCGATCAACGCGTTCCTCAATCATGACGCCCTTGCCGACCGCATGCGGTCGGAAGGTCTCACCGACATCCAGGTGAAGCGTCTTTCCGGTGGGATTGCCTATATTCACTCGGGCACTAAAGTGAAAGGTTGAGCGGTACAAACCTGTTGAGGAGGAAGGCTGCCAGCAGAATGGTGCTGTAGAGGACCTGCACCTGGCCAACCATCGGATCGGCATTCGCCGGCACCGTTTCGGCTGTCAGGAAGATCCTGATGAGCGCGATCATTCGTGGCAGCGTGACAAAGACTGCGGCGGCCCACACCGGCATGACGCCGAGAAGGATGTCAACGAGTGCCCCGCCGTAGACGATGCCTGCAAGTACTGCAAAGAAGATGACTCCGCCGCGTCGGCCAAGGCTCGAAGCGACTGTCCGCCCAGGGTTTTGCCGATCGGTTTCGATGTCCTTCAGATTGTTTGCGGCGAGAATCAGCGACCACCACATGCCGACTGGAATCGACACAAGAATCACCGGAAGTATATTGGCCCAGGAGCCTGTCTGCACGAAGTAGGAACCACCGATCATGAATGGCCCCGCGGCCAGGAACATTGTGACTTCACCGAGTGCGCGTCGTTTGAAATTGAACGGCTCGCCGGTATAGAAGTAGCTCACAAAGGCGCCGACTATCACGACAATTCCGAACGACCAGCCAACCATCGTAGCGAGGTAGAGTGCAATCAGCCCGGCAATCGAGTAGCAGACAATCACGCCGGCCATGATCTGCCGGGGACTCATCGTGCCTTCGACCAGAGGGTGCGGTCGGTACTGCGCCGTCGCTACGTTCGGCTTATCCACACCATGTCGGAAATCGAAGTAATCGTTGAGCAGGTTCATGCCGGCGTGCAGAATGACTGAAGCAAACACGACCAGAAGAAATCGGTCGAGATGAAATATGCCCTGATTGAACGCAATAACCGAACCTGTCATCGTACTGGCAAGGCTCAGGAAAAAGGACCATGGTCTTGCGGACAGAATCATGGTGGCAACCTGATTCATTCTTACCTCACTCTCTGCAACCTGGTGCGTGGGACTCTCCGCGGTATGCGGCACGCCTGAGTATGAAGAAAACAGTAAACTACTGTCAAGCTCGAAAGCTGCGCCG
>DATKUC010000061.1:0-7507 GCA_035530835.1 Spirochaetia bacterium
ACTCGAGGCCAATTATCGGCAGTTGAGTCCTGTCGAGGTACGAACGCTGTCACACAATTCGAGGAAGTGAGAACGCGAGTTTTCCGATTCCGCTTGCCTACTGCCTGCATATTGCCTACGTTCGCATTGGTGAAAACCAAAGGAGAATATATTTGAACACCTATATGGTAGTTGCGAAGTTCAAGCCCGATACCGATATGAGGGACGTTTACGCCGTGCGCGATCAGGAAATGGCTATGTTTGAGACACTTACGACGGCGGGCCGCCTTGGTTCACTTCACGCTTCTCTGAAGAGAGGCACTGTGTTTATCGAAGCATTTGCTCATGATGAAACGAGCGCTGAGGAAACTGTGAGGTCGTTGCCGATGGCGCGTTATTGGACCATTGATGTCTATCCGACACCAGCTCTCCCTCCGCCCGGGACAGAATTTAAGTGAGAGAATCAAGATAGACTATCACCCACAGTCTATGGCTGCTCAAACTTGAATCATAGACTGCGAACTCCGGTACGACGGGAACATGGTGTTTGTGTGCCCCCGTAAAACACCAATGGTCAATTCCTGCCGATAGAAATCAGGCTGGGCGGATTTGAACCGCCGGTCGAATATTGCACAACTTGCAGACGAGAAATGCTGAAGAACCGGACGCCCCCTGGTCTGCTATCAGTTGTCGATACCCGCAGAACTGGCGGCCCTGGGAGCAAACACTATCCGGTACTGCAAACTTTAGTCTGCCGGCTATTGGGTTCTGTCATTGTCCGCGCTCTCGTAGTAGTCGAATCCGTTTCCGAGTTTCTCCAGGACCGGCCGGGTCGCCTCATTGAGCGCAGCGACAACTTCGTGGTCGAGTGGTCTTGCGGCGTCGCGCGCGTTCTCCCGGATGCGCTGTGGGGATCGAGAGCCGACAAGTGCGCAGGTGATTTTCGCATTGGAAATTGCCCATCTGATGGCAAGTGTGGAGATAGGAACATCGGCGCTCAGGGCAATTTCCCTGATGCGATCGAGTGCTGCTTGCGTTTCATTTTCAACGCCTGCACCTCCATGTCGCGCGAGAATATTGTCGGCACTGTCGAAATGTCGAATGCGCCGCTGCCACTTTGGTACATCCGACAAACCAGGATACTTTTCCGTGAGGATTCCCTGAAGCAGTGTGAAATATCCGATTACCCCTACTCCTTCGCGGGACAAGGCCGGCAGCACCTCGAGCTCTATGGCACGACAGAGGAGATTGTATGGAAGCTGATTGACGGCTATTCGCGGCTCAAGTGCCAGCGCCTCCGAAAACGGACGCATTCCGAAGTTCGATACTCCACTGTGCAGTATCTTTCCTGCGTCGGTCAGCCGCGTAAGACTCTCGAAGGTCTCCTCAGCAGAGGGTGGAAATCCGATCTTCTTGGAATCGTTTGTGAAGTGCCGGATTGAATGCGGCGTTGTCGGCCAGTGCACCATGTATAGGTCGATATAATCAGTGCCGAGCCTCTTCAGAGAACTCTCGCAGTGATCGATGAGGGTGTTACGATACGCGTTTGAGGGAGAGACCTTGGTTCCGATAACGACCTCATTTCGCGGAATACTTTTGAGGGCCTTTCCGAGGGCCTGCTCACTCCTGCCATCGTTGTAGGCCTCGGCCGTGTCGAAGTATGTTATGCCCTCGTCGAATGCTGCGCGGACTACCGAGTCGGCCTCCGCCTGGGTGTGGGGTCCCCAGTACTCTCCTCCGCCGAACTCCCAGCATCCCAAACCAAGAACCGAGAGCTGCAGGCCAGAACTGCCGCAGAATCGTCGCTCCATTGCCAGTTACCTCTCCATCCTTGTCGAACAATTACGCTGATTCCTCGCAGGATCAGCGGAGCAAGCAATCGCTCATTACAGTTGAGCACCAGAATTTTTCGATGTATCCAACAACCAAATTCGTTCCTTCGTCGTGAGAGACATACGGACTGCTTGACGGGCTGTAGCCTGAGTCCGTGAGGTCGCGGATCAATCTCACCTCCACTCCCCAGCGGACCATCTGCTTTATACCGAACGATCGGTTGAGAATACACATATTTGTGTGCACACCCAAAATGAAAAGATGAGTTCTGCCCTGGGCCCGGAGGAGGCGATACACCTCCTCACCCTTGTCGGTTATGGCGTCCTTGCGTTCATCTATCGGAATCCCGTCGTGCTGGCGCGTCCACTTCCGTGTATGGGGAGGATATGGATTATCCACTGCATCACAGCCGCCGTCGGAATCGTCAATCGGAAGCGGCGGATCGAGGTGATCTATATCCCTGGGAAGCTCAACCATGGGGGACTCAATCGCTCGGTTTCGCGCGGGACTCCTCGCATAGAAGTCCATCGTCTCCGACGGAGCATGAATCACAAGCATTCCCCGATTGCGAGCTGTCACTACTACTTTACTCATTCGAGGAACAAGCTGCTCGAGCCGTTCTGCGGAGATGCGACACCAGTGATCGTCCCAGACGTCGCACACAACAAGTGCCGCGTCTCCCGGATCGATGTGCTCTTCGTCGTTGATTACCCCCCATTCGCTGTTGCCAGCGGGGCCGCGTCGCAACTCCTGCCTCCGCGACTCGATATGAAACAGTTGCCCTGTGTTTTCCATTGCTGATTATTTCCCGTTCGTCTATTCGCCGTTCAGGAGCGCGCCGGCAAGAATCTTCTCGGCCACTTCCATGGTCTTGATGCAGTCTCGGAACGGAGAACTCGTTACCTCTGCTCCCGTCTTTAGCGAGTCAATGAACTCCCGGTTTTTTGCGCAAAAGCCACCGTAGACATAATTCTCCGAACTACCTGCAACCTCTTTGGTGTCGTAGGTTACTCCATGGTAGTCTCCGTTCGCATAGAGAATTGCATTGCCCTCGACTTCGGCGTCAGCATAGATTCCCGGTGCATGCATTTCGACCCGGAAGACCCGGCGACCGCTTGCCCAGCTGTTAAGGACATAACCGGTCGACCCGTTGTCAAACCGGAGTGCTGCGCCGATCCAGTTTATATCCGGTGTTCCGATTCGTTTGCATTCGGATTCAATCCCGACCACCTCTCCGCCGCACATCCACCGGACCGTGTCGATCGAGTGCGTGCAGTCATCCATCATGTGATCGCGAGCGCCGTACATTGGTTCGATGTTACATTTGTAGAACTCGCAGATTGCATGCGTGATCGGACCATGTTTCACGCACTCCTCGCGCATCTTCACAAGGATCGGAGAGCTTCTGCGTTGATGGCTCACCTGCGTCATACACCCGTTTTCCCCGGCGAGGTGAGTGAGCATCTGCGCCTGGTGATATGTCAGCCCCAGAGGCTTCTCGATGTAGAGGTTGAATCCCCGTTGCAGACACCAGGTCCAGACGTCATACATGATATGGGGTTGTCCGATCGCGTAGACACCGTCCGGCTTCTCTTTCTCAAGCATCACCTGATAGCCATTGAATGCATCTGAATGGTACCGACGCTCCGGAGGAATTCCCCACCGGTTCCCAGTTTCGTCCAGTCTTGCGGCGTCGAGGTCACAGATCCCTACGATCTCAACGTCGTCAAATGAAGTCAGCGATGGATAGTGCACACTGTTTGCCATCCCCCCCGCACCGATGATGCACACTCGAACAGTCTGTTTCATTCTACTTCGCTCCAAAAAAAAGGGATCTTGCAAACTGCAGGTCATCCCGTACCAGCGGAACGACACCATCACCCATCTTCTGGTCGTGACCGTCCGGGTCGGAATACTCGGCAGGAAGACAGATGTCCCCGGTATAACCGCGCCGCTGCAGTTCGGCTGCAACAGTGGGCCAGGACGTGAGGCCCTGATGACCGTTGCTCCAGTAGCTTCTCCATTTGACATCATCGTATTCCGGACCGGTGCGCCGGACCCAGAATGCGCTCTTCAGATTCACCAGCAGGAGGTGCGACCAGACAATGTCGATTGCCATCTTGTCCGGCTCACCGTCCAATCCGCAGTGAGCCGGGTCGAGGACCGCTCCGACATGCCGGGGATCGTATCCTTCGATGAGGTGCATGATACCTATGGCGCTGCCGATCATGAACCCATAGTGATTTTGCACTCCGATGGCCACACCAAAGCGATCGAGAGCCGGGATGAGGCTGTCCCATCTTTTTCGAATCTCGAGCTCGGTCTGGTGGTAACCGACGGAGAGGTCGATCCCGACCATCGTGCGGATGATCGGTACTCCTGCGTCGCCACAGGCTGCTATGGAACGCTCATTGACCTCCGTGGCGACGCTTCCGATCTTCAGTCCATGTGCGCGGAGCGCCGCAGCTGCTTTTGGTAGCTCGCTACCGATGGTATCAGGGGTTACCTGGTATCCATCACGAACCGGAAGCTCCACACCGTCGAAGCCGAGTCCGGTCACAAGCTCCGATAGCTCATCCAGATTCTGCCGCTGCCACGGTTTTGTGAAGACCGTGAACTTCGGGCTATTTCCTGCTACCAATTCAATTCTCCGTATGTGTGTTTCAGAATGTTGTCTCCACTTCCCGGACACCCCGGTTGACTCCTCGGCTACTACCAGGTATCGCGAAGCAACATGACCGTTCTGGACCGTGACTTCGGATATTAACCCTCCAACGTCAACGAAATTGCTGCCACGGAATGGGGCTGGACGAGCAGATCCATCGACACCTCACCGTCACGAGATAGAAGTTCAACCGGCTCGCTTGCCAATTCCGACGACCCAATCAGCGTCTCGATCTGTGCTTTGTCGGGATAATTCGGACTGCCCATATCTACCCATGCCGCTTTCGGATTCACGTGAGTTTCGTCGATTCGCTCCACGACTGCAGATCCCACGGCCGCGACGCCCTTGATACGAATACTTACGAGCTCCGACTCGATCGGTGATAGCGGAATCTGATGGTTCGAAATCAGGATGGTCAATTTCCGCCCGTCGATCGTAGCTGCGCATTCAACGGTGGGACTCTCCTCGTGAACTGCGATTTCAAGTCTGTCGCCGGACAACCGAGAAAGGAGCTGAAATGCACGGTAGGACGGCTTCGGAATTCCGTGAATGTTGAGCAAACCAAAACCACCATGGAAGGGTACCGAACTGAAGCCACTTTCTTCAAATATGTCGGTGAACGTCCAGAAGGAGTAGCAGTCAAGAAGCCCCAGATTGTCTACGATTGTTTTTGTAATGAAGGCGGCGTTGTACGAGGTGTCATGATAGGGGTCCCGTGGACTCGGTGAGTTGTTCCATTCAGTGTAGTAGAGTGGAAGGGAGCCCGCCTCTGCCAGCGCCTTCCTGGTCCTATTGTAGAGCACTCCACGGGAAGAACGTGCCATCTGCTCCTCCATATCCAGACCGAAGCCGTATGAGGCATCGGTCGGATAATGATGAGTTGAGACAAAATCCAGAGGAACACCCTGTCTTTTGCAGAACTCGCGGAACTCCGGTATCCAGGCGTCAATCGCTGTAGCTGGGCCGCCAACCGCCAGCCGACTGTCAACCTCTTTGATTGCGATCGCTGCGTACTTGTACAAGAGGAAATAGTTCTCCATGCTGCCGGCCCAGAAAATGTCCAGGTTCGGCTCGTTCCAGACTTCAAAGAACCATTTTCGCACCTCGACTGGACCATATCTTCGAACAAGATGATCAGCGAGCGCTCCTACCAGGTCCGCCCACTGGTCATAGGACCTGGGCGGAGTGATATTTCCTTGATAATGAAATACTGTCTTTGTGCCTGAAGAGAGTGCAGTCGGCATGAAGCTCAGCTCAATGAATGGTTTCATGCCAATGCTGAGAAGGAAGTCAAAGATGGAATCTACATTGAAAAACGAATACTCGAAGGACCCACTTTCGCCTCGCACGCATACGCTCATGTCATCATTCAGCAGGCCGTGGAAACGCACATATTCGAAGCCGAGCTCCTCTCTGCACTTTTTCAGCTGTGCGCGCCAGTCCTGACGGAGGGCCGTCGCCGCGTGACAGCTGCCCACGCATTTTGTCCAGTACTTTTTCAACTCTCCAACAGTGTTTCCGGCCAGTATAGTTGCCTTCATCCCCTACCTCCAGTTTCTCCGTACGAAATGTTCAGGTTGACGGTGTGATCCGGTAGGATTTGCCGCCTTCGCCGGTAAACAGGAATCCGACCATACTCTTTTCTATCGGCACCGCTGCGCCATTGCAGGTTACATTAAGCACATTGCCGACTATTTCTATCGATCCGTTGTACTGTGGTCGGACGACTGCCTCGACAAGCTTCCCGTCGTTCCACCTTATGTCGACTTCGCGTGCTTCGCGTGCGCGTAGTCCTCGGACCGAGCCGTCTTTCCACGAAACCGGCAGAGCAGGAAGGAAGTGAAGCGCGATATGGCTTTGAAGGAGACATTCGGCAATGCCCGACGTAGTGCCCAGGTTGCCATCTATCTGAAAAATGCGCACGGCGTTGAGCAAGTTGCGTGCGCTGGAGTTCGTGAGCATCTTCCGAATGCTCCTGTCTGCCATTTCACCGTCCAGAAGGCGCGCGAAAAGGTTGACGTACCATGCCAGCGGCCAACCGCCCTCGCCTGCACCGTTGTCCAGTCGCAGCTCCAATGACTTCCTGACAGCTTTCATCAATTCCGGCGTGTCGTGCCAATTTATGCCGCGTCCGGGGTAGCATGCGAACAGATGCGAGACGTGTCCCATTCCCGGAGTGAGCTCGGGATACTCACCATCCCATTCCAGAAGCTGGCCCTTCGATCCTATCCTGTCCACAGGCAAACGAGCCGCCATGTCTGCCAGTGTTCGGGAGAGTTCGTGGTCCAGATCGAGCAGATGCTGTGCATTGATGCACGCGGCAAAAAACTCCCTGAGTATTTGATTGTCCATCGCCGGGCTTATGCAAATGGGAGTATCATATCCATCGGGCAGAACGTACCGGTTCTCCGGCGATACTGACGGGCAGGACACGAGCTTCCCGTCCACTTCAATCAGAAAGTCCACGAAGAACTGCGCCAAATCACTCATAACAGGATACATTCTGCGCAGAAAATCCAGATCCTTCGTGTACAGAAAATGCTCCCAGATGTGCAGCCCGAGCCACGGTCCACCGGTGACCCAGGGAGTCGCCGCCATGTAGGTATCCTGCGGCGCACAATCGCCGTAGAGATCCGTGTTGTGATGGCAGACCATCCCGCGCATGCCGTACATGACTCGGGCTGTTTCGCGGCCTCTGTCCTGCATGGTTTCCAGCAGCTCCATCAAGGGCACGTGCAGCTCTGAAAGGTTGCAGACCTCAACCGGCCAGTAGTTCATTTGTAGATTGATGTTCACCGTGTACTTGCTGTCCCACATCGGCATGAATCGGCCGTTCCAGATGCCCTGAAGATTCATCGCCGTGCTGCCTTCGCGTCCACTTGAGACAATAAGGTAACGGCCGAACTGGAAGTAGAGTGCGGCAAGCGCGGGGTCGTCCCCGCCGGCCTGAAGCGCGGCGATTCGCTCGTCGGTCTGTCGTTCCGGAGTTGCACCCAGGTCCAGTTCACATCGGTCCATCAGAGTCGAAAA
>DATKUC010000062.1:0-7838 GCA_035530835.1 Spirochaetia bacterium
TTCGATTTCTGGTCGGCAGATGCGATACAATCCGGCAGCATAAGGAAGCTTTTTGGCTCTTCGAATACTTTTCATTGGCGAAATTGTCGGGCGTGCGGGTATATTCTGCATCAAATCAATGCTTCCGGCGCTCAAGCAGGAACTCAAACCCGACTTTGTCATCGCGAATGGTGACGGCGCGACCGGTGGTTTTGGTCTCGGCAAGAATCACGCGATCTATCTTCGAAAGCTCGGGATCGACGTGCTCACCTCGGGCGATCAGATCTACTTCAAAAAGGACATGGTCGAGCACATCGAGCGCGCTCCCTATATCCTGCGGCCCGCGAACTTTCCGCAGGCAGACCCCGGTCGCGGGTGGCGGTTCTACAGCGTCGCAACCGCGGTCCCCGCCGCGGACGCGGCGATGGTCGAAGGAGCGGCTGTAAGCGAGCAACCAAACGTACCGCCTGCGGAGAATCCCGATCAGGGAACGGCAGCCACGACCGAGCGGCTGGCTGTTCCATCACCGCATCGCAGGAGAGAAGCGCTTCCGGGGACAAAGACGATAGCAGTTATCAGCCTGCTCGGACAATCCGGATTCAGCCGCACGCATCTGGGTAATCCGTTTATTCATCTGCCGGAACTCGTCACTCGAATCCGGCACGAGACGTCGATCATCATCCTTGATTTCCATGCGGTCACGACTGCCGAGAAGAGCACCATGTTCTATCATGCGGATGGACTTGTGTCAGCTGTGCTCGGATCGGGGACGAGGATCGTTACCGCGGACGCCGACGTGCTTCCGGGAGGAACCGCAGTCATCAGCGACACAGGGCGCACCGGGAGCCTGAACAGCGTGTCCGGCCTCGATCCATCAATTGAAATCCAGAAGTTCCTGACTCAGATTCCCGAGCGGTCGAAGGATGGGTGGGACAATCTCGAGCTTCAAGGTGTGGTACTCGATATCGGTGACGACGGGAAGGCAACCCGGATTGAGATGATCAGGCGTCCCTGTACGGATGTGCCGAATCGCGTTCCGGACGAGCGGAACGGCGGAGACTGAGGATCGCGTGTTCCGGCGATAAACTATATCGCTTCATACTGAAATACATCGCAGAAGTATTTCACCAGCTGCGCTTTCACGCTGTCCATTGACAGTTGACGGCCGAGCAACGCCTGCAGTGAAGTCTGCCCCCGATCCTTGATTCCGCACGGCACAATCCAGCCGAAATGGTCGAGTTCCACGTTTACGTTGAACGCAAAGCCGTGCATGGTGACTGCGTTTTTGATCGCGATTCCGATCGCCGTGATCTTGTCGTTGCCGACCCAGACACCGCGGTGCTCATCGTCGTGACGAGCTTCGGTATTGTATTCGGCGGCAAGCATGCGAACGAAGACCTCTTCAAGGTCTCCGACGAACTTCTTCAATTTCCGCTGATGATTGTACAGATTTATGATGAGGTACCCGACCAGCTGGCCGGGACCATGGTAGGTAACTTCACCGCCTCTGTTCACGTGAAAGACTTCTACCCCCAACGATCGCAGCTGCTCGGGTCCGATGAGTACGTCACTCTCAGTAGCGCTTCGACCCATGGTGATGACCTCAGGATGTTCAACCAGGATGAGTGTGTCTTCGATCTCATCTGCCTGGCGCTTTTCGACCATGCTGAACTGCAGCTCGAGCGCCTCGGCGTATCCCATCCGCCCGACATCCATGACTGCAAGCTTGCGTGTCATACGCGGAACTCCGCTGCGAGTCGATTGATGACACCGGCAATATGGGGGAGTGGTACCTGGAGCTGCACGAAGCCTTTTTCGTACGCTACCTTTGGCATTCCGTAGACGATCGAAGTTGCGGCATCCTGACCGAGCGTAATACCGCCTTTTGACTTGATGTTGCCGATACTCTGCGCGCCGTCCCGACCCATCCCGGTCATGATGACCGCCATTGACCTTGCGCCATAGACTTCCGCTACCGAATGGAAGAGCACGTCCGCCGAAGGCCGATGACCGTTTACCGCCGCCTCACTGCCAAGGTGGGCGATGACGCCAAGCGGAAGGCGTTCAAGGGTGAGGTGCCTGTTGCCGGGAGCAATGAGAACCCGACCAGGTCGTGCAACATCACCCTCCTTGGCTTCGCGCACCTCCAGAGCACAGATCCGGTCGAGACTGCGCGCGAACTCTTCGGTGAATCCTGCGGGCATATGCTGGACGACCATGACGGCAAGTCCAAGGTCCGGGGAGAGTTCTGCAAAGATCTTTCGCAGCGCATTCGGGCCACCGGTCGAAATGCCGATGGCAAGCACCTCAATTCCGGATTGCCTGCCGTTTCCCTTTCTCCGATTACGAATGAGTGCCTCAACCCCGGCATCGAGGTCGGCGGGTTCGATCTGCAACGGCAGCGTTATATCCGGATACTCCGAAGGTGCCTGCGGGGGAGGTTGCGACGAACTCGAATCTGCGGTTCGTTCAGTGCTCACCGCATGTTTTTCGCCGGCCGACTCTGCAACCTGTCGTCGGCGCATCTGGTGCTGGCGACCATAGGAGGTGAGCAGGTGTGTCAGCTGCTCACCTATTACGTGCAGGTCCTCGCTCTCAGAGCCTGATGGCTTGGTTACGAAGTCACTCGCGCCGAGCGCGAGCGCTTCCATGGTGATTCTGGCGCCCCGTTCCGCAACCGAAGAGAGGACCACCACCGGAATATCTATTCCCCTTCGCTTTCGTTCTTCGAGAAACTGCAGCCCGTTCATTTGCGGCATTTCAATATCGAGCACGATGACGTCCGGCCCAAGCTTCTCCAGCTTCTGCAGCGCAAATGCCCCATTCATTGCAGTGCCGACCAGCTGGAGTTCTGAATTTGCTGCAACAATACGTCCTATCAGGTTCCGCATGAGCGCAGAATCGTCTACGACGAGCACAGAGATAGGCTGTCCGTTCACGGTATTTCCCCTAACTAAACGTCAAAAACTTTCGATAAATGCAAGCCCAGTCGGTCTTCAGAAATTCAAATTGTGTGTTCATGCCGAACAGGGATTCGGAGTGTCCAATGAACAGGTACGAGTGGGCATTCATGGCGTCCCAGAACCTGTTCACTGTCGCCTTCTGTGCCGGTTCATCGAAGTAGATCAGTACATTCCGGCAGAACACGATATCAAGACCGCGCAGTCCGCTGTCGTTCTTCAGATTGTGATAGTCGAACTTAGTCAGGCGCTTGATCTCATCCCGCACCTGATAGCCTGACTCGCGCTTGTCGAAGTACTTCGTCAGGAATTTATCGGGCACACCGGTGATCCGGTTCTCGGGGTAGTACCCTTCGTTTCCGACCATCAATGATTTGAGGCTGATATCCGAGCCGATGATCTCGATCACGAAGTCCGGCGGGAGCATCTCCTTCAGTGCCATTGCGATCGAGTATGGCTCCTCACCCGTCGAACACCCCGCGCTCCAGACGCGAATGCGGTTCTCGCCACGCCGGCGTTTTTCGGCAATCAGGTCCGGAATCACGTGGAATTCGAGCGCCTGAAAGTGCGCGGTGTTGCGAAAGAACCGGGTGAGATTCGTCGTTACCGAGTCGAGCAGACCTTTCATCTCGTTCTGATCGCGATTGATGAGCGAGTAGTATTCGTCCATACTGCTGAGCTTCGAGCTTTTCAGCCGCTCTCTCAGTCTGCTTTCGAGGATCGATCGGTTGGAGGTCGAGAAATGTATACCGCTTGCGTTGTAGATTAACGTCCGGTACTTCTCAAAGTCGGTATCTGTCAGGAACTCTGCCATATTTGCCGGCACTTTTTTCCTTCTTGTAGAGTCTACCCGCATCGGGATTCCCAGTCAATACTGGACTTTTAATCGATAATGAATATAATTGACTTTGATCGATTTGTCTATCTGTCGATGAGGAATCGAGCGAGTTTCCGTGAAAAACATTCTGCATGCGCTATATATAAGTGTGATGGCAACGGCGACCACCCGGCTCGAAATCAAGGCTATCGTCATGCATCGGCGCACGCACGAACCTACCGTCATACTGCAGGATACCGACGGAGTGCAGCTTATCCCGATTCCGGTCGGGGCGGCGGAAGCCGGCGCACTCATTATCGGCATGGACCGGGACGGAGCGCACCTTCCGCTGCCACATGACATCCTGCTCGACCTCTTTGCTGCTCACCGTTTTGTTCCCGAAAGCGTTCTCTTCCACTTCAGCTCTGAATACTGCACAGGATCCCTGCTCCGCTATAGATTCCGCAGGCGCCGGTACGAGCTCGAAATTCGTCCCGCCGATGCGCTCACGATTGCCGTACGCAATGCGTTGCCGATGTTTGCTCCGACCGGCGAGCTCGAACGGGCGCGACGGCCGGTGCTGCCTGATTCGCTCGATGTTTTTTCGCAGGATGTCCTGCTCCTCAATCACGGTTCGATTTTGTAGACGCACTTCACACACCGCTTGATGTTCGCTCCGCACATCGCGTACCTTTGGCACATGAAGGCGCCTTCTACACTCCTTCTCGGAGCACTCATCGCCGCCATGTTCTCCCTTGCCCTGTACGAGATTGCTCCGACCGGTGGCTGGGTGCAGAGCGCCGTACTCTTCTGCGGCTTCGCAATCCTTCTGCTGGTCACGGCCGAAATCGTTGTTGACTTCGTGCAGGAGCCGCTCAGGCGGGGCTACATCAGGCGCAACCGGTTCTCCTTCGGATCGGCTCTGTTCTTCGTGCTGTTGTATGTCGCCGCACAGAAAGTTTCGGTACTGACCGCTTACGCACTCGCTCTCATCATTATTCGGAATCTCGTACTTCTCTTTCGCGCCTTCACGAATATACGCCGCCTCTCTTCGTTCCTCGTGAACCTGACGCTTCATCCTGCTCAGACGATTCTGTTCAGCTTTCTGATGGTCATTCTCGTCGGCAGCCTTCTGCTGATGATGCCGATTTGCACGGTAGACGGCCATGGTCTCCGGTTTCTGAAAGCGCTTTTTACCTCGACTTCCGCAGTCTGCGTGACCGGCCTGACAGTGGTGGATACGGGATCCACGTTTACGCTCGTCGGTCAGATCGTCGTGCTGCTGCTCATTCAGGTGGGCGGGCTTGGCATAATGCTGCTCTCCTTCTTCACGCTGTTCGCACTGCGGCAGCGGCTGTCGCTCGAGAACAAGCTGCTCATCTCATACATGCTGAGTGAAGATGACATGGGTGCGCTCGTGCGCAGCATGAAATCGATAGTTGTCACTACTGCGTTCGTCGAGGGGGCAGGCGCTCTTCTCCTGTTTGCGGCATTCGTGCCTCGCTTCGGCTTCACGGTACGAACCGCGTACTACGCGATATTCCATAGCATTTCCGCGTTCTGTAACGCAGGGTTCGCGCTGTTCAGCGATAACCTCGAGTCGTTTCGCGGCGATGCGGCAGTGAACTTCATCATCAGTGCACTCATCGTTCTCGGGGGAATCGGATTCGCGGTAATAGCGAATGTGGCCGACAGACTCCGCGGGAGGATTACACATCTTTCGCTGAATACGCGCATAGTGCTCGGAGCGACCGCGATTCTTATTGTCGCCGGAACACTGATCATCTACGGCGCCGAGCATGCGCAGGTGATGAAGAGTTACCCGCTCGGGCAGCAGTACCTCGCGGCGTTCTTCCAGTCGGTGACATTGCGCACGGCCGGATTCAACACAATTCCCTTCGGTTCCTTCCGTACGTTTACCTATCTTTCGATGATGGTGTTCATGTTTATCGGTGCCGCCTCCGGCAGCACGGCCGGCGGTATCAAGGTAAACACGGTGACTGTGCTTCTTGCTTACGTTTTCGCCGCTCTGCGAAATCGGCGCAAGATCATGATCATGCGCCATTCTATCGGCACCGACCAGGTGCTCCGTGCGTTTCTTGTGCTGCTGTTTGGCCTGACGGTGCTGCTTGTCGCCTTCGCGGTGCTGTCGCTCAGTGAGCACCTGCCGTTCCGGTCGGTTGCTTTTGAAGCGGTGTCTGCATTCGGCACTGTCGGCCTGAGCGCAGGAATTACCTCGCAGCTTTCCGCGGTCGGGCAGGTCACTATCATCACACTGATGTTTCTGGGGAGGCTCGGTTCGTTGACGGTGCTCGCCGCCGCTTCCCAGCGTGACACGTCGTTCGAGGTCGAATATCCGCAAGGCACCGTTTCACTCGGGTGAGGAGGAGTAATGGCACGCGAAAGGGTCTATGCTGTTGTCGGTCTTGGCACATTCGGTCGTGAAGTGTGCCGGACACTTATGGAAAAGGGCGGAAAGGTAATCGCAATCGACAACAAGGCGGCGCTGATCGACCGTGTCAAGAATGAGGTTACGCAGGCAATCCTCATCGACACGACCGACGAGGAGACGATCTCCCGAGCCCCGCTCGAGAGCGTCGATGTTGCAATTGTCGCGATCGGAGACAACGTCGAAGCGAGCATTCTCACCACGGCGCTGCTGAAGCGGATCGGTGTTCCCCGAATTCTGTCCCGGGCCGTGAGTGATATTCACGAACAGGTTCTGCGACAGGTCGGGGCCGATGAAATTGTAAACATCGAGATCGACGAGGGGAAACGCGTTGCAAACAGGCTGACCAGTCCTGAAGTACTGGACACCATTCCGATTTCAGACCGGATTAGCGTATCGGAACTTTTTGTTCCGAAGTCGATGGTCGGCGTGAGCCTCGCAAATCTCGATCTTCGCACCAAATTTCATGTAAATGTCGTCAGCATCAAGCGGGACAAGATCACCATCGACGAATACGGGAATCCGAATCGCAGCGAAGAGCTCTTCTTTCCGGGAGCAGAGGATGCGCTGGAGGACGGTGACGTACTGCTGGTGGTTGGCAGCAACAGCGATATCGAGACACTGAAGGAATATTGAGGAGAGCGCGATGGTACTGGTAAAACGTGGCGTGCTCATTCTGTTCGGCATCGCGGTAATCATCGCCATAATTGTCTCCGGAATATACGGCTACAATCTGATCCGCGGTGCGGCAACCCCGACAAGCGGCATGTTCGACGCGGCAGCCGCCAAGGGAATTGCGGAAGACGTTCTATTCGCGACGATTCTCGTGGCCGTGTTCACCGTTGTGGCCATTGTGGCCATGATAATCCGCAGCCGGCATGTCTCGCGTGAGCTCGAGAAGATAGTAGAAATGAGCCGTTACCACGATTTCTCACCCGAAGCGTCACTTCGACGCCTCGGTGAAATAGGCGCGCAACTGACAGCCGTATATCGACATGCGAATGCGGTAAGTACGAGCAAGAGTGTAAAAATCAGCGCGCTCTCCGGTCTGAACGACTTTCTGGTATCAAATCTTCCGATTCCAATTCTGGTGGCCGACGCAACGGGCACGGTTCTTGAAGTGAGCAGACCGATGCAGGAGCGGCTTGAGCTGAACCGCAACGAACTGCTCGGCGAGTCCTTCGGCAAGCTGGTTGATGATCCGCAATGGAATGAGGTCGAATCTGAGCTGCGACGGTTGCGAACGCCGGTTTCGAGAAAGTCGGTACTTGGTGAGATCACCTTCTATCCCATCGAGAATCGCGATTCGGAGGTCGCCTACGTTGTCTGCTCGCTGGAGAAGCCCGATCGGCTGCATCTTGTGGAGCGGAGCGCGTCGAAGTCGGTCTCCGGGCCGGCGCGCACTTCCGGCCTGCGCGGCCTTCTTTCCGGGATCAGAAAGCAGCTGGATGACCGGAACGAGAGACGCAGGAGCAACAAAGAGGAGTAGGGCGAGCACTCTCACATTGACACGCGTCCGGCTTGTCAGAAATAATGCCGTTACATGAAGAAGTATATCATCGTCACGGGTGGTGTCTGTTCGAGCCTGGGCAAGGGGATCGCCGCTGCCTCGCTGGGAAGTCTCCTTGAGAGC
>DATKUC010000063.1:0-20781 GCA_035530835.1 Spirochaetia bacterium
GGGAGCGAAAGCCCGCCGCTGGTTTCTGTTGTGGGGAATCCTGCTTGCGGTGTTCGTCGTGCGGGGTTTCCTGCCGTGGCTTATCGTGTGGGCCTCGGTTCCCGGCCTCGGGTTTGCCGGCTCATTCGTTGCGGCATTTTCAAGCGATCCCCGGATTCATTCGGCAATCGAACATGCGGCCCCCGTGCTCCTCATCGCCGGGGGCACGTTCCTTCTTTTCCTGTTCTTCCACTGGCTCTTTCTGGAGCCGAAGGAGTACGGACTCCCGGGCGAACGCTTTTTCGCGCGGAACGGCGTATGGTTCTACGCCACCGTTTCCGTGCTGCTCTGCTTCATCGTCTGGTACGCGTTGAAGTCGGACGCGATGATAGCATTTGGAGCAGTCGTGGGCTCAACTGCGTTCTTCATAACTCACGGGTTCAAGATGAATGCAGAACATCAGGAGCGGCAGCTCATGGGTTCGGGCCTTTCGGACCTGAGCAAGATCCTCTATCTGGAGATCATCGACGCGACCTTCTCAATCGATGGAGTGCTCGGAGCGTTCGCATTCACACTTGCGGTACCGCTCATCCTGCTCGGCAACGGCATAGGAGCCGTCGTAGTGAGACAGCTCACGGTCGGCAACATTGAGAAGATCAGGCAATACCGGTACCTGAAAAATGGCGCAATGTACTCGATACTCTGCCTCGGCGGGGTGATGATAGCTGACGGCTTTCACGTCCCGGTGCCGGCCTGGGTATCGCCGGCGCTGACCTTCGCAATAGTTCTGTTCTTCTTCCTGAAATCCCGAAACGCCCTTCTGCGCTCAGCCGGCGGTTGAGCCGACAGTCACCTTCGAGCTTTTACCTGCGCCGAGCCACCACCTGTTCAGTGCGCTTGCCCAGAGTGTTTCCAGGATGACCGATACCAGGATCGTGATGACGGTGACCGCAAGTATGGACTCTCCCCACCCGATGAGCTGCTGATTGTGAAATGACAGGCCGAGAGCGAGCGGCAAACCTGCCAGTGCTGACGGTACGACCCCTCGCGGTCCTTCGAGTGCCATGAAGCCGTACTGCCGGGCGTTCCACCGGCCGAGCGGGAGAATCGAGAGTGTCGCTACCGGCCGGGCAATGAATACGACGATGAGCGCTATGACCGAGCCGATCGCAAGTGACGAAACCAGGCTCTTCAGGTCCATGCTTGCGCCGAGAAGGATGAAGATGAGAACAGCCGCAAAGTCGGAAAGGATCTCATTGAAGTGGCGCTCGCTCGAAATTACCCGCTCGGCGTTCTCCACCCGATCGTGTGCTTTGAAGAATACCTCGTGGTTCCCAAGCACTATCGCAATGACCGTCACGACCAGGTATCCGGAAGCCTGAGCCGCCTCACCAATCGCAAAGCCGCCGAACGCGAGCGCAAGCGAGTACACTTCCGAAAACGGTTCGAGATGCAGTACATGAATGAGCCAGTACCCCAGAAGCCCAAGTCCGATGCCGATTGCTATCGAAACAGATACTTCGTACAGGAAGAAGATGAACGCCGCAGGATAGAGTGTGGTGACGCTTGCAATTGACTCAAGGAAGTGCGCGCTGTCTGCCTGAGGCACAATCAGAGCGATTGCGAGAATCGTGAGCACGATACCCAGCGGATCGTTGAAGATTGATTCCGTCACTATGACCGAGCGCATATCTTCGTTTACGTTGTGCTGCTTGAACAGCGGAATGAGCGTTGCGGGATCCGTAGCGCTTATTATTGCGCCGAAGAGAAAGCCTACCAGGAAGGGCACATGCAGCAGTAGCGAAAACGCGACAGCAGCGATGAGTGCAGTTACCAGCAGGCCCACGGTATCGAGCAGCGTTATAGTGGCAACATGGCGTTTGAGCAGCGACCACTTCAGGTTGTGACCTTCGGCAAACAGGATTATGACAAGTCCGAATACCCGTGCATAATTAAAAAGCTGGTGGGAAATCGATCGGTTCAGGATACCGAGAATGGGTCCAACCAGCATTCCAAGCACGATGAGGATGGGGACATACGAAATGTGGGTTCTTTCGCTGAAAAGAAACGTCACCACACCGACAGCCATCACTATGGCGAGCGTCAGGACGACGAAATCTACATTAGACAAAATGGGTGCTCCTTGTTTACTTTACAGTACGAATTCGATAAAAAAAGGAAAATAACCCATTTGGATCATTAGTGCGGCGAGAGGAGTTTGCTCGAGCATATGCAGATAGCTGGACGAATATAGTGTCTGCCTATTATAGTTGGGTAAGGCACGAGAACGCATAACCGATGTCAGTACGTCATTTGTTCCGGCAGTACGTAACGAGCAATGCTCCGTCTATCACGACTCCGGACCAGCTTCGCAAGCTCACCATGACCAACCTCACGCTGTCCATCGGTGTGATATTACTCGTGTACGGCAGCATCGCCAGCTCTATCAATGGCCGCCTGTTTGAAGCGGTGATGAACGGCATCACCGCAATTGGCATTGCGGTCGCAATCGGTTTTCAGCGGAAATATGTTACATCGCTGTTCCCCGGAGCAATAGGCCTGAGCGTATTGATTGCGGCGCTCCTGTACGGAACCGTTTCGGGGCCAGAATCGGCGCACGCGTATCTCTGGTTTTACGGTCTGCCGACCGTTATGCTCTTTCTGCTCGGCACACGAAGCGGCTCGGTTCTGTTTGGCGCGGCATTCCTGCTTCTCGCCGTTTTACTTCTGGTGCTGCTTCCTGAAATTGGAGAACGGTTTCCGACCGGCTTTGCCGGACACGTTCTCCTCTCGCTGTCCGTCACGTTCTTCCTTACCTATTACGTCGAACGCAGTCGTGATCAAACCTTCAGGAAACTCGAGCGCAAGAATCGAAGACTCGGTGCGGCTTTGTACGAAGTGAGGCTGCTCGCCGAGGAGGTACGTGAAAGCGAGATGCTCTATCGCGCGCTCATTGAACATGCAAACGACGGAATTGTGCTGCTGAGGGATGGCAACGTTGTGCTGGCAAACGACTCAATGGCGCGGATGATCGGCTATGAGAGACAGGATATCGTTGGACGTGACTACTCGGACTTCGTAGACCCGCTGTCGGTGAATGACCTTTCCCAATTCCTCTCAAGCCGCGGAGAGGACGAGATCCAGGAGCTCCATGAGACAGCCCTCATCCATCGGGACGGATACTCAATTCATGTTGAGTTCAGCGTTGCGACAGTGCTCTATCTTCGGCAACCTGCGACTCTTGCGCTGATCCGTGATGTGAGTACGCGCAAGAGAATCGAAGACGAGCTGAAGCATATGGCATATCACGACGCGATGACCGGCCTTCCGAACAGAAAGGCTATGTTCGAGCATCTTGAGTCAATTGGAAACAGACGACTCGGTGACAACGGACAGGTTTCCTCGCTGATGTATCTTGACCTGAACGGTTTCAAGGGAATTAATGATTCACTTGGACACAACGCGGGTGACATGGTGCTCTGCACGGTTGCTACCCGCCTTCGGGAAGTGCTGCGCGCGAGCGATGAGGTGTATCGCATCGGCGGCGACGAGTTTGTGGCGATAGTACATCTGGTAAATGGAAAAGACGATGCCGCAGCTGTTGCCGGGAAAATAGAGAAATCCGTCGCCGCTCCGATTGCATACCTTGAGCACACATGCGTTGTTACTACCAGCATAGGCGTCTGCCTGTTTTCGGCGGGGAACGATAACGCAGAAGAGATACTGCAACGCGCCGATCGCGCCATGTTTTCGGCCAAACAGAAGCAACGCGGATTTCTGTTTGCGGAAGAGGTCTGACGACGCTTTGACCGCGCAGAGTACTTTACATGGTAAAGTGACCATGATAATGTTAGTATACAATTGGTGTTTTGCCTGGCCGGTGGCCGGCAAAATGGCGGTTGGGAGGCAATTTACGTGAACAACACCACCGTAGGAATCGGGGATATTTCCCTTTACGTACCTTCTCCACGCATGGACCTCAATCGACTGGTGTCCTATCGACTCGAGACATTGCCGAATATGGAACGGCACTTCGAGCGTGCGCTTCGCACCACCGGACAGCGTTCGATCCGGTTTCCGCGTTCCTGGGAGGACAGCGCTACAATGGCGGCGGAGGCCGCGGCACGGCTGCTCTCGGGAACTCACGGCAGAAAACTGGACATGCAGGCATTGAGATATCTGGTTTCGGGTACTGAGACCGGACTCGACTACTCCAAACCACTGTCCGCGTATGTTCAGGGCATGTTGAATGCGGCGGGCTACAACCTTCCGAATCACATTGCGAGCTACCAGGTGCAGCACGCATGCGCGGGCGCCACCGCCGGAATCCTCACCACGGCGGCTCTTCTTTCGGCATCCAGAGGTGACGCGGATTTTGGCGTCGTGACGGCGAGCGACATTGCCCGGTATGAAGGCAAGTCGACCGCCGAGGTGACGCAGGGCGCGGGGGCCGCCGCGGTGCTCATTGAAGCGAACCCTGCGCTGCTCGAAATCGACGTAGCACGACCCGGATTCTACTCGAGTGATGTTGATGATTTCTTCCGTCCGCTCGGCTCGGTAACTGCACGCGTCAAAGGGCAATACTCGATGGTGTGCTATCGCGACAGCCTCGCGGGTGCGCTCGCGGATTTTGCGAAACGGAACATGACGACCGTTCGAGACCTGTTACTTTCAACTGACTACTTCGTACTTCATGCGCCGTTCCGCAATATGCCCGGTATCGCGCTCGAAAAGATATTTGAAAACGAGCTCGGCCTGTCGCCCGAAGCGGTACGCTCGCACCTTGAAGCGAGGGGACTCTACGATTCGCTCGAACCAATCGCCGACACCGGAAATACCTATACTGCGTCGGTTTTCATAGCTCTTGCTTCGCTCCTGCGCAATCGGTACGCAGCGGAGGGAAACGCCATCATCGGGAAATCGATCCTGGTGAGCTCCTACGGTTCCGGGAATACCATGATTCTCCTCTCCGGCCGCATTGCCGAACGTGCACCGTCTGTCATCGCCTCGTGGCCGAATCCACTCGTCGACGAAGGATATTCAGCCTCTGCCGACGAGTATGAGCGGTGGATGCATCAGGGCTACCAGCAGCCGGGCACTGTCAACGAGGCGCAGGGCGTACCTGAGCTCCTGCACACCGGTACCACCGACCAGCAGCCGACCGCGGGTTCGTTCTACCTGCGTGACGTGCGGAAAGACGGTTACCGCGACTATGGCGTGGTGCCCCAGTCCGGTCTGCAACAGGCGGGAACCGAACAGACTACGACGGCAAACGCGGAACGATAGCCCACCTCGCAAAGCTCGTTCAAGAATCTCAACTCCTGGTTTGCCGCCCGGCAACGTGAATCGGTATCTTTATCAGATACTGCCAGGCACAGGAGTTGCAGATGATTGAGACAAAGATATTCGGGCCGACAGCACACCCCAGTACGCGTACGCTCTTTGGTGCCGCGTCCCTTGGATCGGTTTCACAGGAACGGGCTGACGAGACCCTCGAAGTGCTCCTCAAGTACGGAGTGAATCACATCGACGTTGCGGCAAGCTACGGACAGGGCGAGGCGGAGAAACGACTGGCCCCATGGTTTGCCCACCACCGCGACAAGTTCTTCCTCGCTACCAAAACAGGACAGCGAACATATGAGGGTGCGAAAACCGAACTTCACGGCTCACTTGAACGGATGAAGACCGACCACGTCGAACTCATCCAGATGCACAACCTGGTCGAGACCGGCGAATGGGATGTCGCGATTGGCAAAAATGGCGCACTGCAGGCGCTCATCGAAGCGCGGGACGAGGGGCTTGTCGACTACATCGGCGTGACAGGTCACGGATTCACTGTGCCGAGAATGCACATGAAGAGTCTTGAGCAGTTTGACTTTGCCTCGGTGCTGGTACCCTACAACTGGCTGATCTACCAGCACGCAGAGTACCGCAAGTCATTCGACGAACTGTTCGCGGTGTGCAAAACAAAAGGTGTTGCGGTGCAGACAATCAAGTCAATTGCGCGTCGTCCATGGCAGGGCGTACCCACGCGCAATTGTTGGTATGAACCGTTCGAGGATCAGGAACAGATCAACGACACGGTCGCATGGGTACTGGGTAACCCTGATGTCTTCCTGAATACGGTGGGAGATGTCGATCTGTTGCCGCGGGTGCTGGAGGCTGCATCGCTGTACACTGCCCGGAGAAAACGTCCGTCGGACTCCGTTATGCAGAAACTCGCTAACGACATGAACATGGAACTCATCTACGACGGAACACAGCCCGTCCACCGGACATAGGAGACGTTGCACCGGTGCCGCCGCGAACACCTGGGTCCGGGCGGCGCGGCCACCGGCACTTATCTGCTACTGCGCGTCCCGCCACCGGTGAGTCGGATTCCAGCCGAGCAGCGAATGCGCGCGCCGGTTACTCATGAGTCCTTCGTAACCGGTAAGCGGTTCGCGAATGTCCGTGACCCCGGGAAACAGCGCGGCCACGAGATCCCGGCTTTTCACATCCATGCAGGTCTCATCGGCCACTATGTTCAATTCGGAATATCCGGCCTTGTCAGTTTCTGCCGCGAGCCTGCACGCTACCGCGGCGTCACGAACGTCTATGTAGTTCCAGAGATTTCTCACTCGTTCATGCGGATTCCTGTTGAACGACGGAAATGTCCTGATCATTTCCGGAGTATGGATGTACCCGAAGCGAAGACAGAACGCCTCAATTCCGGTTCGCCGATTGAAGGACTCGGCGGTCTTTTCGCCGACCAGTTTCGACAGTCCATAGGGGTCCTCGGGCAGCAGCGGATGGTCCTCATCCAGAGGAAGATAGTTCGGTTGAATCAGTTGCTCGGCAAAACCTATGCCGTAAATAGTTTCACTCGAGGCGTGGACAATTCTGCGAATGCCAAGGCCTGCGGCTGCTTCGAATACGTTGTACGTTGCAACCACATTGTTCCTGAATGTGACCTCATTTGCGTAGAGAAAAGCCACCGGTATCGCCGCAAGGTGTACAACCAGATCGGCACCGCGCAACGCGCCGTACACTTCGCCGAGATTGTTAAGGTCGGCGAACCGGGTCCGAAATCGTTCGTCCGCGGGAGGCTTCGTGTCAACGTTCCACACGTCGTGCCCGTTGTCTGCAAGCTCAGGCAGTACCCAGGTGCCGAGTTTGCCGCTTCCGCCGGTTACCGCAATATGAGCCATGCATCTTCCCCCATCATTCAAGCGTAATCTTGAGTGCGAATGGCCCCTTCTCGACCAGTCCCTCCGGGACCCTGACCCGCAGTCCTCTCGGGCCGCGATTCCACTTGAGCTCACCTGAGGTCTGCCCCTCGGCGCCGGCAAGGCTGACCGACTTGATCTTCTCGCGAAGTAGCGTCAGCTCACTCGAAAGCGTGCGAATCATGACCTCATCGCCTGCAGGCTTGTCCATGACTATGGCATAGAGCCTGCTCCCCTCTCGGGCATCGGTCCTGACCTCAGTGAATCGAATATCTGCGGACGTGAAGCTCTTTCGACGCGTGTCGTTGAACGGCCCATCGACAACCTCGGTAGGTCCTTCCCCGAACACCTTCCACGGTCGAGTGCTGTAGATTGCCTCCCCGTACCGTCCAAGCCAGGCGCCGACTGAGAGCAGAATGTCCTGCTGTTCAGCCGGGATGGTCCCGTCTGCACGCGGGCCGATGTTGAGCAGTAGCGCACCATTCTTGCTGACAATGTCGATGAGGTCCCCGATTACCGACTCCGCGCTCTTGTACTCTTCCCCGTCAACGTAGCTCCAGGACTTCTTCCCGATTGAGGTGTCGGTTTGCCAGAACGGTGAGCGAAGGTCACTCAGCTGTCCCCGCTCCACATCGAACACCGCGCTATGATTTTTGAAGGAGTTGTACTTGTAGTTGATGGCAACATCCTTGCCCCACTCCGCCGCGCGGTTGTAGTAGTAGGATGCAAACCGCTGCAGATAGGGTGCGAACGCCGGCTGTTCGATCCACCAGTCAAACCAGACCAGCTGCGGTTGGTATTTGTCCACAAGCTCGCAGGTACGTGCGAACCAGTCCGAAAGGTACCAGTCACTTGGCTGGGTGTCCCGAAGTTGCGCGGGACCGTAAAGCCCCGCGTTCCGGGGATCCGTCACATCCGACTTGATCCGGCTCCCTCCATCAAAGAACCACCAGTGCTCGGCCCGATGGCTCGACAGGCCAAATGTGAGCCACTGCTTCCGGACGGCTGCGGAGAGCTCTCCGATCACGTCCCGTCGTGGTCCCATTTTGGCCGCATTCCATTCAGTCAACGCGGAATCATACATTGCGAATCCGTCATGATGCTCAGCAACCGGAACGACAAACCGGGCTCCGGCTTTGCGGAACAGAATCGCCCACGCCTCAGGATCGAACTTCTCTGCCTTGAACTGCGGAATGAAGTCCTTGTAGCCGAACTTTTCGTGTGAGCCGTAGGTCGCAATGTGGTGCTCGTACTCGGGCCGTCCGGGAATGTACATGTGACGCGGGTACCATTCGTTTCCGAAGGCCGGGACCGAATAGGCTCCCCAATGAATAAAAATGCCGAACTTCCCGTCTTCGTACCATCGCGGCACCGGGTAGTCAGCAAGAGATTCCCATGTAGCATCGAATCGATCTGTGGTGTTCATACAGTATTTATCCTTTGAGTAAGATTGTTAACGACCGCCGAGGCCTGAAAACTGAATTCCTGCAACAATGTAGCGCTGGGCAAATATATACAGAAGCAGAGCGGGAATGACGGAAATGGTCGCCGCTGCCATGAGCAGATTCCATTGAGTACCAAACTGCCCCTGAAACCTTCCCAGGCCGAGTGGTAGCGTCATCAGATTCTGCTTGTTGACGATGATGAGCGGCCACAGGAAATTGTTCCAGTAGGTCTGGAATGTGAACACGGCAAGCGTCGCAAGGCCCGCCTTTGACATTGGCAGGATGATGCGCCAGTAGATACCGAAATGGGTGGCACCTTCGAGACGGGCTGCCTCGTCGAACTCGAACGGCACCGCCATGAAGAACTGACGCAGAAGAAATGTTCCAAATGCAGTAAATGCCCAGGGAATAATCAGCGACTGATAGGTATTCACCCAGCCGAAGTAGTTCATAAGCAGGAACATCGGAATGATCACGACCTGCTGCGGGACCATCAGTGTCGCCAGATACGCAAGAAAGAGTTTGTCCCGGATCTTGAAGCGAAGTCGGGCAAATGCGTAGGCGGATAGGCTCGAAGTCAGCAGCGTCAGAAGAGTCCCGAATATACCGACAATCAGACTGTTCGCGATGAAGATTCCGAACGGGAGAAAGGTCATGGCCTGCGCGTAATTGTTCCAGACAATCTTGCTTCCGAACCATTGAAGCGGCACCGACATAACCTCGCCGTTCGGTTTCAGCGAGGTTGCGATCATCCACAGGAACGGAATAAGAAGCAGGATGGAAACTGCTATAAGTGCAATATAATTCAGCGTTTTGCCGAGGTACTGAAGACCAGACTGCGAGTCTGCGACCATTGCTCCCTTACCGGACGCTTTCATAGTACACCCACTTGTTCTGGAATAGGAACTGCACAATCGTAACTGTCAGAATCAACAGGAAGGTGAGTACCGCAATTGAAGCTCCATACCCCATCCGGAAGTACTGGAATGCATTGTTATATACAAACAAACCGAGGATATTGGTAGCCTCTCCCGGGCCACCGTTCGTCAGGATAAAGACCTGGTCGAACGTCTGAAATGAGGTTATCAATGTCATTGTCGTTCCGAAGAAGATGATCGGCGACAGCATGGGAAGCGTAATTCTCCAGAAACGCATCCAGGCGCCCGCACCGTCCAGGAATGCTGCTTCGTGGAGGTCGACAGGGATACCCTGGATTCCGGCGATGAAGATGAACATGTTGTACGCGAACAGTTCCCACACACTCATGAGGATGAGCGCGGGCATTGCCCACCGCGTATCTCCGGTCCAGTTCGGACCGGTAATTCCAAACGCATGGAGCGCAAAGTTCAGGAGTCCGTAGGACGGATTGTATATCCACTGCCAGATCAGTGCGATCGCCACAGGCGTCACGAGCACGGGCAGGAAAAACGCCGCGCGGAAGATGTTCTGTCCCGGTCGCTTTTTCGCAAGCCACACAGCAGTAGCGAGAGACACAACAAGATTCAACGCAACGTAGACAATTACGTAGTAGAGCGTATTCAGGAGTACTCGTCCGAACCCCGAGTCAGCGGTAAACAGCTGTAAATAGTTGCGAATGCCAATGAACTTGGGTGCGCGGATGAGAGGCCACTGAAAGAGGCTCAGGCCAAATGTGGCTATGATTGGCACCAGAATAAACAAAAGAAAGCCGGCGAGATTCGGCAACAGGAACAGGAATGCGACCCACCCTTCCGAATGGCCCATCTTCCGACGGAGTCGGTCAAAGTATCCCTCTTTCATGCCGGAAACTGCCACCGGGTCTATCACCATGGTATTCCCCCGCAATCCTCAGTGGATGGAAAATTACTTCGTGAGGCCTGCGCCCCACGAAGTAACTACCTTTGCACATCGCCGCAATACGGCAATGTGCTCCGACCGCCGCTTACTGCAGGTTGTTCAACCGCTGCTGAAGCTGCTCGAGTCCCTGCTGCACCGGTACCTGTCCATTATATATCGGAATCAGCGCTTTGCTGATCATATCGTTCGCCTGCTGCCACGTCGGCGTAATCGTGTACGGTACGGCGTGCTGGATGGCGTAAGTAAGGATGGGTTCGAAGGTCGGATCCACACCCGTTGCCTGATAATAGGACGGCTGTACCGATGTCCGAGCGGGGAACGCTCGTCCAGCGAGGGCCAGCGACTTCAGTGAGTCAGGACTGGTGAGAACCGAGACCGCCTTGAATGCCTCTTCCGGATACTTCGTAGTCTTTGAGACACCGAAACCTGAGCCCGCAGTCACTGTTACCGAACCGGCAGACCCGACCGGATCGGTCGCGATGCCGAACTTGAACTTCGCCGTGTTCTTGAAGTTGATGATCTGCCACGGTCCGTTCACGTGCATGGCTACGTTACCTGCAAGCCACTGTTCCTGGGTCCAGTTCGAATCATTGGTAGCGACCATTTGCGGCGCCGCTCCGCTCTTTACGAGGTCGGCGAGCATCTGCACTGCCTTCACCGTCTCCGGGCTGGTCAGGTCAAACTTGCCGTTTGAATCGAGGTACTTTCCGCCGTCTGAAAGCACGAACGGCAGGATCGCGTCGATACCGACGTTGTTCACGAACCCGTAGTCACCGCCTCCTGAGAGTTTCTGCGCGGCCTGAACGAAGTCCGCAACTGTCCATCCGACCTTTGGATACGGAACGTTGTGCTTGTCGAACATGTCCTTGTTATAGAACACGATTTCCGGTCCGAAGTCGTAGGGAAGCGCAATCTGGTGCCCCTGATAGGTCAGGTTCGGCAGAATTGCCTTGTCGAAGTCGCTGATGTTGATGTTCGGATCATTCTTGATGTAGCTATCCAGCGGGAGGAACCCTGAGCCGTATCCTTCACGTCGCAGGCTCTGCAGCGACAGGATGTCCTGAGTAGTGCCGCTTGCAATTTCGATCTGCAGTTTTGCCCAGTATCCTGGCCAGCTGTCGGTGTCGAACGTGATGTTGATATTCGGGTACTGCTTGGTGACGTTTGCCGCAAGTGCTTTCCAGGCATCGGCTTCCGCCTGGCTACCGGTCCACATGAACCACGAGAGCGTTACCGGTGCGTTTGAACTTGTGGCGGCGGCGGACTCTTTCTGTCCATTCGCGAATGCGAATACGCCACCCGCGACCAGCACAACAATTGAGAAAAAGGTGATCATTGTCAGCTTTCTCATCTGAAATTCCTCCTTTTCGCCTAACCTCTCGATTCAGAATATTGAATCGATTCAGTTACTCAGACAAGTTTAGGGGACGATTTTTGCTTTGTCAAGGAAAAGTTGCCGGTCTGGCAATCGGCGGCGGGATCAAGAACTGATGCATGCTTACTCCTACCGGGAGTACCTTCGGAAGCCAAAAAAAAGGGGCTCGTACGCCCTTCAGCGGCGCACGAGCCTGAGCAGCGGGCCCGCGCAAGATGCACGGGCGCGAATCACATCTGCCTACCAGGCGAAGGCTTCAGGAGCGGGACCTGAGCCAAGCGGTCGTCCGTGGTTGATGTTGAAAATCTCACTCAACCGCGACGTGACATCGGCTGAGAGCGAAATGGAAGCGGCGCGTTCGAGGCCGTCAAGATGTGCGACAGTACGGGCACCGACAATTGCCGAATAGACCGCGGGATTTGCGAGAACCCACGCAATCGCCACAACATGCTCCTTTTCGCCAATCTCGGAACAGAGACTCGAGAACTGGGCCAATTGCTTTGTCTGGTCGATCGGCAGGCCGTACTCCTTCTCCACTTCTGCGGTCCGGGAGCCCTGTTCCGAGCGCTTCTTGCCGGTGAGCAGCCCGCCGCCGAGCGGCATGTAGGGCATCAGCCCAATACCTGAATCCTGGGCAGCTGGAATTACTTCAAGTTCCGGATACCGACTCAGCAGGTTGTACTGAGCCTGCTCGGAGACAATCCCGATGTTGCCACGCTGGTGTGCGATCGACTGGAACTTGGTGAGCCCCCAGCCGGGGAAGTTGCTCGTTCCGACATAGAGTATCTTTCCTTCACGCTCGAGCTGCTCGAAGGTTCCCCAGAACTCTTCGCCGGAAATCGTCCGATCAATGTGGTGGACCTGGTACAGATCGATGTGATCGGTCGCGAGGCGCTGGAGTGAATCGTTACAGTGCTTGCGAATCTTGTAGCGTGAAATGCCGCGCTCTTCGTTCGGCGCAGCTTCGTCGGTCATCTGCCCGTACACCTTCGTGGCAAGTACGACCTTCTCCCGCCGTCCTCCGCCCTGCTTGAACCATTCACCAACGATTTTCTCGGTTGTGCCGTGTCCGGCGGATCTGCCATACACATTCGCCGTATCGAAAAAGTTGATGCCCATGTCCAGAGCCTTGTCCATGATGCGGAACGACTCCTCTTTGGTCGCAGAAGTGCCAAAATGCATGGTGCCAAGACATATGCGGCTCACCATCGCGTTCGATCGACCCATTCGTGCATAATTCATCTCTTATCTCCTTGTATAATAATAGTTTAATATCTACTCAAAGTTTACGTCGGCAAGCTTCATCCGTATCACCGGAATGCCGTTCAGCTGGCAATCATCAGGAACTCCGCGGATGACGAGGCACGGTTTCTCGGTCCAGCGCCACGGCAGCGTTTCCACGGACCACGGCAGAGAGGTTCCGTCATTCAGTAGCGTGACGTCCGACGGCTCGGCTGAAATGCCGGGCAGTACGACGGCTCCTGTCTGCAGACCGTCGGGACAGTGAATGTAGACGGTATTGTCGCGCCGGGTAAGGTAGACGTCGTCGTAGCGGATCAGCCGGGTCTGCCCGCTTGTCAGCAAGTAGGAAGCCGGATAGGTGCCGTCGAATGATTCCCGAACCGAGTGATACCAGCTGCCGATTTTCGCAAGTCGTTCGGTGCACTCGACCGGAAACGAACCATCCGCCTTCGGTCCAACGTTCAGAAGATACCCGCCGCCCATTGCAAGAATCTTGTCCATGCTCCGTACAAGGTAGCGGGAACTGTAATAGTCCTCCTGGGTGCGGTACCCCCAGCTCTCCCTGCCGATAGAGTCGCACGCCTGGACCGGATGATCGAACTCCTTGCCTTCGGGAACCTGCCGCTCAGGCGTTGTGAAGTCTCCCGCGCTCGGCCCCCGGTCGTTAATGACTGCATTCGGCTGCAGTGCGCGGATCATTTCGTTGAATGTCGGATCTGAGAACTCCTCAACGTTCACGTCCCAGAAGAACTCGTGAATGGGCCCGTAATTTGTCAGCAGTTCCCGGACCTGATTCCGAACGAACTCGAGATATTCGTGTTCGTCCATGCGCTCCCCGGACCTGAATCCAAGCATTTCGTGATGCTTGCCCCGATTCGGATAGGCAGGATGATGCCAGTCCGGCAGCGAATAGTAGAGTCCGAACAGCACTCCCCGCCGGGCACACGCGTCGGCAAGCTGCCGCACAACGTCCTTTCCATATGGTGTGTTCATGACGTTGTACTCGGTGTATTTCGTGTCCCACATGCAGAATCCGTCGTGATGCTTTGTCGTGAAACAGAGGTACTCCATCCCCGCTTCCTGCATTGTGTCCAACCACTGATCCGGATTGAAATTGCCGGGATTGAACTCCGACATGAGCCGTTCATAGTCACGTCTCTTGTACGGTGCGCGCCAGAGTACCTGTTCCTGCCATGCGGGAATCGCATATAGTCCCCAGTGGACGAACAGCCCGAACTTCTTGTCGAAAAACCAGTCCCGCCCATCGCCAAAGCGCTTCATACGCAAGCCTCCGCTCTTCCTACGACAATTGCTTGACATCCCACGCATCGCGTGGTTCAATTGATTCGATTCAATTCTAAATGAATTTCTGCATCGGAGCAAGCAAGGAGCATAAAATGATCGCAGATCTTCCCTATCGCCAGATTCACCTTGACTTTCACACCTCCGAACACATTCCGGGAGTCGGCGCCGATTTCGATCCTGACCAGTTTGTGGCAACGCTCAAAGCAGCGCACATCAACTCGATGACGATGTTCGCTCGCGGACACCACGGCTGGTGCTACTTCCCAACGAAGATCGGGAAGCCACATCCGCATCTGGTGCGTCCGGATCTTCTCGGGGATATGATTGCTGCATGCAGGAAAGCTGATATCGGCGTAGTTGCCTACAACACGGTGCAGTGGGACGAACTGACCGCACGAGAACATCCCGAGTGGCGGGTAGTCCACGCCCGGAATGCCGCGGTGACTCCGAATCAGTCGGACGCGTCTGCTATGAACCAGCTGTCTGCAACATGGCACTCGCTCTGCCTGAGCAACAATCAGGTGGTCGAGAACGTGATCGCCCTCAATGACGAGATTATCGATCGGTACCATCCGGATGGGATATTTCTGGACATTCTGATTGGATGGGAGTGTGTCTGCAGAAACTGTATCGAAGGAATGAAGAAATCCGGTTTGAACCCGGAGCTACCGGCGGACCGGCTTGCGCACCACCGGCACCTGATTCTGGACTACTACACCCGGGTGACCGCGGCAGCTCAGCGGAAGGATCCGGACATCCGGGTCTTCCACAACAGCGGTCATATCTACAAGGGTGACCGCGAGCGCTACAAGCAGTTCACGCATCTTGAGATCGAATCTCTCCCGACCGGCGGCTGGGGTTACGATCACTTTCCCGCCTCGGCCAGATACGCAAATACGCTCGGTCTTCAGTACCTCGGCATGACGGGAAAGTTTCACACGATGTGGGGAGAGTTCGGCGGATACAAGCGGCCTGCAGCACTTGAATATGAATGCGCACTTATGGTTGCGAATGGCGCAAGGTGCAGCGTCGGAGATCAGCTGCACCCGTCCGGAGCAATCGACATTGACACCTACGCTTCAATAGGACCGGCATACGCCAGGGTTGAAGCACTCGAACCCTACCTTTACGGGTCGACGCCGGTTTCCGAGATTGCGATTCTCTCCTCAGAGGCGTGCAACAGGCTCCAGCCGGGCGCGAGCACGAACAAGAGCAACTTACCGGATGACGGTGCGTCGCGCATGCTCCTCGAGCTGCACCAGATGTTCGACGTGATCGACGCCGACGAGGATTTCTCGCGGTACCGGCTCATCGTCTGTCCGGACGAAATAACCATGGAAGGAAACCTGCTCGATAAGGTCAAACGTTACCTCGCCGGCGGCGGACGGATGATACTTTCAGGCGCTTCGGGCATGCGGCATGATCGCTCAAACTTCGCGTTGAAACTGCAGTTCTCCTATGCGGGAGCGCGCAGCGAATATCAGCCGGACTATATCGAGGCGGCCGACGGACTGGATCCGGATCTGGTTCGATCACCATTTGTCATCTACGAACGGGCGTTCAAAGTGAAAAACAACGGAGGCACCACTCTTGCGAGTTCCCGGGTGCCCTACTTCAATCGCACCTGGGAACATTTCTGCTCTCACCAGCATACCCCGTACATGACATCAGGTAACGGTGACTACGACGCCGTGCTGAGATCGGAAAATGTCATTTACTTCTCGCACCCGGTGTTCACCGCCTACTACCGCAGCGGACAACCTCTGCTGAAGTACCTGTTCCGCGGCGCGCTCAACGCGCTGCTTCCGCAGAAACAGGTTGAAGTAGCGCTCCCATCATCGGGACGCATGACACTCATGCAGCAACCGGATAAGAAGCGGCTGCTTCTGCACCTGCTGTTTGCACAGACCCAGCTGCGCGGATCCGGGATGGCGTACCCGGACGGACGATTTCTGCAAGTGGAAATAATAGAGGACACGACGCCGATTCGTGATGTGCACTGTTCAGTACGGCTTGCAGCCGCTCCATTGCGCGTCTACTCGGCCTACTCCGGAAAGGACTTTGCGCACACATATACAAACGGTGTGCTCTCGCTGACCGTACCTGAAGTGGATATTCATGAGGTAGTTGTCATCGAGGGAAGTCCGCTCATTGACCGCGCGGACGGTTAGGCATAGAATGTCGCCGGCGTTAGGGTCTGCCTCGACTGAAATCAGTTGGGGCGCCCGCGTGCCACATCGTATTTCATCATGACAGCAAAGAGCACGCAGTGAGTCCGCACAGAGGAATCGTCCAGACAAACAACGGAAAGAAGACGGGTGGCGCGACAATTCAGGATGTTGCACGGGAATCAGGCCTCTCGGTAGGAACTGTCTCCCGGTACCTGAACGGATACAAGCTTCGTTCGGCAAACAGCATACGCATAGCACAGGCGATAGAACAGCTCGACTATAGAGAGAACTTCATTGCAAAGGGTATGAAGACCCGACGCACGTACACAATTGGAATTGCTGTTTCCGCACACGACGACTTCCAGGTTCAGGTTATTCGCACACTCGAACGTCGCCTCTACGCAAACGGATATACGCTTGTGATCTGCGACTTTGAGGATGACCTGAAGACTCTCGAGTCCAAACTCAACTTCTTCCTCAACAGATACGTTGACGGTCTGGTCGTCATACCCATTCCCCGGAGTGCATCAAGTTTCGCTCCGTATCGGGAACGGAAGATACCGGTGGTCTTTTACGACGCGGTCATATCCGGATTCAACACCGACTCGGTCAGCTGCGATCACCATAACGGATCGCGACAGGGTGTTGAACACCTTCTGTCAATGGGACACCGTCGCATCGGCTATCTCGGCGGCCCGGCGAAGCAACACAGTTCCGCCAGTGAACGGAAGAAGGGCTATGAGCTGGCGATGAGAGCCGCGAATATACCGGAAACACCGGAGCTCATTCTCGACGGAACGTGGGACAAGGATTCCGGCTACGCGAATGCGACGAAACTGCTTACTTCGGCCAATCCACCGACGGCGCTGCTTGCCGCTAACTACCGGATCGGCATTGGAGCCCTGCTCGCTATCAAGAAGCTCGGCCTGAGAATACCGGAAGATGTCTCGGTGGTAAGTTTCGACGATGTTGATGCGTTCGAGATCTACCAGCCGGGAATTACCTGTATCAAGCAGCCGGTTATGCAGATTGCCGATGTAATTGCGGATCTGATGATCGAACGGTTGGGGGGAAAACCTGTCGACCGCTATCAGCATATTTCGCTTCCTACCGAGTTGATAATCCGCGAATCAGTACGAAACCTGCTTGAGGCTTGACACATTATCCCCCGAAGCATACTTTTTGGCGTAACTATCCTGTAATCTGATGATAAGGAAAAATCTCTCATGAAATGTTTCGTCACCGGCGGCGCGGGATTCATCGGCTCAAGCATGATCGACAGGCTCCTTGCAGATGGTCACCAGGTGTGCTGTTACGACAATATGAGCTCAGGCCAGGAACGGTTCCTCGAAAACGCTCGCAAGTCTGCCGACTTCACGTTCATTCTCGGCGATCTGCTTGACGCCGAGAAGCTCAAGGCGAGCATGGCAGGCTGCGATATCGTCTTCCACTTTTCAGCGAACGCCGACGTGCGTCACGGATCGGAACATCCCCGTCGTGATCTGGATCAGAACACGATCGGAACCTACAACGTCCTTGCCGGAATGCTCGCTCACAATATTCAGAAGATAGTCTTCTCCTCGACCGGTTCAATCTATGGCGAGTGCAAGGTTGTACCTACACCGGAGGATGCACCATTCCCGGTGCAGACATCGCTGTATGGCGCATCGAAGCTCGCGGGCGAAGGGCTGATCAGCGCGTTCTGCGAGGCGTTCCAGATACGCGCGTGGATATTCCGGTTTGTCTCGATCCTCGGAGAGCGGTACACTCACGGTCACGTATACGACTTCTCCCGACAGCTTTTTGACGATCCGAGTCGACTCAAGGTGCTCGGGAACGGCACGCAGCGAAAGTCCTACCTCTACGTACAGGACTGCATCGACGCTATTCTGCACGCGCTGGACAAGGCGACCGAGAGGGTAAACATCTTCAACCTCGGTACCGACGAGTACGTCCAGGTCAACGATTCAATTGCGGCAATCTGCAAGGAACTTGGTGTGACGCCGAAACTCGAGTATTCAGGCGGAGATCGAGGGTGGATCGGAGACAATCCGTTCATCCTCCTCGATTGTTCGCGAATTCGAGCATTGGGATGGAAGCCGAAGTTCACCATCAACGAGAGCATCATAAAGACCGTCAGGTTTATCGATCAGAACCGCTGGGTCTTCGATGCCCGATTCTGAAACACTGGTACTTACCGCATGAAACGAGTTCTCGTTCCCTACTTCAACATCGGTCTCGGCCACTTCGCGTTTGCGCGCTCGGTGAAAAAGGCATTCGAGTCTCTCCCCGAGCCGTGGGAAGTGCACCTGATGGACATGGGCGAAGAACTGCCCGGAAAGATGCTCACGAATATGTACGTTGAAAGCTGGCGTACTATTCTCGCGGCGCCGAAGCCGGTGAAATCCTTTCTGTTCGGCCTGAATCGGCTCGCCCCATGGGCAACTGATCTGGGTATTGCGCGCGGGAATCGAAAGAACGCGACGGCAGCGGCGGCCTTCCTTTCACGGGTGAAACCCGATGCGATAGTAGCCTGCCACTGGGGCACGGCTCACGTTCTGAATGCAGGGAGAATGAAAGCCGGTATCGGTGTCCCGCTCTACTACGTGTACGGTGAGCTCGCAGGTATCGTACCGCAGATTCGTTCCGGAGCCGACAACTACTTCTACATGACCTCGGAGGCGCAGCGTGCACTCATCGGCATCGGAGTGCGGCAGGAACAGTTGGTCCGGATCGGACTGGTGCTCCAGCCGGGACTCGAGCTGCCGCTTCCCGAGCGCGGAGCTGCCCGTCGCGAGCTTGGGCTGGAAGCTGACCGTTTCACGGTACTGTATGCACTTGGCGGAGAGGGCATAGGCAACGCATTTCCCTACCTCGACGCCTACTACAGCAATGCGAGATCATCGCAGATGCTGGTGTTGACCGGCAAGAATCGCGAGTTCCAGAAGTCGATCCAGGAACGTTATCCGCAGAGGGCCGATCGCGGAAGCATCGTAGCGACAGGGTACGTTCCGGATATCAAGACAGCCTACGGCGCAAGTGACATTCTCGCAGGTAAATGCGGCGCGAGTTTCGCCATGGAGGCGATCCGGTACCGAAGGCCACTCCTCGTAACCGCTCTCGGTGCGCCGAACGAAGCACATAATCGGGACTACCTGGTAGAACACGGTTTTGGCTACTACGTCCCGCGACCGGAGCAATTCGTCGAGGAGACTGAACGGCTTTCGCGCGACGAGGCTGCATACCAAGCTGCTATTGCACCGGAACCGACTCCCATCCCGCATGACGGCGCAACCGACATAGCAATGTGGGTCAGCCGGCATGCATCGGGAACAACTCAACAGCCATAGCATTCTGTTTGTGAAGAACGCTCGTTCGTTCATTGCAGGAATTGGCAGTCCACGGTATGATCGGAGCGACATGGCGCGCTGCCCGACGACGAACGAGGAATAGCAACGAAAAGGAATGGACGTGGATCATACCATCATCATACTGTGCGGTGGACTAGCGACTCGCCTCAGGCCGATAACCGAGAAGATACCGAAATCAATCGTTGATGTGGACGGCAGACCGTTTCTCGAATATCAGCTCGAGCGGCTCGCAGAACGGGGTCTGCACAACGTCGTGCTGAGCATCGGCTATCTTGGCGAGATGGTCGAGGAGGTGATTGGTGACGGCGGCCGGTTCGGTCTGAGCGTGCGCTATGCGTACGATGGGCCGAAACTCCTGGGCACCGCCGGTGCGATCAGGAAAGCACGGGAAATGCTCTCCTCTCCGTTCTTCATACAGTACGGTGACTCCTTTCTCGATGTTGACTATTCGGAGGTGGCCCGCGCATACGCGGATAGCAGGAAAAAAGCGCTCATGACAGTCTTTCGCAACGAAGGACAGTGGGACAGGAGCAATGTGCTCTATCGTGACAATACGCTTGTCGCGTACAGAAAGCGGCAGCCAACAGCGGATATGAACTATATCGACTATGGTCTGTCGATGGTGGATGGGTCCGTCTTCGACCGGCTGCCTGCGAACGAGTTCAGCGATCTTTCGGATCTGTTCGAACAGCTTTCGATTGACGGGCAACTGGCCGGACTTGAAGTATTCAACCGCTTTTATGAAATCGGTACGGTAGACGGACTTAATGAGACCAGCGAGTACCTGAAAACCAGAAGGAGGAATTAGGAATGGATAGTTATTCACAAACTCACCTTCGAGAGGCAGTG
>DATKUC010000064.1:0-23557 GCA_035530835.1 Spirochaetia bacterium
GTATTGTCTTGTCCACCTTGGATGCCAGATGAATCAGTCGGACGCCGAGCGTATTCGCGCGGTAATCGAAGATCTCGGGTACGAGCGTACCGAAGACGAAGAGCAGGCGAACCTCCTCGGCATTGTAGCCTGTTCGGTCCGGCAGAAAGCGATCGACAAGGTGTATTCGAAGATCGAAAAGTGGAACCAATGGAAGAACCACCGCAATCTCCTCACTTTCGTTTCAGGATGCATACTTCCGGTCGACAGGGAGAAGTTCCTTACCCGGTTTGACCTGCTGTTTCAGATCGAAGAGCTTCCCGACCTTCCCGGGATGATCCGGCAGAACGGCATTGTCACGCAGGCATCGCTGCAGCAGCATGAGCCGCCACGGCAGCCGGCTTCAGTGCGGTCGGAGTCAGCCTCTCCGGGCGCGGCAGGTAAGCTTCCGGTATCGCCTGATCCGGCGGTGGCGCAGATTGTCTCAATTGCTGCGTTGAAACCGGGCGCCGTCCGGACGGATGCGTCCCCTGCCCAGGTTGTACCGGTAGCGAGCCTGAAAGAGCGTCGTTCAGGCTACTGGAAGATCTCACCGCACTACTCATCGAGTTTTGAGGCATTTGTTCCAATTCAGAACGGTTGCGACAAATTCTGCACCTTCTGCGCAGTTCCCTATACGCGGGGAAGAGAGGTTTCGCGCTCGTCGGCGGAGATACTCTCTGAAGTCGAGTATCTTGTCAGTGCAGGCTACCGGTCGATCACCCTGCTCGGCCAGAACGTGAACTCCTACGGCCTCGACCGCGGAGGCAGCGAATTGTCCTTTGCCGGCCTGCTCGAAGCGATCGGCAAACTCGGCGATCGGGTATCCGCGGACGGCCCCGCACGGTTCTGGCTCTACTTCACCTCGCCGCATCCGCGGGATATGACGCTGGAGGTGCTCGAGACTATTGCGCAATACCGCTGCCTTGCAAAGCAGATCCATCTGCCGATCCAGAGTGGCGATGACAAGGTGCTTATCAGAATGAATCGCAACTACCGCCTCGACCACTATCGATCGGTTGTTCACAACATACGGCGCATACTGCCCTCCGCGACACTGTTTACGGATATCATAGTCGGGTTTACCGGTGAAACTGATGAGCAGTTCGAGGCGACACGCCGCGCAATGCAGGAGTTTCGCTACAATATGGCATACATCGCCATGTACTCGCCGCGGCCGGGCGCCGCAAGCTCACGCTGGGACGACGATGTCCCGCTCGAACAGAAGAAACAGCGGTTGCACGAACTTTCCGAGGAGCTGCAGTCAGTCTCGCTTGACCACAACACCGGCATGATCGGCTCGACCTGTACGGTGCTGGTGACCGGCGAGGATCGCAAGAGCGGTTATCTCAGCGCAAAGACCGAAGGGCTGCTGACAGTCCGTTTTGCATCCGGCGACAGTAAGCTCATCGGATCCTTTGTCGAAGTGCGGATAACCTCGTGTGCAGCGCTGTCGTTGACCGGTGAGTTCGTGCAGGTCGCCGAGCCTCAGCTCGCGGAGGCACTGTGAACGGCAACAGGAGATCTTTGCGCATCGCGTTTCAGACCCTCGGCTGCAAACTGAATCAGTACGAGACTGACAGCCTCGCGTCGAGCTTCATGCGCGCGGGCTATGAGGTTGTACCCTTCGATCAGCCTGCGGATGCATATGTGGTGAACACCTGCACGGTAACCGGCAAGAGCGATCGCAAGAGCAGGAACACCATTAACCGGGCATTGAGAAGCAGCCTTCCCGGCGACCCGCTGGAACAGGAGCGCCCGCTGGTGGTGGCGACCGGTTGCTTTGTGGAGACCCATAAGGCCGAACTAGAGACCCTCGGACTCAACTACGTTGTCGGCAATGGCGAAAAGGCGCACATCTTTGAAATGGTGGACGCGCACTTTCGCGGCGAAATGGTGCACCCGTCAGACGTCGGTCGGGATCTCTTCTCCTTTCCGGTTGCCGAACGCATCTTCCACACTCGCAGCATGGTAAAAATACAGGACGGATGTGACAATTTCTGCACGTTCTGCATCATTCCCTACGTACGCGGAAGGGCGGTGAGCCGACCGGTCGAACAGGTCCTCTCAAGCGTACGTGAACAGATTGAAGCAGGCTCGCGGGAAGTGGTGATTACCGGCGTAAACATATCGCGATATCGAGACGGTGATGCAGGATTCAGCGAGCTCCTTGCCCGCATCCTGGACATCGACGGTGACTTCCGCATCCGCATCTCCTCGATGGAACCCGACTCTCTTGACGAGAGGTTTTTCGAGCTGCTCGATCACCCGAAAATGACGCCCCACCTGCACCTCTGCCTGCAGAGCGGATCGGAGCGGGTACTTCTCCAGATGCGCAGACAGTACACCTGCAGGGGCTACCGCGAAATGGTTGAAAAGATCCGCACAAAGCGTGATGACTTCAACCTGACCACCGACGTCATCGTCGGCTTCCCCGGTGAGCGCGATGATGACTTTGCGCAGACTGCCACCGTCTGTCGCGAGGTTGGCTTCTCCCACATCCACACCTTCCCCTACTCCCGCCGGACAGGTACCCGCGCCGAACGTATGGATGATCATGTTCCGGAGGAGGCGAAGCGCGAACGCGCCGCAATAATCCGTGAGATATCGGACGCAGGTAAACGTCGTTACCGTAGTCGTTTCATAGGCAGCGAGCAGCTTCTGCTGGTTGAACAAGTCACTGCCGGAGGGACTTCAGGTACCGGCTACGGCGAGCACTATCTCCCGATCGAATTGTCGCTGCCGCATGTGCGGCGGAACGAGTTCTACCGGGTCAAACTGACCGGACTGGGAGATGGGGATGATCCGCTTCTCACCGGAGTTGTGGTGAGCGGTCCGGCGCCGTTCAGAGAGTTTTCAGCTGAGAAAGACTTCGCCCGCTGAGACAGTCTGACCCATAAGGCTCATGCGATGGGGCGCTCAGGCGCGGGCCGTGGTTCAGCCTGAGGGGTGCTCGATCCGGCAAAACCTGACTGCTCGGCAAATGATTTGATCGGCTTCAGAAACTCCATGAGTTCCATCGGAAAGAAGAACTTCGACGACGGACTCGAGCCGATCGTCTTCATGGCATCAAGGTACTGGAGCACCATTGTCTTTTGATCGATGTTCTTCGCAGAAGAGAAGATCTGCTCCAGGGCAAGTGAGAACCCTTCGGCTTTCAGAATTGCCGACTGGCGCTCGCCTTCCGCCCGCAGAATTGCCGATTGCTTGTCGCCTTCGGCAACCAGTATCGTCGACTGCCGCTTGCCTTCGGATTCGGTCACCATAGCGCGGCGGTTGCGCTCCGCCGACATCTGACGGTTCATTGCGTCCTGGATTTCCCGTGGCGGGACTATCTCCCGGATCTCAACGCTGGTCACCTTTACTCCCCACCGTTCGGTAACCTCGTCAAGCTTCGACCTCAGCACGCGGTTGATATCCTCCCGCTTTGCCAGCACGTCGTCGAGCGCGATATCGCCAATAACCGCGCGCAGCGTGGTAGTGGCTATTCCCTGGCTCGCGCCGGCGAAGTTGTTCACCTTCACGACCGAAAGCGAGGGATCCATCACCCTCGAGTAGATGAGAAAGTCGATATCTATGGGCGCATTATCCTTGGTGATGCAGGTCTGCCGGGGAATCTCAAGAAATATCTCCCGCAAATCTGCCCACACGGCCTTATCTACGAACGGGATGAGAAAGACAATTCCGGGACCCCGCGCACCAAATAGCCTGCCGAGTCGGAAGACCACCAGCCTCTGGTATTCGCGAACCACCTTGAGGGAACTTGCCAGGATTGAAACGCCCACCACGATGACTGCCGCCCAGACCACAAGATCAACTATCATGTCTCACCATCCTTTGCGTATCACTACCAGATGTATGCCTTCGGAAGCCACAACCGTGACATCCGCTCCCTCTGCAATCTCGCCCTCGAGCGACTGCGCACTCCACTCCTCGTTTGCCACACGTACGGTTCCGTCCGGACCGAGAGCCGTGAGCGCAATCCCGTCCTGCCCGATAAGAACATCCGGTCCGGTTGTCACCGCGCGGCGCTGTACACCGAGGCCTTTCATGACCGCTGTTGCAAAGAAAAGTGCAAGCAGCGAGGTCATCACGAATATCGTAAGAGGAGAGATCTGCGGGCCGGCAATTCCCGGCACCGCGCTCTGCGGCGAGCCGGGGAAGAGCATGAATGAGCCTGCGAGCACCGCGACGATGCCTCCTGCAGAGAGCACGCCATGGGTTGAGGCCTTGAGGTCGACAATGAAGAGAATAGCTCCAAACAGAATGATGCCGATTCCGGCAACGTTGACCGAGAAGACGCCGAAGGCGAGCAGCGAAAGGAGCACCGATATCGTGCCGGTAATGCCCGGCAGACCAATGCCCGGGATGCTCAACTCGACGAGAATTGCGAGAATGCCAAGGATGAACAGAACATACGCGGTATTCGGCGCAAGCAGCGCGGAAAGCACCCGTTCCCAGACACTCTCGTGAACGTAGGTGATGGTCGCTGCCGCTGCCTGCGGGGGCAGTTCTCTGCCCGTCGTGGTGTCCGCAGCCTTTGCCAGAAGCGCGCCTGCGGCTGAAGCGGTTCTGCTCCCGGCCCCGGGGCTGCCTGCATTTGGAGATAGCTGGACGGTGACCGGAACGCGTGATGCGCGTATCGCAGCAGCGAGCCGTGCAACCGACCGTGGCAGCCCGCCCGTCACGTCGACATGCAGGATAACTCGCGCAACACCGGCTGAACGCGCGGTTTCGAGCACACGCTCAACGTAGCGCTCCGACACCGGATCAAGGTATCCGCGAACCGAAGCCGCAACGACGCGCGAACTCGATGGTTGCGCGACCGCAATCGCCTGAGGAATCACCAGGAGGACGGGAAAAACGAGAATCCACGCAACACGTAGCGTGGACAATCCAGACAAAGGAGGCGTCCGCCGCGTTATGCGGGCGTGGCGGGCGTGCACAAGCGGGGAACAAAACGCACCCATAGCCCTACCTCTTTCTTAAGAATCCTGCTTTTCTGCGCTGAGGTCAAGCCGAAGCGGTCGCCACTGCAATTGACATTTCCTATGAAGTTGATTAGATTTTTTCTAACCTTTTACAGGGAGGACCTGATTAATGTTGACTTCAACCATTGCAATTTCAGAGAAGGCAAAGGGCCAGCTTTCCGAATTGAATGTAAATACTGAGAACTTCCTTCGCATATGGGCAGAGGCAGGCGGTTGCTCCGGAATGAGCTATCAGGCTGCAATCGACCAGGATTTTACCAGCGAGGATCTCACACTCTACGAAGATGCCGACCTGAAGGTTGTGACCGATCGGATGAGTGCGCCGCTGTTTGCCGGACTGCAGATTGACTATTCCGACGACCTCGTTGCCCCCGGTTTCCGCTTCTTCAATCCGAATGCAACCCGCACCTGCGGATGCGGCTCGAGCTTCAGCTGCGATCACGGCTGAACGCGGCATAGTTTGCGGCGCTCCGCGGGAACTTGTATATCGCGGAGCGCGTCGGCGGGAGCCATACGAAAAAGGTAACATGGAAAAACTTCAGGACAGCGTAAACAGAAAGAAGCTCGATCTGACCGGCGGAGAATCAGTTTACTGCATAAACCAGTCGCAGATGCAGGTGGCGCGTCGGCTCGTCGAAGAAGATGCACCGGCCCATCCAAAGATGAAAGAGATTTTCGACTCGGCAATTTCCGAGCTCACGCGCAACGAGCAGGCTGCACTCTCCTTCGTTCTCATAGATCATCTGAACAACACACCGCAAAACTGAGTACGTGAACTATACTTTCGTCGCTGAAGTGATCTGTTCAGCGGCTGAAAGTACGCGCGCCCTCGCATCCGGGGTAAATTCGATTCGCTTGATGAGCCTGCTCATGAATGGTTTCACGAAGTATTCCATTTCGCGAGCCTTCTGCTCGTAGTAGGTCTGGTGATCAAGCATCATCACGTCCACCGGCAATGGCGCATCGTAACTGCCGATTACCTGGAAGCCGAGCTTCCGGTACATGCCGATGTGCTTCCGCTCATCGCTGAAAACGTCAAGGAAGACGCGTTCGGCACCTTCGGACTTGGCGAACAGGTAGGCAAGCGTCATGAGGCCGAGCGGCACGATACTGCCCCGCTCATCCTTCATGACAGCAAGACGGTCTATTTCAACGCACCGTTTGTCATCCTTGAAGCTGCGAAGGCCGAAGTGTTCCTCGATAGGAAGCTTCCTTGTCTGCTCGGGAGTCATGCAGGTAACCGTACCGACCGGTTGCAGTCCCTTGTATGCGAGGATGTGGTAGGCGTTTTCATCCTCTCGTCGGTGGATCGTCTCCTCGAGATAACCCTTCTCTCCTACCAGGATCTTGCGCTGAATATAGAAGACATCCTCAAGCTCTTCGGGTTTCGAAACGTTGACGAAGCGAATCCGGTATTTGTCCTCGTCGACAAGCGGCAGCGTGATGGTAAAAGTGGTGCCGCGCCCAATCTCGCTGCTGACATGTATCCTCCCGCCCATTCGGGAGACTATGCGGTGCGATATGCTCAAGCCCAGACCGGTACCTTCACCAGGATCCTTGGTGGTGAAGAACGGCGTGAAAATCGATTGCAGATTCCCCGACGGAATGCCCGGGCCGGTATCGCCGACCGTCATCACTACGTTCCAGTCTATCTGTTTGCAGGCGACGGTGAGTGTACCCTCACCGTTCATCGCCTGAACGGCGTTGATGATGAGGTTCAGAAGCACCTGCTGCAGTTCGTTTGCGCTCCCTTCGATGGGAGGCACGTCGTCGTAGTCGCGCCTGATATTGATGTGATCGAGCTTCAGACCCCTCTGTGCGAGCTTCAGCGCACTCTCGACCGCCTCATTCGGCTTTACGCTGACTGTCTCCTCTTTCGCCTTGCGGGCGTAGCTTGTCAGCTCGCTGATCACGTCGGCAGCATTCCGTGAGTACTGGATAATGTCGGTGGCATACTCCTCCACTTTCGAGCCCTTCTCTGCATCGTCGAGAATGAGCTCTGCGGTGCCGAGGATGCCGCCGAGCGGATTGTTGATTTCATGGGCAATGCCTGAGGCAAGCGTTCCGATGCTCGCAAGTTTTTCGGACTGGATGAGCTCAGCCTGGAGGCGCTTCTGCTGCGTAACGTCCTGGAAGAACTCGAGGAACAGCCGATCGGATCCCGCGGGAACTTCACCGATCGGCACTTTGATGGGATAGAAGTGCATCGAGAAGGTGGTATCGGTGGGCAGATGGGTGTTCTCAACATTGAATGGGAGGCCGGTGTGCAGACTGTCCTGCGCCATGCAGTTCTCGCACGGCTTGTTCTTGCCGAAGAACACCTTGTAGCATTTCTGACCGATAATATTTTTGTAGGAAGATCTGAAATAGCGTGTCGAAGCCATATTGACCATGACGATGTTGTAGTTGATGTCCTGGATCGATATGGGGGTGGTGATTCCGTCGAAGAACGCTTCGAGCTTGTTGCGGCTGAGCGTGACTTCGCGATTGAGCGCCTGCAGCCGTTTCTGCTGCCGTCTCAATCGCTCGAAAGAAATGGCATTTTCGAGCGCAATCGAACACTGGGCAGCAAGTATTTCGAGCGTCTCGAGCTCGTACTGGTTGAAGTACTCCTTCGAGCGGCGGCGTCCGATTACCAGACACCCGTTTACCCGCTCCTTGAAGCGCAGGGGAAGAACGACGGTTGCCGGGAAACTCATCTGGACTCCGGCGATATCCAGCATCACATCGGTGTGGGCCGCCGGCGATGAAATGACCGACGGTGCACGACTGATCATCTGGATGAACGCCGAAGAGCGACGAAGCACGACGTCGTTCCTGGCTGCGTCGGTCAGGTCGAGGCCGCGGGCAGCCGTAATTCGGTAGTAACGCGCCGTATAATCAAGCACGACCATGAACGACCACTCGAGATCGAAAGTACCGCTGATGCGATCCAGCGTAAGCTGACCCAGTGTATTCAGGTCTACGATGGTGCTGAGACTGGCAGAGAAACTGCGCAGATCCTGGTTATACGCAAACCCCTCACCGAGATAGAGCCGCTCGAGCACCCGGAGAAAGCGGCGCCAGAAGGGTTGAAAAACGAGCGCGGCAATGAGGGCAAGGACAACCGACACCGCAACCAGCTTTGCGAACGATGCGGACCGGGCTTCCGGAATAACTACCCAGATGACGAGATAGAACAGGAATGCGGAGAAGATCGTGAGCACGACCAGGAACATCGACCGGAGCACGGTTACCGAATAGTGCACCAGCCGATATCGATAAATTGCGTAGAAAATGAGGATTGCATTGATCGTCGTGGCTGCGATGTCGACCGGATACCTCCCAACAGGCTCGTAGAGGTTGAACAGGACGCCTACGAGCATGATCGTTGCACCATAGAGCGGCAGGAGCAGCTTGGTTCGATCAGTTGCGGGAATGTCGCGGCGCAGCTCGCGAATCAGGACGATGATTCCGAGCATGAGGTAGATATAACTCAACGAATATGCAATCGGAGCTCCGTGGCCGAGGGTATATGAAAAAACTCCGGCCGCGGTAAAACCCGCCTGCACCACGACGAGGCCGGTGAAGTCCATCACCAGGAGGAGTCCGTAGATCAAATATCCGATTACCAGCAGCGCAAAGTGGTAACTTCGAGGACGATGAAGAAGTCTCACCATCGAATGGAAAATGGTGATCGGTCCACCGAACATGCCAATCAGCATGATACGGTTCCAGAGCAACGGAGTGAGCGCGTTTGAATTGATGTGCATCATGAACGATCCGAAACTCCAGATGCTCATGAGCGTCATGTACATGATAAATGACCAGTGAATTGAAGAAAAATCGACTCTATAGAGCCCGAACACAGTGAAAAGTACGTAGAGTACAACCGCCACAGCAGGTATGACGGACGAGATGTCGATGCTCATGCAGGCGGACCACCCGTACGTTGACTCGCAGACAGATTCACTTTCCCATCAGCTTGCCATATACTACACATTCTATGGTTTATGTACCATACATCGCAACTGGTTTCATATTCCTCGTTCTTTCGGACGTCGCGCAGATCGGCCGCAGGAGATACCTCAGTCGTGCCTCTATTATTTTCGGCTATGGCGCGATAGTCAGTAGCTTTTGTTCGCTTTTTATCGCGCACCGGGTATCGATGCACCCCGGATTCTCCCGCATGCTGTTCACGCTGACTGCGGGCGCCGGAACAATGCTGCTGCTTTATTCGACGGTACTCGAGATTCCGCTGATAGCTTGGCTAAACCGGAATCGCGACACTGAGCCGTCCCCGGAGCGCAAGGCGCTGACCTCAGGCACCTACGGTCTGGTTCGACACCCAGGATTTCTCTGGATGCTGTTTGCCACAATGTCATTCGCGGTACTCTACGAATCGTCCGTTGTCACTGTCGCAGTTGCCGCGGTGAATATTCTCAACTTCATACTGATTTGTGTGGAGGATATCTTCCTGTTTCCCAGGATATTTTCGAACTATGACGAATATCGGCAACAGGTTTCATTCCTGATTCCCGGAGGATTGGCATGGCGCAAAAAGTACTGATCATCGACGACGACCCTGCAATACGAAAGGTCATGAGCCTGAGGCTCGTGCAGGAAGGCTACATCGTGCGCGCCGCCGAATCGCGGGAGGAGGCCCTGCAGATCATCGACCGGGAAGAACTTGATCCGGACTGCATCTTTCTGGATATCCGTATGCCCGGTGTAACCGGTATTGAGCTCCTGCCTGAACTCAAGGAGCGGCTTCCGGCCACCCCGGTTGTCATGCTGACCGCAGTTTCGGACCTCCAGACGGGAATGGAGGCGATGCGGAAAGGGGCATACGACTACCTCGTCAAGCCCCTGGACAAAAACGAATTACTGAAGGCGCTTTCCCGCATACTCGGCCACCGCGCGCTGATACTGGAAAACGCACGCCTCGCTGAAGAGAATCTGCGGTACCAGCGATCACTTGAACATCAGGTCGCCGAGCGCACCGAGGAGCTCTCGCAGGCGTACCAGACCTTGCAGGGCGCCAACCTCGACACCGTACAGATGCTTGCAGAGACTATTGAAGCGAAGGATCCCTATACGCGCGGTCATTGTCACCGGGTTCGCGTGCTGTCGACGGCGCTCGCTCGCACGTGCGGATTGTCCGAGCAGGAAATCGATATAATCGAATATTCGGCTCTTCTGCACGATGTGGGAAAAATCGGTATTCCCGAAGCGCTGCTTCACAAGACGGGTCCGCTCACCGCGCAGGAGCTTGAGGTGTTTCATCAGCACCCGGTAATCGGCGAGCGCATCCTCTCGCGGGTTTCATTCTTTGACCCATGCATCCCGATTATACGAAATCATCATGAACGGTGGGACGGGCTCGGCTATCCTGACGGACTTTCCGGAACCGATATTCCCTATGCTGTCAGAATTGTCACGGTCGCTGACTCATACGACGCAATGACATCGTCGCGGCCCTATCGTAAGGCGCTGCCACTGCAGGATGCGCTCCGGGAGATGAGCCACGGAGCCGGAACGCAGTTCGAACCGGAACTTGTTGACGCGTTCATCAGCGAGCGTGTCTACGAATATACCCGCATGGGCGAAGAATCTATCAGAACTCACGCGCATCCGGCGTCCTCGATCATCGAGAACTAGGCCGACAACTGTCACCCGGTGATGTCAGGGCCGGGGAACCCTCTCCCCGCCACTCGCGCGGAGTAACCGATCGCGGACCGCAGTTCCTACCCCTCTGTCCAAAGGTAGCTCGGCAATGACAAACTCTATACCGTTCTCGTCAAACCACACGAGCAGTCGATAGAGACTGCGTGCGTATGCAACAGCATTTGCTACCTGGACCGTCACCACGCCATCGGACTCGCTGACGACATCCTGCGACATATCAGCGCTCTCTCCGCAACGGATGACGCCGACGCTCCCCGCACGGTGGCCAAAGCGGGCGGCTACGGTTGCCGGATGAAACTCCGGATTTGCGAATATCGGCCCATCCGCAACAACAACGCGGGCGCGGGGCTTGTAGTGCGAATACTTCATGCCCGGTGCGCGCGGTCGCTCATGTTCATGCACCGGCCGGCTCAAGTCCCGTTCGTCGGTCCAGATCCGCCCGAGCACCTGCTCGATCATCTCATTGGTGACCGCTCCGTGCCGAAGAATCCGGATTGTGCCTCCTGAAATGTCTACAACAGTCGATTCGAGACCGATCTCACACTCGCCGCCATCGACGACCGCGTCCACCAGACCGTCCATCTCCTCGCACGCCATCCCGAAGGTCGTCGGACTCGGACGACCTGACCGGTTGGCCGAAGGGGCAGCCACCGGTACTCCTGCACTCCGGAGGAACTCCCTCGCAATCGGGTGGCGCGGGATCCGCAACGCAACAGTATCGAGCCCTGCGGTGGCCTCGTCCGCAATCCGGTAACCGGGGGCCGCGTACGTTTTGGGAACGATCACCGAAAGCGGGCCGGGTGAAAACAGGTCGAACAACTGTCGCGCAGCTGGAGGCAGGCTCGGAAAGGCAATCACGAGCGAATCCAGATCGGGAAAATGAACGATAAGCGGATTGTCGGCGGGTCGTCCTTTGGCGCGAAAGACGGCCGTGCAGGAGGTACCGTCAAGGGCGTTCGCTCCGAGTCCGTAGACAGTCTCTGTCGGAAACACGACGAGTCCGCCGGCTCGAAGAATGCGCCCGGCTGTCGCCGCATCGGAGGCGGCAAGGTGCGTGGTGGTTCGGTCTCGATTCATTGATGCCGCATTATATGCCTGAGTTCGGTTTCTGTACACTCTTCGGGTTGCGCGCTATAATTCGCCGAATGATTCCCGACAAACTTACCAATGTTGATCTCTCGTTGCTGGCCAGGCTCGATCGAAAACCGAAACTATTTGCAGATTCGGGTCTGAGCTTCTGGACCGATGCATATATTTCCCGTCATGTGTTGAATGCTCATCTCGATCCGACCATCGATGATGCGAGTCGTCGGCCCGAGGTGATCCAGGCGTCCGCAGACTGGATCACCGATCGTGCCCGGTCCCTGACAGACGCCGGGACCGGAGCACCACTCAGCCTCCTGGATGTTGCGTGCGGTCCCGGGCTCTATTGCACCGCTTTTGCCGACCGTGGATTCTCGGTCTCGGGAATAGACTCTTCCGAATCATCGATAGGCTACGCCATGCAGAGTGCGAAAAAACGCCACCTCCCCATCGAGTATCGATGTGCCGACTATCGGACGTTGATTGAACGATCGCGCTACGATGTAGTAACTCTGATCTACGGCGAGTTCTGCGTCATGACGGACCGCGACCGGGATCGAATGCTCCGCAAGATCCGATCCGCGCTGAAACCCGGCGGCCTGTTCATCTTTGACGTCTTTACGCGTGATTACTCGCTGCGGACCGCACTGGCGACGAACTGGTACACCACACGCGACAACGGTTTCTGGGCTGAGGAGCCGCATCTGGTACTTGAAAGAGGATACACGTATGAGGAAACCGACGTGCATCTGAATCGCTATCTCGTCATCGGAGGAGCCGGTGATCCAATCCGCGAATATAATATCTGGCGCCACCACTATACCGAACAGTCGGTATCGGAACTGCTCGCGGCATCTGGATATGAGGTGTGCGGGTTGTACGGCGACCTGACCGGCATTCCGCTCGAAAAAGCCACAGAGTGGATCGGGGTGGTTGCGCGGCGGACATAGCCTACAGCTTCACCCACACGATACCGTCTTCCACCTTCACCTCGTAGGTGGCGACCGGTCGGGTAGCGGGAAAGTCCTTTACCGCACCGGTCCGAATGTCGAACCGTGAGCCATGCTTCGGGCAGCAGACATCACCGCCGACAATGAGGCCGTCACACAGAGGGGAGTACTCGTGAGAACAGGAGTTGTCGATTGCGTAGATACCGTCCTCGAGACGGAATATCGCAATCTCCTTGCGCCGATGTACCAGCTTGAACGGTCGCGATAGTTCGTCTACCGCGACTGCGCGGATCCACATAATCCCGGATCCGCTCTACGCTTCGGACTTCTCGAGGAGTCGCTCCATGATTACCGCGCGCAGCTCTTCACGCATCACTTCCGGACCATGATCGATGAGGTCGCCGAAGAAACCTTCGACAAGCAACTCCTCGGCTTCCGCGCGATCGTAGCCGCGTGCCATCAGGTAGTGCAGCTGATTCTCGTCGAGGCGACCGGTAGTTGAACCATGGCTGCATTTCACGTCATCAGTGTTTATCTGCAGACTCGGAATGGAATCCGCACGTGCGCCGTCGTTTAGAATCAGATTCTTGTCTTCGAGAAATGCATCAGTCCGGATTGCCTTGTGCGCGACCTGAATGAGTCCCTGATACACGGCGTGTGACTCGTCTTTGACCGCGCCCTTGTAGTAGGTGCGACTCGTCGCATGTGGTGCATTGTGGTGCTGAACTGTGCGGACATCGAAGTGCTGATCCTTGTGCCCGAAATAGATGCCGTTCAATCGCACGTCCGAACCGGGGCCATCAAGTGTGCAGTCAAATCGATCCTTGGCGAACATGCCGCCGAAGACGGCTACGAAGTGCTCGAACGACGAGTCTCTGTCCACTCGCGAGTTCCCGTTCGAGAAGACCGAGCAGTCGAGGTTCAGGTTCTGAACGCTGAGAAAGCTCAGACTCGCGGCATCCCGAACTATCAGGTCACTGCCTTCGTTGAAGAGCAGTTCGCCCTCCTCCTGTCCGGATATGGACTGAACAGCGGTAGCCCGTGCCCCCTTTTCGAGGTGCACAACCGTCTCCGGTGCGGAAAGTGTTGAATCTCCGTTTTCGGTGTAGTCGATCCTGAACGGCTCGTTGATCTCGACAAACTCGGGCACGTAGAGGTACGCGCCATGCGACATCGCCGCATAGTGCCAGGCACATATTCTGTTGTCGATGCCGTCAACTGCGGCGGTGAGCGCCTGCTTCAGGGCAGCAATCGCCGCTTCCGAAACAATCGCGTGCCGGTCTGCTGCGAGGAGCAGATTAAGTGGCAGGAAAAGGACCCCGCGCGCTGCGAGCTCGGGTTTCAGCGTAATTTCAACGCATTCCGCCCCGCGAAACTTCATGGTACCGCTATAGCCGGCAGGCACCGTTGCAGACGCTGCCGAAAGAGCCGAGACTGCGCTGCTGCCATAGCCGTAAGCTTCGAAGTCGTAGCTCGATATGTCGCTTCGCCGCCACTCCTCCTCTCGGGTGGTCGGCCAGTCCATCGTCGAAAAGCGCTCGTAGGCACGGTGTCTGAGTGAGGCCATCCACTCGACCTCTTTGCGGCTCGCGGCGAACGCGGGAAGCTCCGCGGTACCGCGGAAGGTTTGTGTCGTGTTCAATACTATCTCCTTGGAATGGCCGGCCGGTTATCGGCTTCTCAGCCCACGGCTTCGGCTTCTCAGCCTACTGATCCTTCCATCTCGAGTTCAATGAGACGGTTCAGCTCGACCGCGTACTCCATCGGCAATTGCTTGACAAGCGGATCGAGAAAGCCGTTTACGATCATGACGCTTGCTTCCGCCTCATCCATCCCGCGACTCATGAGGTAGAACAGCTGTTCCTCGCTGATGCGCGATACCCGCGCCTCATGCTCGATCGATACGTCGTCCGCCTGAATGTCCATGTAGGGATAGGTGTTACTCTTCGAATCTGCGTCCATGATCAGCGCGTCACAGACGACCTTGCTCTTGATGCCGTGGAGTCCCGGATCGACCTTGATCTGTCCCCGGTAGCTCGCGATACCGCCGTCTTTGCTGATCGACTTGCTAGTAATGATTGAGCTGGTGTTGCTCGCGGCGTGGATGCATTTGCCGCCCGTGTCCTGCTCCTGGTTCTTGCCGGCAAACGCGATTGAAAGAATCTCGCCGTGCGCGCCCTCGCCCATGAGCCAGACCGATGGATACTTCATGGTGCGCTTGCTGCCGATGTTTCCGTCAACCCACTCAACTGTCGCCCCTTCGTACGCCATTGCACGTTTGGTGACCAGGTTGTACACATCGCTCGACCAGTTCTGAATAGTTGTGTAGCGGACCCGCGCACCTTTCAGAGCGATAATCTCGACAACTGCACTGTGAAGGCTGTCAGTCGTGTAGATGGGTGCGGTGCACCCCTCGATATAGTGAACGAACGCGCCCTCGTCGGCGATGATCAGGGTGCGCTCGAATTGTCCGAAGTTTTCAAGATTGATTCGGAAGTATGCCTGGAGAGGAATGTCCACCTTCAGCCCGGGCGGAACGTAGATAAAGCTGCCGCCTGACCAGACTGCGCTGTTGAGCGCCGAGAACTTGTTGTCCGAATAGGGGATCACCGTTCCAAAGTACTTTCGCACAAGTTCAGGATGTTCCCGCACGGCGCTCTCAGGATCGGAAAAGATTACTCCCTGTTTCGCAAGGTCTTCGCGAATGCTGTGATAGACGACTTCCGAATCGTACTGCGCTCCGACGCCGGCGAGGTACTTCTTCTCCGCCTCGGGGATACCGATCCGGTCGTACGTCTCGCGGATCTCCGGAGGCAGATCCTCCCACCGCTTCTCCTGTTTGGATACCGGCTTCGCGTAGTAGTACATATCGTCGAAGTTCAGCGTTGAAAGATCCGCGCCCCAGTTTGGCATCTCCTTCTGACGGAAGGTCTTCAGCGCCTGGAGGCGGTAGTCGGTCATCCATTGGGGTTCCTGCTTATGGGAAGAAATCGAACGAACTACCTCTTCCGACAGTCCCTTTTCCGGCGCCCGGTATACCGATGTGTCGCGGAAATTAAACCCGTATTTGTAATCCTCAACCTCAACGGCTTTCGACTGGCTGCTCATTTGCTTCCTCCTCAATGCCGTACTGCTGTCGGACCCAGTCATACCCTTTTTCTTCGAGGGTCGTGACCAGTTCCTTACCACCGGATGTGACAATGCGCCCCTTGTACATGATATGCACGTAGTCGGGTCTGATGTGATCGAGTATCCGCTGATAGTGGGTGATGATGAGGGCACCGAAATCCGGTCCGCGGAGCCTGTTCACCCCTTTCGACACAACCTTCAATGCGTCGATGTCGAGTCCGGAATCCGTCTCGTCCATGATGGCGAAACTCGGCTTGAGCATCAGCATCTGGAGGACTTCCATCCGCTTCTTCTCGCCGCCGGAGAAGCCTTCATTCAGATAGCGATTTATGAATTGCTGATCCATCTCCATGAACTCCATCGCTTCGCGGAGTTCGCGGACAAACGGCATCGTGGATCCGGAGGTAACCCCCGCCTCACGGTGCTGCTGCTTGATCTCGACCGCTCGTTTCAGAAATCGCCCGACGGTAACGCCCGGGATCTCGACCGGGTACTGAAAAGCGAGAAAAAGACCTTTTCGCGCTCGTTCATGAGTGTCCATTTCGGTGATGTTTTCACCATCGACCAGGATTTCCCCTTCGGTAACTTCGTACATCGGATGGCCGAATATGACATTCGTGAGCGTGCTCTTTCCGGAGCCGTTCGGGCCCATGAGAGCGTGTATCTCACCTGACGAAAGGTCGAGATTTATGCCGTTGAGTATCTCTTTGTCCTCGATACGGGCATGAAGATTGCGGATTTCGATTTTCACCTTAATTCCTCCGTGGCACAGTTATGGTCAGATGGGGTAGCCAAGTTCAAGGCGCGCTTCCTCGCTCATGAAGTCGATGCTCCAGGGCGGGTTCCAGATGAGGTTCGCAATGACCTCCTTGTAACCAAGTTTGTCCTGAAGCACGCGGTTGATCTCTGCAACTATGTGGTCGCCGAGCGGGCACCCGGGAGAAGTCAGGGTGAAATCAACCTCGATCTTCTCTTCGGCCGGCTCGACTCGATAGACGAGACCGACATCCACGATGTTCAGACCGATTTCCGGATCGACAACCTCTTTCAACGCATCAAGAATCTGGACCTTCGAATACATCTTCCCATCTCCCGATTATATATTACTAATTTACTCAGATTTCCACAATTGTACAAGGTGGATAGTTCAAGTAGTCATGTCAGGCAAGGTTTCCTGAGTAGATTCTGTGCGCTACTTTACCATAAAAGACAATTTTCGTCAGGGTAGAAGCCGAGGGTAGAGTGCAACAGAACGACAGCTATAATATACTGAAATGGCCGTGTCCGGTAAAACTGTTCACTGAACGAGGCAGCAAATGCGAGTTCTTGTGGTGGTCTGCCACCCCGATCCGGAGAGTCTGAGCCATTCCCTGGCGGCGGCATGCCTCGACGCGGTTTCCGATATCGGTCATGCGGTGACACTCATAGATCTGTATCACGAGCATGCGGACGGGCAGTTCGACCCGGTGCTTTCGCATCAGGAGATACTCCGCCGCTTCAGCTTCGACGATACTGTTCAGCGTTACAGCAGGGATGTCGCCTCGGCAGACGGTTACATCTTCGTGCACCCGGACTGGTGGGGGATGCCACCGGCGCTGCTGAAGGGATGGCTTGACCGGGTGTTCCGGCCCGGCGTTGTCTACGACTATGAGGCTCCGGATTTCCTGCCGAAACAACGGGTTAAGCTTCTTGCCGGGCGACGCGCCTTCGTGGTATGCACAACCGACGCGAAAGCCGAAGAGTTTGCAGATGACCGCGCATCGCATCAGTCAGAAGCGTCGAATCCGATGGAGGTTTCGCACCCGATCTCCTCGGTCTGGCGCCGATCCATATTCGGCTTCTGCGGAATTGAGGACGCGCAGGTTCGCGTCCTGTGGAATGTTCGCGAGAGTACGCTTCGGGCGCGGCGCAGATGGATCGCGGACGTTCGCAGTGAGACTGCGCGCATTTTCGGTGGCCATCCCAAATCCGAGGAGGAAACGAAAGGATGAAGGAACTCCAGCTCTATCGCCATGCGAAGGCGAAGAAGGCTTCGCCGGGAATGATGGACCGTGAGCGGCAGCTGTCCGGGGAAGGAGAGCTGCAGGCTCGCTACATCGGCGGTCTGTTGCATGATCTTGATTTCCGCCCCGACGTCGTTCTTGCCTCGACGGCAGCTCGAGCGCTTTCCACGGCAAAGATCACGATGCACGCTTCTGCGTGCAAGGCGCGGATAGTGGAACTTCCGCACCTGTTTGACGCGGAAGTGGACACATACGTGGAAAGCATCAGAAGCAATGGCGGTGAAAGTGACCGGATCATGGTAGTCGGCCACAACCCCGTCATCGAAGAGTTTGTTGAACGACTGATTGGTCGGCATATCGAATTGAAAACCGGCTACCTTGCGCGAGTCCTCATCGACATTGCCGAATGGAAATCATTTACACTCGACGGAGCCCCCGCCTTCGAGCTTGCGGCGCTTCTGGTGCCGCCGCGCTGAGGTCAAGATGTTCACACTGACAAAGGTCGCTGAGACGATACTTCTCCCCCCGGGAATCATCCTGCTCTTTGGCGTTGCCGCAGCACTTCTTGCCCTTTTCAAATTGCGTAAAACTGCTCTGTTCATTTCGGCAATTGCGTTTATCGGTCTCTATCTGCTTTCGATTGGACCGGTCGCCGATGCACTGCTGGGTTCTCTCGAGACCGAGTACCCGCCGTTATCTGCTGCCGCAAGTGGCGCTGACGACCTGGTGATCCTTGGTGGTGGCACAGTCGCGGGCGCGCCGGACGCGCAGGCGCTGTCGCAGGGTACAGCCGCTCAACCTGTATCAGTTCCCGCGTCACTCGGCGCGGAATCAGCAGTGCGGGTGCTCTACGGCTTCAGGATCGCCAAAGCGACGGATCTGCCGGTAATCATGTCCGGCGGTTCACCGCTCAAGACAGCGGGGACCGAAAGCGAGGCCGCTGCTGCGAGACAGCTCCTGGTCTCTCTCGGTCTTCAGCAGTCGAAAATACACATTGAGACATCGAGCAGGACCACGTGGGAAAACGCCATCAACGTGCACAGGCTCTTCAACCCGCGAACTATCATCCTGGTAACTTCAGCGTATCATATGCCGAGAGCGGTATTCTGCTTCAGAAAGCAGGGAATCGCGGTGATTCCGGCTCCGACAGGTTATCAGATCGATCGCCCCGCTATCTCATCATTCTTTCGCTTCCTGCCGGACATCTCCGCGCTTCGTGACAGTACCATCGCAATAAAGGAACGCGCCGGGCTGTTCGTATATCGGGTTTTACACGGCGGACTGCCGCGTAAATCGAGCTGATGGCGGCTCCGGCAGGAGACCAGGCTTCCTCAGTCCACACAATCGGCGCAGGAATTCCATCACCCGGCGGACATAACCCGAATTTTCGTCTCGATTGACAGTCCAGATCATCTTCAGTAAGGTGTCGTATCGTACATACCCGAGGAGGCGCAACCTTGATCCAGGTTACTCAACTCTCTAAGCGGTATGGGCCCCATAAAGCAGTTGACGATGTCAGTTTCACCATTCAAAAAGGGGAAATTGTCGGTTTTCTGGGACCCAATGGGGCGGGCAAATCCACCACCATGAATATTCTTACCGGATATCTCTCCTCAAGCGAGGGGGATGTGATGATCGATGGTCAAAACATCCTGGAAAATCCGCAGGAAATCAAGGCGAAGATTGGATACCTGCCCGAAAACCCACCGCTCTATATGGAAATGACCGTACAGGAATACCTGAAGTTTGTCTGCGAGATAAAGAATGTCTCTCGAAACGAGACTGCGCAGCGAATTGAGTATGGCCTCGAGACGGTTCGCATTACTGACGTTCGCAAGCGATTGCTGAAGAACCTTTCAAAAGGGTACAAACAGCGAGTAGGCCTTGCGGCGAGCCTGATGGGAAATCCGGAAATACTCATTCTGGATGAACCGACTTCCGGCCTCGATCCAAAGCAGATCATTGAGATCCGCGATCTCATCCGCGAACTGGGAAAAGACCACACTGTGGTCCTGAGCTCTCATATCCTGCACGAAGTCAGCGAAACCTGCGAACGGGTTCTTATTATGAACCTTGGCAAGATCGTTGCCGACGGCGCGCTCGACACACTCGCCCGCAGTCTGGCCGACACCAGCGAGCTGGTCGTGCGAGCATCCGGTTCGAAAGAGGAAGTTGAAAAGGCACTTGGCCCGGTTTCCGGCATCAAGACGCTTACTATCAGCGACTCGCCGGAGCCTGCAGCTGTCGATGTTCTGATCGGGTCGGAGGAGAATACCGACCTCAGGAAGGACGTCTTCCTTGCGTTCAGCGCGGCTCGCGTTCCGATCCTTCAGATGCGGTCGAAGAACATGACGCTGGAGGAGATATTCCTGCACCTCACAAATGCTGAAAAGGGAGTGGAGTGACATGTTTGCAATCTTCAAACGCGAGCTTATGGGATACTACCAGACTCCGATCGGATATGTGTTCATGGGGTTGTTTCTCCTCATATCCGGGTTCTTCTTTGCCTACAATCACCTTTTCACCGGAAGCGCATACTATTCATCGTTCCTCGGAAGCATCTTCTTCATCTTTATCTTTGCCATTCCGCTGCTGACAATGCGCTCGATCTCCGAAGAGCGGCGGCAGAAGACCGATCAGCTGCTTCTGACCAGTCCGGTGTCAATATCCGACATAGTGATCGGCAAGTTTCTGGCCGCATCGTCAGTCTTCTTCGTGACGCTCCTCGTCACGGTGCTCTATGCGGTTGTGGTCGGCACCTACGGGGATCTTGCGGTGGCACAGACTGCGGGAGCATACATCGGCTTCTTTCTCCTCGGCCTCTGTTTCATAGCGATCGGAATACTGATCAGCGCACTGACTGAAAACCAGGTTACTGCTGCGTTCTTCACCTTCTTTTCGCTGCTTTTTGTCTGGCTTATCAATCTCGTCAAACAGGTAGTGCCGGCAGATAATCTGTCGGGTATCATCTTTGCCGCCGCACTCGGCGTCGCACTTTCGGCCTACCTGTTCTTCAACACCCGTTCGTGGATAGTGGGTGGTATCGCCGTTATCGTGAGCGCAATTATCATCGTCCTGCTCGCCCTGATCGACCACACCGTCTACACGGGACTGATCGGAAACGCACTGGGATGGATCTCACTGCTTGACAGGTATAACAGCTTCAACCTTGGCATTCTGAAGCTTGATGCAGTCGTCTTCTACCTGAGCTTCTGCGCCGTTTTCCTGTTCATAACGATTCGGGTCATTGAAAAGCGGCGATGGACGTAGGAGCAACGCATGAACAAACCTAACCTGAAAGTGCTGATGCAATCAAAAGGGTTCAAGTACGGCGGATACTCTTCGCTGATCACCCTTGGCGTGGTCATCGGCCTCATAATTGTCAACCTCATCGTAGGCCAGCTGAACGTGCAGGCCGACATGACTTCCAGTGGTCTGTACACGCTGTCGCCGCAGACCCAGGACGTGCTGAAAAAGCTGAAGAGTGAAGTGACGATTTACGCACTGTATCCGCGCGGACAGAGTTCACAGGAAGTTCTGGGCGCGTTGAAACGGTACGAAGTCCTTTCGGGCCACGTCAAAGTGGACGTGGTCGATCCGGACCAGAACCCCGGCTTCGTGAAGAAGTACGATAAGTCCGGGAACGGGATCCCGAACGGAAGCCTCATCGTAGTCGGCCCCAAGGGTGACCGGGTAATCAACAACGCTGACCTCTATTCGGTGGACTTCAGCAATCCGCAGAATCCACGTGTGCTCGGCATCAAGGTCGAGCAGCAGGTAACCAATGCGCTGCTCTACGTAACAAGCGGCGTTACGCCCATCATCTATGAGCTGACGGGACACAACGAAATATCCCTCGGTCAGCTTGGCCTGACAACAGCGATTCAGAACGAAAACTTCACGGTCAAGAGCCTGAATCTGCTGCAGACCGGCAGCGTTCCGAGCGACGCGTCGATCCTCGTAATAGACAATCCGAGAGTCGATCTTTCGACCGCCGAAGTTCAGGAGATCCAGAACTACCTGACCAACAAGGGACACCTGCTGGTCATGCGGGACGTAAGTCGACAGCCACTTCCGAATCTGAATAATCTTCTCTCCTACTACGGTGTGAAGTACGAAGATGGGTTTGTCATTGAGCAGAACGCAAACCACCACGCAGCGAACAACAATGTCGAGCTGCTCCCGATTCTCAAAAGCCAGACGATCCTGAAGCCGATTCAGCAATCGGGCACGCCGATTGTTCTCCCCTACGCAATGGGAATTGTCGACACCGCACTCAAGACCCGTGACGTGAAGGTAGAACCGCTTCTGACCTCATCTACGCAGTCGTATCTGCGAACCGACCTGACCAACAACTCACCCGGCAAGCTTGCAAGCGATGTCGAAGGACCGATAACGCTCGCAGTTGCGATCAACGATCAGATGGTGCTTCCCGATCAGCCGCAATACCGGCTCGTCGTGGTCGGGAGCGCAAGTTTCCTGCGGCCGATCCAGCCCTACGGACAGTTGCCCGGTAACCTCAACTTCTTCCTGAACAGCCTTTCCTGGCTCGAGCACCGGACCGACACAATTGCAATTCGCTCCAAGACGATCCTGCAGTTCCCGATGCGACTGAACGGCACGCAGGTGCTCATCTACTCGGTGCTGTTCGTGATCTTCATTCCCCTTGTCATCATGATCGTGGGAATGGTCATCTGGCTGCGCAGGAGGCATCTGTAATGGCGAAGCGCAGCATCCGCCTGCTGGCCACCCTCGGCGTGCTGGTGGTGCTTCTTGGCGCATATGCGGTCGTGAAGGCTATTCCAAAAGCGAAACCTTCGACTTCGACCTCAGTCAGGATAGCAGACATCAAACAGCCGGATATCACGAAGGTACAGATCAGGAAGGGAGATCAGACGCTCGTCCTCGACCGAAAGGGGAATGCGTTCGAGCCGGTAACGCCCTATCCGATGCGTATCGACGGCTCAGCTGTGCAGCGGATCCTCTACAACGTGACGAGTGTCTTCGTACAACGGGTAGTTCAGAGCTCGAAACTGACTGCTGCCGACCTTGCCAAATACGGTCTCGAGAATCCTACTGCGGTAACAACGGTAGACCTGAAGAGCGGCGCACCGGTCGTTTACACGATCGGAGGCACTACACCCTCGAACGACGGCTACTATTTCCAGAAGTCGGGCGATCCGAAAGTGTACGCTCTTGACAACTACTCTGCGCAATCGATGATGCTTGGGCTGACCGACCTGCGTGATCACTCGCTGCCGACCATCAACACGCAGAAGCTCACCTACTTCGAGCTCCGAAACGGAAAGGAGCATATCGTTATCCAGGAGCCTCCGGCCGGGTTCAAGACCGAGGAGGCGACGTTCTCCAACCTCGTCATGACAAGTCCCTATCCCAACATCCATCCGGTTGCGACCGACAAGCTCGGGACACTCCTGAAAAGCGTTCCTAGCTTCACCGTGGACCAGTTTGTGAACGATCATCCGACGGACCTCGCGCAATACGGCCTTGATCCGGTCAGGATGGAGCTGGTCATGAAGGATGACAAGAACGCTCTTGACCTCGAGTTCGGCAACAAGGCGCCCGGCGGTGGATACTATGCACGACTGGTTGGTGATCCGGGTGTCTTCACGGTGAACAGCGATCTCTCGTTCCTGAACAGTACGACCGCATTTGACCTGGTCGACAAGTTCGCGCTGATAGTGAACATTGATAA